>PLLL01000013.1 GCA_003141235.1 Dehalococcoidia bacterium
AAAACTCAAAGGAATTGACGGGTGCCCGCACAAGCAGCGGAGCGTGTGGTTTAATTCGATGCAACACGAAGAACCTTACCAAGGCTTGACATGTTGGAAGTAGTGAACCGAAAGGGGAACGAACTGTTAAATCAGTAACCTTCACAGGTGCTGCATGGCTGTCGTCAGCTCGTGCCGTGAGGTGTCGGGTTAAGTCCCATAACGAGCGCAACCCCTGTTGCCAGTTGTTTTTTCTGGCGAGACTGCCCCGCACAACGGGGAGGAAGGCGGGGATGACGTCAAGTCAGTATGGCCTTTATGCCTTGGGCTACACACACGCTACAATGGGTGGTACAATGGGTTGCAATGGAGCGATCCGGAGCTAATCCTAAAAAACCACCCTCAGTTCGGATTGCAGGCTGAAATTCGCCTGCATGAAGTTGGAGTTGCTAGTAACCGTGCATCAGCTTGGCACGGTGAATACGTTCTCGGGCATTGTACACACCGCCCGTCACGTCATGAAAGTAGGCAACACCTGAAGCCGATGAGCTAACCCGCAAGGGAGGCAGTTGTCTAGGGTGGGGCTTGCGATTGGGACGAAGTCGTAACAAGGTAGCCGTAGCGGAAGCTGCGGCTGGATCACCTCCTTTCTAGGGAGATGATTGGTGTGCATCCAGTCTCCTAGGTCGGTCGTCCTGACCTATAATCGGGACGCAAACTTTCCTTCCGCTGTCCAGTTGTTAAGAGAAACCCCGGCCTTATGGGTCGGGGTTTTTTATTGTCTGTCATTGGGAGCCCTCACGCTCCGCTCAGGGTAAACTCCGCGAAGCAATCCGCATTCTTTCCTCTCCCCTTGCGGGAGAGGATTAAGGTGAGGGGCAAAATCCATTCACCCCCGTCATTCCCGACCTGATCGGGAATCCAGAACACCTTTACTTCCTCTTGTCATTGCGAGCCATCCTGACCGCTATCGGGAGGCGCGGCAATCCCTAACTATGTTTTAAAGCGCTGATAGAGATTGCCACGTCGCTACGCTCCTCGCAATGACGATAATAAAAACGGGGGAAAGATTCAACCTCGGGGTAGGGATAAGGGGAGAGATAAGGCTAAAGCTTGATTTTTCACGCCCTATCCCCTACAATTAGATACAGTTTATATGGGCCACTAGCTCAGCTGGTTAGAGCACAGTCCTGATAAGACTGGGGTCTGTGGTTCGAATCCACAGTGGCCCACCATTTTCGACCCTACTTTCCGCCCTGCCCCAAGTAACAAATTCCAAGTAGCAAGTGACAAGTAACAAACAACATCAATAGATAAGAAAACGTTTTAGCTGGTTAGAGCATCCCGATAACATCGGGAGAGTCTGTGGTTCGAATCCACAGTGGCCCACCAATACACACCGCCGTTTTTACCACCCACCCTAAATTCTAATTTCCAAACTTTTAAATCCTAAACAATAAAACGAATGCTATTCTCTTCACGCTGGTATTACCTTACCCGTGGCGATTCGAGACTAGCCTACGCGCCCGGATTCATCACACGCCCGATGAACAGGATAGTGCCGGTTTGAATATCCCGAATCAAGAAAACGAAGGGGCGGTCAAGAGTAACTGTCACCGTTTCCAGCGGCATGGATGTGGTTCCCACGATCACTCCGCTAGCCGCTGCTGCCTCAGTACCAGCTTCATCTACAGATACAAACGCCTTATGCACAACATCACTAATGTGCAGGTCACTTTGGCTGGACATACCGGAAAAATCGGCGCTATCTTGAAATGGTTCTGACATACCCATCCCTATAAGTGTGTCTTTAAGTCCAAACTCTGATTCAAATTTAAACCTGGGCATCGTGAGAGCAACCTGCCGGTACTTAATATTGTTGATAGTGTCGCTTAACTGCCGGCTGCTCAAGGCCGTTTCAAAGGCTTTGTACTGTCCGGGCGCGGGCAGGAAGATGACCATAGAGAGTTCTTGTCCGTCATAAGGCAGTTCTATGGCCTGATAATTATCACCCTCAGCGTATTTAAAGGAGGCAGTTTGCTTCATCATCGCCACCGTTACGTCGGCGCCGTTTATCAGATGGAAAGGACCATTAGTAGTGGCTTCCGGTTTGAACGGGAGTTTCCAGGCCGCATTGAAGTAGATGGCGTTGGTCAAAACCAGGCGGGTCAGGGAATCAATACTGCCTTTGGGAATCAAGTCCTTGATAAGATTCTCCGTCTGGTCACTGACCCAGTTATTGATGGTTATTCGTGATTGCTCCGGAGCACTCCGGAAATCGAGAATCCTTAGTCCGGCTCCATAGTTCTCAGCAAGCAAGTCAAGATAAGCCGAGAGGAACTTATAATCCTTCTGTCCCCAGATTGCGTTGACTATATTGAGCCGGAAACCTTTGCCGTCTTTGCCCTTAGCTCCCTCACCACGCTTCCCCAGTTCGATATCCAGGCTGTTAAACGCCGGATGCAAAGCACTTTGACCCAGGAGGTAGTGAAGGGTGTCTGCCATTTGCTTGGCGGTTTCACCACGGGCGCCGGCGTATGTCATCGCCAGAGCCAGCGAGATGCTGTATGGCGAATAGAAGATATTACCGTCCGCTTTATTTAAAACCTGGTAAAGGTCGAAAGCGAATGCACTATCGCCGTTTACCAGCGTTGTCATGTCGGATTGATTTACCACCGGCGAGGTGATGCGGGCTTTGTCCGACATCAGCAGTCCTACCGAAGCCGGCTGAGAACAGCCGAAAAGACCGGCTGCCATCATGATAGTTAGCATCAGGAATAATAGCCTCTTCATAATAATTCCTCCCTGGATGAGTATGATAAAATGCGTTCGTCATTGATATATACGTCTATGCGGAGGATTCGTTACTTTTCTACTCTGATGGAGTAAAGCATATGGTCCGGCTGAGATACAGATGCCTCGCCCTCAGCGTCGGCTAGTCCCTCTGCGTTTCTACCAGCACTGTGCCGTATGATTGCCCTGCTATGCTAAAAGCCGACTGACTTTCCCTTTGGCCGTAATCGATAGCCCTTTCTGGGGCGGCGGCTGGCTGGTGATTACCCAGATATTGCCGCTGCCATCACCGAGCTGGTAAGCTCCCTTCTCCTTTATTTATCGGGGCTGCTCCCCGAAGTCACCGGGCCATGCATGCGACTATATTGATAAGTGAATTCCGCTCCCAGTACCATGATGAATGCCGAATAAAATATCCAGACAAGCAGGACGATAATAGAGGCGATAGAACCATAGATAAGCTGGTAATTAGCGTAGTGCTCAAGGTAGAAAATAAACAGAGTCCTGGCGATTTCAAAAAGGATAGCGGCCGTGAGCGCTCCCGGCCAGACATTGCGCCAGTATGTCCTGGTGTTCGGAATAAGTTTATAGAGTAACAGGAAAACGGCCAGTATCAGCAGGAATGCCAACAGCCTGCTACCCAAATCTGCTATTATCAGGTCTGCGGCAGGTAAATTAAATACCCCACGTAAAATTGAAATGACGGCACTAGCTCCAAGGGAGAGGAGAAAGAGAATACCGGTACCAAACACCATACCCAGTTCGCTGGATTTTCTAATGAGGAAATGGCGGTGTATGCGAATATCCCAGGCGCGGTTAATCGCCAGGCTTATGGCACTGAACATCAAGCTCGCGCTCCAAAAAAATATAACTATACTCAGCACACCCACGGTGCCCTGTAGTTTTACATTACTCGCGATATCTTGCGTCAGGATATCGGTAGCACCGGGAACATTTTTACCGATAAATACCTGTAGTTCATCTTGCAGATTTACCGAAGGCAAAAAAAAGCTAAAAATAGCAATGAGTCCCAGTAGTAGTGGGAATATGGACAAAATTGCATAATAAGCTACACCGGCGGCTCTTTGTGCGGCGTCGTGGTTGCCTGCGCCTTCTGCGGTGCGGTACATTAACTGCACTACAGAAATATTTAGCAAACGGTCTTTTACCGTCTGCAACCTGGCCTTTATATGCTTAATTTTATTAACCATCACCTGAACTGAATTTCCTTAGGGCATTTTCTCTCTTTTGCGTGTTCTCTCCTTTGCAGTATTTTGTCCTGAAAAGGCAGTCTCTCATAATTCCGAATCACTCAGAATTCTCTACCAGGCGTTAAGTTATACTTAAAGGCCAAAACGATTAAAATAGTCCGAACACTGCTTTCAGCAGCCAGATAATAATGAGAATGACAGCAACAACAAGCGCTATATGTATCAAAGCGCCTAAACTAAAGACGAAGAATCCCAGCAGCCACAAGATTAAGAGAATAATACCAATAATTAATAAAATACCCATGTTACCTCCTTTTTATTTATCGGCGCCACTCCCCGTAGTCACGGAGTGACGCATGCGACCATATTGGAACGTGAATTCTGCTCCCAGAATCAGGATGAATGCCGAATAGTATATCCAGACGAGCAGGGCAATAATAGAGGCGATAGAACCATA
>PLLL01000104.1 GCA_003141235.1 Dehalococcoidia bacterium
AGCCCCCAGCGCCAGAAAGTAGGAGGCCGATGACCAATCGCCTTCGACCTCCAGCCGGGTGGGTATATAGCGCTGGCGGCGGACGACGAACTTACCCGCATCGTGTTTAACATTTATCCCGAATTTTTTCAGGCACCAGAGGGTCATCAGCACATAAGGCGTGGATGTCATCGGAGTCGTCAATTTAATACTCAATTCCTTTTGCGTAAAGGGAGCGATAAGGAGTAAAGCCGAAATAAACTGGGAGCTGATATTACCCGGTATCTCCGTCAGCGTACCTTTCAGAGTGCCCCCTTCTATGGTTACCGGAGGGGTCGTCTTGCCTCCCATAGTACATTTAATCCCCAATTTGCGTAACGCCTCGACCAGCGATTTTACCGGTCTTTTAGTAAGCAAAGGCCCGCCGACCAGCGTGTGCGTACCGGGGATAAGCGAACAAATGGCGGTCATAAATCTCATGGTGGTGGCCGATTCGCCGCAATGCAGCTCCCCACCCGGCGCGCGGAGGCTGCCCCCCGTTACCCGCCATAAATCTTTTTCTTTCTGTATGCTGACGCCAATCTTGCCGAGCACCTCGGCAGCAGCGTTAGTATCATCGCTGATGAGCGGATGCACTATCTCGCTGGTGCCCCTGCTCAAAGCGGCGCACATCAGCCCGCGGATCGTCATACTCTTTGAAGATGGTACGTTCACCACCCCTTTTACGGCGCTTTTATTTACTGAAACTTTCATGTTCTTTAACCTTTTCTATAATTCTCCGGGCCACCGTGCCGGGCGTGAGCCGGGAAGTATTTATCGTGATATCTGCCGAACGCTCGTAGTAAAGCCGGCGGAACTCCATTAACTCTTTGATCCGGCGCATCCGGTCGGCTACCGCCAGCAGCGGTCTCCCGTCTTTATCGGTCGAGGTGCGTTTTAATATCTCCGCCGGAGATGCCGCCAGACAAATGATAACACATTCCTGTCCGAGGCGGTCGATATTTACTTTATTAAGAACGATACCGCCGCCGCAAGCGATAACGGCATTTTTTCTACCGGCGACTTCACGGGTAACAGCAATCTCAAGCTCTCTAAAGGCGATTTCCCCTTCATCACGAAAAATACCGGGGATAGACTTGCCGGCTTTCTTTTCAATCAGGGCATCCAGTTCGATGAACTCTTTACCCAGCATTTCAGCCAGTAATTTCCCCACCGCCGTTTTACCTGTCCCCATGAAACCGATAAGGGCAATGCTAGTTTTCATATTTCAGATACCTATCCGAGACTATAATATTATGTCATCAAGAACTCAGCTAAACAATCCCTAGTATAAATTGAAGCAATGTTCGAGATTGCCACGCTGTATTTCACCCTCTCCCTTGGTCCCTCTCCCATCCAGGGAGATGGGGTATAAGGAATGGTGATATCCTGATGGATGGCCCGCAATGACGAATGTAGTTAATGCTCCTCTATTTGCAGCATTTTTATCGCTTCCCGGCGCATCGTTTCCAGCGGGGCTTGCTGCCCCGTCCACTTCTCGAAACACAGTATGCCCTGCCACACCAACATATCAACGCCGCCGATGGTCCGGCAGCCGGCAGCTTCCGCATCCCGCAGCAGCTTCGTCTTCAGGGGGCTGTAAATAACATCGAAGACAGTCAGCCCACTTCTGAGCAATTCCGCTGGTACAAGGCTTTTTTCTGTGTCCGGGTGCATACCCACGCTGGTGGCGTGAATAAGAATATCGGCCCCGGCCAGCGCCGCTGCCAGTTGTTTTGAACCCAGTTCCATTACCTGGGCTGCCGCGCCGAGGTCTTTATTAATAGAAGCAGCGATTTTTTCCGCCCAGTCCAGTTCCTGCTTACGGTTGAGGATGGTCAGCCGCGCGCCATGTTGAGCGAGGACGTAAGAAATAGCCCGTGAAGCGCCGCCGGCGCCGATGACGACTACTTTTTTACCCTCCGGCTCTAAACCTTTTTCCAGCAGCGCCTGCAACACGCCGAGACCATCGGTGTTATGGCCGGTTAAAACACCTTTATCGTTCACTACCGTATTGACCGCGCCGATTTTCTCCGCCAGGGGGTCGAGGCCGTCCAGCATGGGAATGATAGATACTTTATGAGGCATAGTGACATTAAAACCCCGGACATTCAGCGCTTTAAGACCCGCGACGGCCTGTTTCAAATGCTCCTTTTTGACCTGGAACGGTAAATAGATATAGTCGAGCCCCAGTTCCTTATAGGCGGCGTTATGCATCGGCGGGGACATGGTGTGGTCGATAGGGTCGCCGATGATAGCACAAACTTTGGTCTTACCTGAAACATTCATGTTAATCTTTCCCCAGCATCCTGTAAATCTGCCTCAATTCCCCTATCGCCATCTGCCCGGCGGCGGACTCTTTGCCTTCGGCCATAGAGGCATAGGTAAAGCAACCGCCAACCAGCGGGCAGAGCACCCGGGATATTTGCCCCTCCGCCCCCATGGCGAAGGCGACTACTTTTATCCCCGGAAACTCTTTGATAAGCTGCAAAACAGCAAGGTTATCAGCGAAGGCGCGGGCGGTGGTAACCACTTTACAGATATCGGCGCCGGCATCCAGCTGCTGCCTGACAATCTCCCGCAGCTTTTCCACGGGAGTTTCCTTATTATTATGGTATGAGATTAAACATTCGGCCTTACCTTTTATCTCTTTGACTACCTTCGCCAGCCCCGGCGTGGACAGTTCAATATCTATAACGCTGGCTCCCAACCCGATGGCGCTTAAAAGTTCCTTAATTCTGTCCGCTTCGTTCCCCTTCCATTTTCCACCCTCCTCAGCGCGGCGGTTGCAGGCCAGCCAGGGCTTCTTTAGTTGCATTGGCACTTCCCGCCAGTTTTTCCCGATAAGGTCAATACGCACTTCAAAAAAATCGGCCAGAGGTTCTGCCTTCTTTATCGCCGCCGGGTCGTCAACAATAATAGGGACACATATTACAGGTTTAGCGCTCACCGGATAACACCTCCTCCACGAAGGCGATATCGACATCGCCGGTAATAAACGCTTCACCGATGGACTTCAGCAGGGCGAACGTTAACCGGCCCTGCCTGACCTTTTTATCGTGCATCATCACCTGCATCAGCTTCTTTATATCTGTTTTAGGAATCCGCGTGGGCAGGCCAGCTTTAACAATGAGTTTTTCCAGCCTGTCTACGTCTCCCGAATTGAGTATTCCGAGGCGTTGAGAGATTTTTGCCTCCGCTACCATGCCGATGGCTACGGCCTGGCCGTGTTTTAACCGGAAACCGGAGAGCACCTCAACAGCGTGGCCGACGGTATGACCGTAATTCAAGATCGCCCTTAAACCGGTTTCTTTTTCATCAACGGCCACTACCCCGGCTTTAATCTGGACGTTTTTTAAAACGATATACTCCATTATTTCCGCATCCAGCGCGACGGCCTTTTCCATATTAGTATCAAGATAGTCGAAGAATTCTTTATCTAAAATGGCGGCATGCTTGATAACCTCGGCCATACCGTTGGCAAACTCGACAGCGGGAAGCGTCTTTAAAGCTTCAATATCAGCCACAACCAGCTTCGGCTGGTAAAAAGCCCCGACGACGTTTTTCAGACGGCCGCGGTCAACCGCCGTCTTACCGCCAATGCTGCTATCGGCCATCGCCAGCAGAGTCGTCGGTATCTGGATGTAAGGCACTCCCCGCATATAGGTAGCGGCCACGAACCCGGCCAGGTCGCCGGTAACCCCACCCCCCAGAGCTAAGATGGGGGTAATCCGCTCGGCATTAGCTTCATTAAGCTCGTCATAAAGTTTGCCGGCGCTTTTAAGGGTTTTTTGCGCCTCCCCTGCCGGTATCTCCAGAACGGTCACATCGAAACCGGCCCCGGCCAACTCCTTCTCCAAGATACCGGCGTGAAGTTTTTTCACGTGGGTATCGGTAATGATAACTAAACGGCCGGAAAAACCCAACTCCTTCAGCCAAAGGCCGGTCTGCGCAAGCACGCCGGAACCAACGCAAATCTCATAGCTGTTAGCGCCAAGTTCTATTTTCACTTTTTGCATTTATGTAATTTTACCTTTACTCTCAACCTATTGCAAGACGAGTAAACTTGCATTTTTAAAATACAAAACGTATAATAGAATCTGCATATTCGCTTGTTATCTTCTAAGCCATTCCGGTAGATGTTCCCAGCTATTACTGATTTCTCGCGAAAGATGTTGACAGAAGGTATAAGGATATGCTACATTTAATGTTTAGTGTTCGGGATTCAGTTACGTAGATAAATTGAGCTGAAACACCTTGGTTTATCACTTAACAAGAATTCGTAATGGATGAGCTCAGGCTCATCCATTAAAATTGTAGGGGGACAGAAAAAAGAAGATGCCGACGATCAATCAGCTGGTTCGTAAGGGGCGCCATAAGAGTAAGGAAAAGGATAAAACGCCAGCGTTAAGTTTTACCTATAATTCTTTAAAGAACCGGGTGCTTAAGGGCAAGAGTTCCCCTCAGAAGCGCGGCGTCTGCATCCAGGTAAAAACGACGACCCCCAAGAAACCGAACTCGGCATTACGTAAAATAGCCAGGGTCAGGCTGACCAACCACGTTGAGGTCACCGCCTACATACCCGGCGAAGGGCACGAATTACAGGAGCACTCGGTAGTGCTGATTCGCGGCGGCCGTGTGCCAGACCTCCCCGGCGTACGCTATCATATTATCCGGGGGGCGCTGGATACGACCGGCGTCAGTAACCGCAAGCAGGGCCGCAGTAAATACGGGGCCAAGAGGGGCAAGAAAGCAGCCGAGTCAACTACAACTAGTTAGTCCGGGAGTTTTTATGTCAAGAAGAGCTAAATCAATAAAAAGGGAAGTCAATCCTGATGCGAGATACAGAAGCATTACCGTATCCCGGTTGATTGTGAAAATCATGCAGCGCGGTAAGAAAAGGACTGCGGAGGGCATCGTTTACGGCGCTCTCGAGTCACTGGGGCAGAAGGTGTCGAAAGACCCCATCGCGGCGCTGGAACAAGCGGTTAAAAACGTCACGCCTCTCCTCCAGGTTAAGGCCAGGCGTGTCGGCGGCGCCACCTACCAGGTTCCGGTGGAAGTCGCGCCTGACCGCGGGCTTTTCCTGGCGCTGACATGGCTGATACAGTCCGCTAAAGCCAAAAAAGGCAAGGCAATGGCTGAAAAGCTGGCCGATGAGCTGGCAGAGGCTTTCCAGGGACAGGGAACCACAATTAAGAAACGGGAAGATACGCATAAAATGGCCGAGGCTAACCGGGCCTTTGCCCACTATAGATGGTAAGAGGTTGGGACAATTAATAATAGTGTTAAAGTAAATCCGCAAGCGGCAGGAGATAAGAAAGTGACCAGGGCTTTCCCTCTGGAAGATATCCGCAATATAGGCATCATCGCCCATATCGATGCCGGTAAAACTACCGTCACCGAGAGGATACTATTTTATACCGGAAAAACCTATAAAATAGGTGAAGTGCATGATGGCACCGCTGTCATGGACTGGATGGACCAGGAGCGTGAACGCGGTATCACTATCACTTCGGCGGCGACTACCTGCTACTGGAACGAACGCCGCATCAACATTATAGACACCCCGGGACACGTGGACTTCACCGCCGAGGTGGAACGCAGTTTGAGGGTGCTCGATGGCGGCGTGGTTGTTTTCGACGCTGTAGCCGGGGTCGAAGCCCAGTCCGAGACGGTCTGGCGGCAGGCGGACAAGTACCGCGT
>PLLL01000077.1 GCA_003141235.1 Dehalococcoidia bacterium
GCGCGGGCAAGACCACCACCCTAAGGACTATTTCCGGCCTAAAGCGCCCTACATCCGGCGAAGTATGGTACCAGGGTAAAAGAATTGATTCCCTGCCCCCTCATGAAATAGTTCGGCGGGGTATCGCTCACGTACCAGAAGGCCGGCAATTGTTTTATTCCCTGTCAGTTAAACAAAACCTTGAAATGGGAGGGTTCCTGCAGGGGAAAAATGAATTCAAAAAGAACTTGGATTTAATGTTGGAGCATTTCCCCAATTTGAAGGCAAGGATCAAGAACCAGGCCAGCGATCTAAGCGGCGGCGAACAGCAAATGGTTGCTGTCGCGCGCGCGCTGATGTCCAATCCAAAGATACTGCTGATGGACGAGCCCAGCGTGGGATTATCGCCGATTTTGGTAGCTGAGATTGCCAAAATTATCACCCAGATTAACCAGTTAGGGGTGACTATTGTTTTAGTGGAGCAAAACGCACGGATGGCTTTAAGACTTGCCCAGACAGCTTATGTGTTAGAAGTCGGTAATATCACTTTAAAAGGTGATGCGAAAGCTATCGCGAAGGACGACTACATAATTAAAGCTTACCTTGGAGGATAAGACCCGGTTCTTTTTGAGAAAATCGATAAAGGATGCCCCGTCCTATCGACGGGGCATCCTTTATCATTACATTACTTTATTTTGTCAAATCAGCGAAAGTGAATAGGGCCGGTTCCGAAGCGAACTTGGGTTTGCCATACTGGTCCCAGTATTTCTGATAGACATCTACCTGGCTATAAGATACGATGGAAGCCAGGTATTGGTCTTGAGCCGCAACCTGGCCATAGTATACCAGGTTCCCATTCTGCACGATGCCAATGCCGTGTCCGCCAGCCGCATCAATGGTCCGGAAGTTCTGCAAGTCCGGCCTGGCGAATAACTGGCTATATCCGACAAGCGTCTTGACGGCGGGCGGGCCTTTTTGTAGATANNTAACAACCATCCGTACTGAACGTTCCGTATTCTTTGGTGTATTCATCGATGAGTGCCTGCATATCTGCGTCTTGCTTAATCGCGCGAGGGTCAAACATGGCTGTTTCAGCACCATCGAAGTAGTTCCCAACCATCTTTACAACGTTGCCGGTATCTCTGCCGCTAATGCCTCCCGGAGCAATCATACCTTTCCAGCCGCTGTCTTTTAGTGCAGAGACCAGCGCCGGGAAGTTTGTCGCGCCGGTGATGTCAACCATGTCCGGATTCTCGCTCTTTATCTTGGTGGCAAACGCGGTAAAATCAACTGTCGTTATGTCATAAAATACCGGTGAAAGTACCTTGATGCCGGCTGCCTGCATCGTCGCGGCATATTCGGTTGCCTGCGTATGTCCTTCGAGGGAATCGCCCGCGCAAACAAGCCCGGTATTCGCGCCTTTCTTATGATAGTCCTGGTATACGAAATAGTTGAGGCCACGCCCGAAATGCACGCCGCTGGACCTGACGTAATAATTGACGGTGGGTTGGACTGCCGCATTTGTGCTGCCCATTCCCAGCACAAGTACGTGGGCGGGATCGGCTATTGATGCCGTCAACTCGGCGACATCTGCCCAATCGTCAAGCAGGATGGTGCAACCGTCCTGTGATATGGCCTTTTGAGCAGCGGTACTTGTCGCGTTGGGGTCCATATTATTGCCGTCATAGGCTGTCATCTGAATCTGGTAGACAGTGTTTCCGACTTTCAAGCCGCCCTGGTCGTTAATCATCTTGGCAAATAAATCGTGCCACTTCTTGATTTCCAACCCCACGGGTATTTTTAATGCGACAATGGAGCCAATTTTCAGCTCTTTGGTTGCAGTTACTGATGGTGTCGAAGCGGAACATCCGTTCAAAACAAATCCGGCCAACAAGAGACCGACCATTGCTAGAAAAAGAATTCTTTTCATCATCCATTCCTTCTTTTTATTTTTTTGTGAATATGTTAGGCGTTCAAGCCCGCTAAATTCAACAGAATTCTAACATCATTGAAACATCATGTCAATTATTGTAATAATGTCTGATTTTCGGGTATTACCGGCAAGGTAACGTGAGATGGATGTTCCGCGTCCAGGTAGACGCTTACCACCGGGGGCGGAGTAAAGTTTAAACTCTCGGGGAGTTGATAGGTCGGTAAATGTGAACAGGTGACAGTTACCCGGATGCGATGTCCTTTACGGAAAACATAAGAGATTGGATAGATGTCAAAAGCCAGCTCAACCGGTCGGCCTGTGGGGAGCGGGGCATAATCCTCCTTGTTGCTTCGGTGATAAGGAATTTCTAATTCAGCCCAGGGTGATCCGATGTGGATAGACCGCCGGGACGCTCTTATACCTCTATCCGAAACGTAGTGAGAAACCCCATCGCTATTTACATCTTCCAGAAAAACGAAGAAATAGCCGTCCAGCGCCGTGGAGGAAACCCAGAGATGGGCGACCGGATGTCCGGTGATCACTACATCGGTGTCCAGAGAAAGGGTGGTATAGGTTAGACCTTTTTTATCGACGCCTTCTGTCATATCACCGTTCCATTGCCGTGACGCTCTGGAGTATTTACCTTCAAATACCGTAATCCTGGCGGAGGCGTCATAATCATCCTTGCCGGTTGAAATAGCAGGATGTGTACTGCTCAAAGTCCCATCATTTGTTGAAGCCACCGTTCCGGACTTGCCCGGACCGAAATAGTAGTTTGTTAATTTCTGGTTTGGAAGTGGCCAGTCTTCAGCAAATTGCCATTCCTTCCCCGGGGAAGCGTTTATGGTACAGTAATGGACGGCCGGCTCGCGCATTATACCGTTATCGATACCCTTCAACGTGTAATCGGACCACCGGTGATTTTCGGCCGCCAGTATTCCCCTTCCACCATTACATGTTTCCTCGTGGTTCCATGGGCCGATAATCAGTTTATGACCGAACAGTTTGTAAGCCATAAGTGAATCTCGAAGAAAGATATCGAACCAGCCTCCCATCACATAAATGCGGATCCCCGATGCTTTGATTTTATCGGCATAGGTCAGGGGACAAAGGGTGATACTGGGCCGGAATTGACCGAGGTCGCTCCAGCTATCGCGGAACATGTCGGGGAACAGTATCTGGTCGTTATAAATATTGCCCTTATGCTCCAGCCGGGCTTCGCGCATCATCGGATAGTCTGGAGCGGGGTCTTCATCAACGGGTTGAGCTAGCGAACTGAAGTCAAGAGTCCTTAACCTTTGTGAAAACCAGGACACATCCTCCCAAACGCCACCCACATAATGATGGTCGAATACGTCCAGGGGAGCCGCTGCTGGCGCTAGCGCCAGCAGGTGTGGCTCGCGGGTACTAGCATACATATACTGGCTTTGTCCTAAATATGAACCCCCCATCATGCCGATACGGCCGTTACACCATGGTTGCGCAGCAGTCCATTCGAGAAGAGCCTTGCCGTCCAGGGTATGTTCCGGAGAAAGCCCTTCTTTCCTCGCACCGTACGAGGCGCCAGTACCGCGCGCATCAGCCACTGACACTACGTACCCGTGTTTTACCAGGTTGTTAATCCCGCTGATTTCCAGATTCCTCTCCCATGATTCGTCTCTTCTCTGGTATTGTGTATTAATTAATATCGCTGGTAAGGGCGTGGTAACTGGTTTTCCGTTCTCTGCAGGACGATAAATATCGACCGCCAGCTTAGTAGAATCAAATCCTGGCACGTACTGGGAAAGTCGTACAATCTGATGAAAAATGATATCGGAGTATCCGCTATATTCACCTGGCTTTGACAATTTATTCCCTACCCTGGATTGTTTAGGCACCGACTTCTCTGTTGGAAAAGGAAAAGAATTTCTTTCCATATTAAATCTCCCGCGAACAATATTACACTTTTCCTGGACTGTTGTCTAGCAGAAGTGTGAATTCAATCAAATCCTTGTTTGACAATCTCATCGCTACCAGCTATGATTGCGACGTATGGTGAAAACGGACGCCAATAAATAGTAAGTTCGCTCAATCTTGACTTTCTTTTCGGATTAGCTAGAATTCTAATAGTCTCACCAAAACGATGCTGCCAAAAGGAGAACGTATGGAAAGGTTGGTCAAGCTATTCACCCCCGGTAAAATCGGGAATATGGAAGTAAAAAACCGAATCGCTTTCGCGCCCGTTGGGCATGGATTTACGTTCGGCACCAAACCCGACGGCTTTTTAACCGAACGCTTGCTGGCGTTCTATGAAGCCCGGGCTAAAGGCGGCGCCGGTCTCATCCAGTTGACGGTGGCGTCGCTCGGGCGACCTTACGCCTCCCAGCTTATTTTCGGGCCAGGCGTTTTAGGAATGATGACGGACGACCACATCGCCGGATGCCGGCGTTTCGTCCAGTCTATTCATGCCTATGGGACGAAGATATCTTTTTCGCTGGGGCATCAAGGCGCGACCTTGGCCGGGCCGATACAGCGCCGGCCTCCGCTGGAATACCCCGAACTGCTGCGCGTAATTGCCCCTACTGGCATGAGAGATCCCCAGACCGGGTTCTGGACGCAGACTATCACAAAAGACGACATCGACGGGCTGCTGGAGGCTTTTGCTCAGGCCGCGCGGCGTGGTAAAGCGTCCGGATTCGACGCCGCCCGGATACACGCCGGGCACGGGTATTTGCTGCACCAGTTCCTTTCCCCGCGGACGAACCAGAGAAAGGACGAATACGGGGGCAGCATCGAGAATATGGCCAGGTTCCCCTGCGAGGTGGTACGCCGGGTAAGAAAAGAACTCGGCCCGGACTTCCCCATCATGGTACGCATGAACGGTGATGATTATATACACGGGGGCATCACCTTGGATATGGCCAAGGAGCACACACAAATGCTCCAGGAAGCGGGAGTTGACGGGTTCAGCATTTCTTCCGGACCCTTCGAGACCCATCACAAGCAGTTTCCCAGCATGTACCAGTCTTCGGGGGCTCTCGTGCCGCTGGCGGAGGCCATTAAAAAAGTGGCCAAAGTCCCTATCATCGCCGTAGGGAAAATAGACGCCGTCCTGGGCGAGCGTATCCTTCAGGAAGGCAAAGCCGATTTCGTTGAGATGTGCCGGCCTTTAATGGCCGACCCTGACCTGCCTAACAAAGCGCGCGAAGGCAGGCTGGAAGACATCCGTCCCTGTATTTTCTGCGGGCATTGCCAGGCAGCGCGTGAGGAGACCGTTTACGCCAACTGCACGGTAAACATGGGCATGGGCAGAGAGCTAGACTACAAACTCGAGCCGGCCGCGCGTAAAAAGAAAATAATGGTCGTCGGCGGCGGCCCCGCAGGCATGGAGGCGGCGCGTACTCTGGCGGAACGCGGCCACGATGTATCACTTTACGAAAAGGCTCCTAATCTTGGTGGCCAGTGGAGCCTGGTGGCTAATTTCCTCCCTGAAGAGATGAGCCTTATCAATTATCTATCGACCGGAATGCGCAAAGCGGGCGTAAAAGTGTTCTTGAACCAGGAGGTGAATGCCGGGCTGGTGGAAAAAATGAGACCGGACATAGTGTTAGCGGCTACGGGGTCGAGCCCCGTTCCTTTGAATGTCCCCGGGGCCGACGGTAAAAATGTCGTCCAGGCTACCGATGTCCTGGCGGGAAAAGTTGAAGTCGGCGATGAAGTTGTGATTGTCGGCGGCAGACTGGTGGGACTGACGACCGCCCTCTTCCTGTCCCAGCGCGGCAAGAAGGTCTCCGTGGTTACTCGCAATAAAATCGCCCGCGGACTCATGCACAACTCCAAGCTGGTTTTCCAGGACCTGCTGCTGGCTAACGATGTCCGCCTGTTCCCCAACTGCACGCCGGAAAGCATTACCGAAAGCGGCGTCAACTGCTGGTGGGATAGCGGCGAGCCGCCGGAGAAGGAAAATGTGTTCTTTTTCCTGAAAGCGGATACCGTGGTGTTGGCCGTGGGTGCGGTAAACAATTCCAGATTGGGAGACCTGATTTCCAGCATCGTCCCCGAGACTTATAAGATAGGTGACTGTTCCGGGAAACGCAGTATCTTTGCCGCCATGCGCGAGGGCTCTGAAATCGCTCGTAAGATATAGTAAAAATCACCCGGAGCAGTTTGTATGGTGTACAAAGTTTCCAAGCAAGGCCTGCTTCTGCTGGAGGAAGAGCCGGTAGCTCTTGATTCCGTGCTTACGCGCTACGAAGTTGAAATCATGACATGGCTATCCCAAAGGCAAGACCGACGCGGAGATAGGCGAGGCCGCGAACGGCGGGCAAACACGTTGACGAGCAGCCTCTGGCTTATATGAAAACCCACGCGATACAGGGTCCATGGCCTTCTGGCGAACACCTGATGGTCTGTCTGCATAGGGCCCGGCCCGACGGGCATCCGCCTGGTACGCAACAGGGCTTATATCGGAGAACGCATATACAACACTACCCGGCGAGCTTCCCTTAGTGATAAAAAGACACGCAGACTAAGAAACACGCCGCAGGAATTCATCATAATAACCGATTCACATTCGCTGATAGTATCTAGGGATTTATTCGACCGAGTCCAGGCCGTGTTGGATGCTAAAAAACCCAAGATATCAGGACGGCGTAAGCACTCACCCAATGTTTATATTCTGTCAGGTCTTCTATGGTGTAAAGAACATGACGCGCCATACACTGGGCATACTAACGGCGAACGGATGTATTATGCTTGTGGCAATCGAAAAAAGTTAGGCAAAAAGCTGTCGCCATGTCCCTTATTGAAGAAAGAGGCGATAGAGAATTTTATCCTGGACAATCTTAAGGAAAACGTGATTACTCGGGCAGCTATTAAAAAGGGATTGGAATACATACAGGCCGAAGACGCAAAAAACCACCTAGAGGATGATATAGAACAAAAGCAGGTAGAGGGACAAATAGCGCAATCTAATTTGGAGTTAAATAGGTGTTATGCAGCAATTAAGAGCGGTGTTCATGTAGAGGCAATGGCAGAGCCTATCAACGAGCTGCACGAACGAATTAACAAGCTGAATAAGAGACTAGCCGAGATACAAAGGAACGGGAAAAGGCTTTAAAAATCCCTGCTATCACTGAAGCTATGGTTGATGACATTATGGGGAAGGTAAAGGCCATACTCGAAACGACTGACAGGCAGGAACTAAAGGCCGCGCTAACTCACTTTATTGAGCGGATTATAATAGACGGGCAGGACGTGACAATCGAATATACGTTCAAAAAGCCTACAACTGCAAATGTGTCTACTGTTTGGCGACCCCGGGGGGATTTGAACCCCCGATCTCCACCGTGACAGGGTGGCATGTTAGACCGCTACACCACGGGGCCGGAGAAAAAAGTTATCCTGATTCTTTTTAGTCTATCATCGGTAGAAATAGGTGTCAAGCAATTTCCCTTTGTAAAAGGTCAATGCGTCCGCTGCTATTGTTGTCTCTATTTCAGGATTATGGTATAATAACCTAAAATTCGCTAAGGAAATTGATGTGCCAAAGAAAAAGATAGTGCCAATTGTTGGAGATAAAAAATTACAGGCCTATGAACTGGTATTTATCCTAAATCCGGATATGGCCGAAGAAGCTATCGAGAGTAGAATAAACGGCATTAGCCAGTTTATTACCACCCGCGAAGGTGTCATCTCCGATATGCAGAAATGGGGCAAAAAGAGACTTTCCTATCCGATCAAGCATTTTCTAGAGGGTTTTTATATTCTGGTTAAGTTCCAGACCAAACCGGCCCGGGCCAAAGAACTTGAAGCTAATTTGAGAATTTCCGAAGAAGTTATCAGGCATCTTTTAATCAAAGCCGGCACTTAAACTGAAGAGGATGTTGAGTTATTAAGCCGTACGGGGAGGTGAAGAGGCCATGCCGAGTCTGAATAAGATAACGATTATCGGGAATGTGGGGAACGAACCGGAAATGCGTTTCACCCCAAACGGCAAGCCGGTTACATCTTTTTCGGTAGCTACTAACTGGGTTTATACCTCTCCGGAAGGAGAACGCCGTCAGGAGACGGAATGGTTTAATGTGGTAGCCTGGAACAGACTGGCGGAACAGTGTAATCAATTTCTCGCCAAAGGCAAACTGGTATATACTGAAGGCAGGATACATACCAGGAACTGGGAAAGTCAGGATGGCCAGGCGCATACACGTATTGAAGTTATCGCCAACAGGGTGATCTTCCTGGACAGGCGCGGCGCGGGTGCCCTCACGGATGAAAAGACCGAAGAAGGCAGCGCTACCGAGATGGAACCGGAAGACCTACCGTTTTAACGTCGTTGAGAAAACATTTTTATATAGATAGAGGGGCAGGATGACACAATCTAGAGACACCAGACCAAGAAGACCGGGCGGCAGATCTAAATATATACCCAAGCGTAAAGTCTGCTTCTTCTGCCGGGACAAAGTCACTTACATTGACTATAAAGACCCGGCGCTCTTAAGACCTTATATCTCGGACAGGGCTAAAATAACGCCACGTCGGAAAAGCGGTACCTGTGCCAAACATCAACGTTCGTTGACCGCCGCTATTAAGAGGGCGAGGCATCTGGCGCTATTACCGTTTACGCAGATCCACATCCGCAAGACCGGGGGCGTCGGTTTAAAGAGCTAGTATCGCTGAACGTACCAGTTATCTCGTTAGTTATTTCCTTGAAATTATTATTAACGATAGGGAGTTAAAGTGCCAAAAAGAACCTATCAACCAAAAAAGAAACCCAGGGTGCGTGAACACGGTTTTATAAAGAGAATGAGCACGCGCGGCGGACGGGATGTCCTTAAAGCCAGAAGATTGAAGGGACGCAAGAAATTAACCGTCGTCTAAAAGCGGTATTAATTGGTCCGGGTGGGGTAACCTTGAGGGGAGAAACGACTCTAACCGGGAAAACGCAATTTAAGCTGGTCTACGAAAAAGGCAGGTCATGGGCAGCTAGAGAAATTGTCATCAAGTCGTTGCCTAACGGGCTTGACCATACTAGATATGGACTGACAATCAGCCGGCGGGTGGGCAAGGCGGTGGTCAGGAATAAAATAAAGCGGCGGTTGCGCGAAATATTAAGACAAATGAACCTGCCGCCCGGGTGGGATATAATAATCATCGCCCGTAACCCGGCCGCAAACGCTGATTTTACTACCCTGGGGAAATCGGTCGGGAATTTATTAGATCGGGCCGGACTATTTATGGGGGAACATGAAGGCAATAGCCTTGGGGTTGATTAAGCTTTATCAAATCACGCTTTCACAGATATTCCCGCCTGCCTGCCGTTTCGCGCCGAGTTGTTCACATTACACGCAAGAGGCTATTATCAAGTACGGCCTGATTAAAGGTATAGGTATGGGCGCCAGACGTATCGCCCGCTGTCATCCGCTGAATCCTGGCGGATATGACCCGGTACCGTAATTTAAGAGGAGTAAATTGAGTTCTAAAATTAAGTGGCATATCGGCCGGATAGTTCTCCTGGCGGTGATGATAATCATGGTCGGTGCAGCTGCTTTTGGCTGTATCAGCGGCATTAGCCCTATCGGATGGTCAGGCGGGGCAGTTTCCGATAATACCATCTATGTAGGCTCCAGGGAAGGCAGATTGGTGGCTTTGAACCTCAATGATGACAGCCGCCAGTGGGCGAATAAAATTACAAATGCCGCTACGACGAGTTTTCTAAGCTGCGGTTCAAGTACCGGCGGCGGTTGTTCATCAGCCTCGACCGGTGTGGCTATCTACGGAACGCCGGTAGTTTCCGGGAATTTGGTCTATATCGCCGGATACAACGGTAAAATATATGCCTATACTACCGGCACGCTGTCTGAGCGGTGGGTCTACCCGCGTGATAGCTACCTCCAGCCGTTTGTAGGCGGATTGGTTATTGATGGGGGCAAGCTATATATCGGCTGCGCCGATGGCAAAGTCTATGCTTTCGATGCCGCTACCGGAGATAAACTATGGGAGTTTGCTACCGGAGCTAAAATATGGGCAACGCCCGCTATCAGCGGCGGGACGCTGTACATTGGCTCTTTCGATAAAAAGCTGTATGCCCTTGACACTACGACCGGCAAGGAAAAGTGGGAGCAACCTTTTGAGACCCAGGGGGCTAATATGGCTACTCCCCTGGTTTATAATGGCATAGTTTATTTTGGTTCCCTCGATAGGAACCTGTACGCTGTGAACGCCGCCGATGGAGTTTTAAAGTGGAATATTACCGGTGAAAACTGGTTCTGGTCTGAGCCGGTAATCGTCAACAACATGATTTATGCCGGCTGTCTTGACGGCAATGTCTATATCCTCAAGGCGGATACCGGGGAAAAGGTGGCTGTGATAAACTTGAACAGCGGCATAGCTTCCAAACCGGTTATCGTGGACGAATCGATTATTTTTGCCACGAAAAAGGGCTTAATCTATTCCGTGAATACCGTATCCAATCAAGCTGCCCAACTGGCGGACCTCAAACTGGAAGTTGACGGCCCACTGACCGCGTATCAAGGCATTATCTATTTACAAACCCAAGACATAGCTTTACAGCGTATCAATGCTGCCAGCGGCGCGGTACTGCCGCCGATTTCTTTAAAAGGCCAGAATTGAGGTAGCCTGCTTTGAATATCTGGGAACTTATTATCCAGCAGCCGCTCGTCAACGTCCTGATAGTGATGTCTCACTACCTGGGCAATAGCTTTGGATTAGCTATCATCGCCCTGACCATCATCATCAATCTGGCCATGTTCCCGATGACACGGAACCAGATACGTTCGGCCAAGATGATGCAGGATATCCAGCCTAAAATGGCCGAACTCCAGAAAAAGTACGCCCGCGACAAGCAGAAGCTCGCCCAGGAGCAGATGAAGCTTTACAAGGAATCGGGTGTAAAACCGGCCGGCTGCGCCGTCAGCATGTTCATCCAGATGCCGGTCTGGTTTGCTCTTTATGGCTCGATTATGCTTGCCCTGGCCGTGGCGCCGGAAGGATTGCTAAAACTATCGACGTATCTTTACCCGTGGCCGATACTTTATTCGATACTACCGCTTAACAACGCTTTTCTGGGACTAGACCTGGCTAAATCCAATATGATTCTAGCTGTTCTGGTCGGTGTCACGATGTGGATACAACAAAAAATGTCGACGACTCAGTCGTCTGACCCTAAACAGGCGCAGCAGGCACAGATAATGCTCTGGATGATGCCGATGATGTTTACTTATATTTCTTTAAACTTCACCAGCGGCCTGGCGCTTTATTGGGTAACCAACAGCATTATCAGGATAGCTATACAATACCATAGCACCGGCTGGGGTGGATTAAAACGTCAAGCCCCAAAACCAACCGAAGCTGATAAAAAATATGTTAAATTCGAAGCCAAAGATGAAAAGACAGANNAAATATCTACGGAAAAAATCAGCGCTGATATTGTATTACCTGATAGCGAGACTTTAAGAGCGCAGATGTTAAAGCCGAATAAGAATAGATATCAACCGGGTAAAGACAGGTCTCAGCATCGTCCTAAAAAGTGAGGCCATTATCGATAAGGGGTTGAACGACTATGGAGATGCCTGAAAAACAAACAGAAATATTCGAAGCGGCTAAAAAAGTCCTGGAAGATCTTCTGGGATTGATGGATTTACCCTCGAAAGTGACGATATCCGAGGAGTTTACTGTTAACGGGGAAGAAGGCGAAACCGCTTCCATCGGTCTGAATATCGAAGGTGATGACCTGGGGATTCTCATCGGTCGGAGAGGCCAGACCATGGTTTCCCTGCAATATATCATCAGGCTGATAATGTCTCACAAAATGGCTGTAACGATGCCCATTGTTTTGGACGTGGAAGGTTATAAGCAGCGCCGCTGTGAAGGGTTGAGGGCATTAGCCAATAAGCTGGCGGACCAGGTAAGAGTCAGAAGGGTGTCTTTTACTATGGAACCGATGCCGGCCTTCGAAAGGCGCGTGGTACATCTTGCTCTGGCCAACCACCCTCATGTTACTACCGAGAGCACCGGCGAAGGCGAAAACCGTAAAGTGGAGATTATCCCTAAAAATAAAAACCGTTATTAATTAAGTATCAAATATCAAGTAACAAGGGGTGGAGGGGTTTGATACTTGAAAGTTGCTAATTGTTACTTGAATATGCTAACCTTTAGCTGAGAAAGGCTCTGACGGAGAAGAGTAGGGGCGGTAAAAGATATCCAGCGAGTCTGGTACGGTGCGAGCAGACATATCCATCGTCCTGAAAATCCCTCCCGAGCTGCCGGTTGAAAGCCCCGATCACAATCGGGACGAGTAAGCCAGGCTGGTTACGTCAACCGTTAACCGTGACGAGGGCATGATTCGTGTCCTGTAGAGTGCCCCCCGATATAATCGGGGGGAAATAGGGTGGTACCGCGGGTACAAATGAGTCCCGTCCCTTAAAGACGGGGCTTTTTTATTTTTATTTGAATGTCATTGCGAGGAGCGTAGCGACAGCAATCCTATCACCAGAAATGTCATTCCGTGCTTGACACGGAATCCAGGTGGGGAGGAGCAATAAAAAAGAGATGCTTCAATGATCTCGCAATGACAGAAAAATTGTTATCAAACAGGGGGGTACAATTATGTTTAATCCTGTCGGCAGCCGGGTGAGCTTTCCGCAAATGGAGGAGAAAACCCTCGCTTACTGGAAAGAAAAGGATATCTTTAAGCGCAGTGTGGATGGTAGGAAAGACGGCACGCGCTTTACTTTTTATGAAGGGCCGCCCTTCGCTAACGGTAATCCTGGTATTCACCACGTGCTGGCCAGGGTGTTCAAGGATATCATCGTGCGCTATAAAGTGATGAAGGGCTATTATGTGCCGCGCATTGCCGGGTGGGACACGCACGGTCTGCCTGTTGAACTGGAAATTGAAAAACAGCTAGGTTTTTCCGGCAAAGACCAGATAGAAAAATACGGAGTGGAAGAGTTCAATAAGCGCTGTAGGGAGAGCGTCTTTAAATATCTCAAAGAATGGAACAGCCTGACGGAGCGCATCGGTTACTGGGTAGATTTGGAACATGCCTACAAGACGATGGATAACAGTTATATCGAGTCTGTCTGGTGGGCACTCAAGCAGATGTGGGACAAAGGCTATGTCTACCAGGGCTATAAGGTGACCCCTCATTGCCCGCGTTGCGGTACGTCTTTAAGCTCTCATGAAGTAGCTCAGGGCTATAAGGACGATACGGAAGACCCGTCAGTTTACATAAAGTTTAAGGTGACCGGCAAATCATCTATAGGATTACCTGATGATAAACCGGTCTATCTCCTCGCCTGGACGACCACGCCCTGGACGTTGCCGGGAAATACGGCTTTAGCTGTGGCCCTGGACGCAGAATATGTTTTGCTCCAGGGAGATAATGATTATCTGATCATGGCGGCGCGCCTGGCAGGGGTGGTTAAACCGGAAGGCTATAAAGAAACGAAGAAGCTGGGCGGAAAAGAAATGGTCGGACTTGAATATGAGCCGCTTTTCAATCCCCACGAGTTTGGGGTAGAGCGTTTACAGTTCCAGGAAAACGGCGCATTACAGGTTCAGAAGCCTGAAAAAAATTTAACCTATCAGGTTATCAGTGGTGACTTCGTAACTATGGAGGATGGCACAGGCATTGTCCATATCGCCCCGGCCTTTGGTGAGGATGACCATGAGGCCGGAAAAAAGTGGAAACTGGATTTCGTCCAGCAGGTAGACTTACAGGGTAAAATCACTGGAAATTATGCGTTTGCCGGTAAATTCGTTAAAGCCGCTGACCCGTTAATTATCGAAGACCTGAAAGCCAGGAATCTGCTCCTAAAAAGTGAAAAAGTCCGCCATACTTATCCCTTCTGCTGGCGGTGTGACGCACCGCTGCTTTACTACGCCAAGCAGACCTGGTACATACGCACCACAGCGGTCAAGGGTGCCCTTATCTCTGGCAATGAAGAGATTAACTGGTACCCGGAGCATATCAAGCACGGGCGCTTTGGTGACTGGCTCAAGAATAACATCGACTGGGCATTTGCCCGCGAGCGCTATTGGGGCTCGCCGCTGCCCATCTGGCGCTGTGAAAAGTGCGGCGGCTTTGAATGTGTCGGCAGCGTAGACGAACTGAAGAATAAACCCGGCTTTAACGGTCTGAAAGAGCCGCTGGACCTGCATCGCCCTTATCTGGATGATGTTACTTTTAACTGCGGCAAGTGCGGCGGTAAGATGCAGCGCACGCCGGAAGTAATGGACTGCTGGTTCGATTCCGGCTCGATGCCCTTTGCCCAGCTCCATTATCCAATGGAAAACAAGGAACTCTTTGATAAAGAGGTAAAACAGGCCGACTTCATCTGCGAGGCCATTGACCAGACGCGCGGCTGGTTTTATAGTCTCCATGCCGTCTCTACATTGCTTTTCAACCGGACTGCTTTCAAGAATTGTATTTGTCTGGAGCTTGTCCAGGATGCTCAGGGCAAGAAAATGAGTAAGAGCCGCGGCAATATCGTTGACCCGGTGAAAATAGTGGCCCAGTATGGCGCTGACGCCCTGAGGTGGTATCTCTATACCGCCTCCGCGCCAAGTAATCCACGCCAGTTTGACGAGAAAAAGTTGAGCGAAACATCACGCAGCTTTATCTCAACTTTATGGAACGTGTACTCTTTCTTCATCATGTACGCCAATATCGATAAATATACCCCGCCCCAGGGGACATTCCCGGCGCCCGAGGCCGAGCTTGATAGGTGGATTCTCTCCGAGCTAAACCAGCTTGTAACTGATGTCAACGCGGCGCTGGATAGCTATAACCCCACCGAGGCGGGCCGTAAGATAGAGAGTTTTGTCGACGGTCTGTCTAACTGGTACGTGCGGCGGAGTCGTCGGCGCTTTTGGAAGAGCGAAAACGATGCGGATAAGCTTTCCGGTTACAACACCCTTTATACATGTCTGGTCACGCTGTCCAAACTGATGGCCCCGTTTACGCCTTTCCTGGCTGAGGAGCTTTATCAGAACCTGGTGAAGTCGGCCTACCAGGACGCACCGGAGAGCGTACACCTGACCGATTTCCCGATGCCGGACGAAAGCAAAATAAATAAGCAGCTGGCTGATGATAACCGCCTGGCGATGAAGGTATGCAGTATGGGACGGGCGGCGCGGAGCAAGGCTAATATCAAGGTGCGTCAGCCCCTGGAAACGCTGTATATCGGTGTTTCATCAGACTGGGAAAAGCAGGCGATGGAGAGGCTTAATCCGCTGGTGCTGGAAGAACTCAACGTCAAAGGGATTGAATATGAAACGGTTGAGAGAGTCGCCGCCTTGGATATGTCCGGTTTTGCGACGGTCAAAGAGGCGAATAATAGTGTCGCTATCTCAACCGAAATCACGATGGAGTTAGAGGCCGAGGGCTTTGCCCGTGAAATCGTCCATCGCGTTCAGACGATGCGCCGTAACGCCGGTTACGAAATCGCTGACCACATTATTCTTTACTATGATGGGGCGGCCCACTTGGTGCAGTCTATTTCCGCCTTTTCCGATTATATCCGGCAGGAAACTCTGGCAGTAAATATCGAAGACGAAATACCGGAAGATGTTGATGCTCAGGAGTCCTTCAGGCTAGCCGGTGCCAGCATAACACTGGGCGTGAAAAAAGCGAAGTAAAATAAATCCGCTCACCCTGCTTGTCCTGAGAGAAGTCGAAGGGAGCTTGTCGAAGGGTGAGCGGTGTGTATAAATCAATCGCTATAAAATTATCTAAGTCAGCGGGGTCTCGGCGGGCGTTACCATGACGGTATTTTGGGTGCTGCCGCGCCAATATTTTACTTCAACCGGCTGGCCGATTTTACACGAGTTCAGGACATGCGTAAACGTCGCGACATCGGTTACCTTCTGACCGGCAACACTGACGATAACATCATTCTTCTGTAGACCTGCCAGAGTTGCGGGAGAGCCGTCCGACAACTGAATTATCACCACCCCGCTATTAACTGCCAGCTTTAATTGTCGGATGGCCGTCTGGTCTACCGTATAGAGCCCTACGCCCAGCCACGGGTGGGAAACGAAGCCTTTATTAATAAGTTCCTGGATAATCGGCGTAGCGGTTTCGGCGCTGATAGCGAAGCCGGTGGCCTCGGTACCGGTGGACACAATCTTGGCGCTTGTAATGCCGACCACCTCGCCGGACAGGTTAACCAGCGGGCCGCCGCTGTTACCGGGGTTAATGGCGGCGCTCGTGTCAATCAGATTGTACAGGGTTTCGTCCTGGTCTACCTGCAGCATTACATTGAGCTGGCTGATGATGCCTACCGTGGCCCGTGTGCCCATTCCCATTGAGTTGCCGATGGCGACCACCCAGTCTCCCACTCTCAGCTTGGTAGAATCTCCTATTTTAAGCGCCGGCAGATTTTTGGCATTTATTTTAAGGATAGCCAGGTCGTTAACCGTATCCGTCGCTACCGATTTAACATCGGCGGAGTAAGAGTCGCCGTTATCCAGGGTAACGGTAATTGACTTGGCGCCCTCGATGACGTGATTGTTGGTCACGATGATGCCGTTGGAATCGATAATCCACCCCGAACCTGCCCCTTCCTGGGTATACTGACGGTTAAAAAAGTCCAGGACAGTTACTTCCGTGGTAATTGCCACTACTGAAGGCTTCACAAGGGCGACAACATCAGCGATATCGGGTAACGCTAACGTTGAACGGGTGCTCGAGGAAGCAGATGGCGTCCAACTGGTGGCTATCGGTGGGGCGGTAGATGTAGCTGTAGTGGTAATTGTGGTAGTGTTTGCTGTTGTCTCCGGCGTAGTTATAAGGATACAACCCGGTAAAAGTGCTACGACTAGAAGTAATAAGATTGCTATTAAGAGCTGAGCTTTTATTTTCATTCTGTTCATAATTATAACATACTGCAAAATTATTAAAATATTATTAAAAAAGCCCCCTCTCTTTTCAGGGAGAGGGGGCCATGATTTCCCGGGAAAATAGTATTATCTATATTCGGCGGGTACTTCCGGCAGCGATTTTAGGGCTTCTTTGACCAGGTCTTCGGGATAGGAGTAATCGGTCAGTTTCCCGCTGAGGTAAGACTCGTAGGCGGCCATGTCAAAGTGCCCGTGTCCGCTGTGATTGAAGAGGATGACCTTGGATTCGCCGCTGGCTTTACACTTCAGGGCTTCATCGATAGCTACCCTGATAGCGTGGTTGGTCTCCGGGGCGCTGATGATGCCCTCGGTCTGGGCGAAGATAATGCCGGCCTCGAACGTGGCCAGTTGCGGTACGGCTCTCGCTTCGATAATGCCCAGCTTGTGCAAATGGCTGACCAGAGGCGCCATGCCGTGATAACGCAGACCTCCGGCGTGGACAGGCGGCGGCATGAAGTCATGACCAAGGGTGAACATCTTGGCGATGGGGGCCA
>PLLL01000063.1 GCA_003141235.1 Dehalococcoidia bacterium
CGATTACCACCGGGGCCAAGGATTTGGCTGGTAATGCCCTGGCCGCTAACAAAGTGTGGAACTTTACCACAGGTGCAGCACCAGACACCACTGCGCCCATAGTGAGCTCCGTCATCCCGGTTATTGGCTCCACCGATGTGGCTACCAATAGTGCAATGACCGCCACCTTCACAGAGGCGATGAACCCCTTGACGCTCACCACCGCCACCTTTACCTTAATGCAAGGTACCACGCCTGTTTCGGGCACGGTGACCTACACCGGCGTCACGGCAACCTTTACGCCGGATGTTGCTCTCTTTCCTTCTTACACCTATACGGCCACGATTACTACCGGGGCCAAGGACCTGGCCGGTAATGCCCTGGCCGCTAACTATGTATGGACATTCGCACCGACTGCAGGCGGCGGTGGAGGCGGAGGCGGTGGAGGCGGAGGTGGTGGAGGAACCACACCAGATACCACCGCACCCGTGGTGAGTTCCACTGTTCCGGCTAATGCCAGCACCAATGTGAGCATCAGCAGCGCAATCACCGCTACCTTTAGTGAGGCGCTTTTGGCCTCGACGGTTAACGCCGCCACCTTTACCTTAAAGCATGGGTCAGTGACTGATAACGGCACGGTGGGCTACACTGGCGGCCTCACGGCAACCTTTACACCGAATAGTATTCTCGCAGTCAGCACCAACTATACCGCCACGATTACTATCGCGGTTACGGACCTGGCCGGTAATGCCCTGGCCGCTAACTATGTATGGAGCTTTATAACAGGCACAAATCCAGACACCACCGCACCCATAGTGAATTCCACTGTTCCGGCTAATGCCAGCACCAATGTGAGCATCAGCAGCGCAATCTCCGCTACCTTTAGTGAGGCGCTTTTGGCCTCGACGGTTAACGCCGCCACTTTTACCTTAAAGCATGGATCAGTGACTGATAACGGCACGGTGGACTACACTAGCGGCCTCACGGCAACCTTTACGCCGAATAGTGTTCTCGCATACAGTACCAACTATACCGCCAACATTACTATCGGGGTTACGGACCTGGCGGGTAATCACTTGGCCAGTCCCTATGTCTGGAGCTTTACCACAGGTGCACTTGCAGGTCAAGCGCAAATAACCCTTGGTACGGCCTCCACTTTCGGGGTTCTGACTAACACATCGGTAGTTAACGCGGGTAATATTATTGGAGACCTTGGGATATATACACCTGGCGCTCCACATGGTGATACGTCGTTGTTAACTGGCTCTGGAACAGTGACCGCCCCGGGGACGGTACAGATCGGCACTGTTGCCGCAGGTAACGCACTCGATGCCCTGACCTCCGCGTTTACCGAGGCGCAAAACCGTTCAGGCGGGGCCATAGCTGTGGCCGGGAATCTAGTCACACAAGGA
Source organism: Dehalococcoidia bacterium (assembly GCA_003141235.1). GTDB lineage: Bacteria > Chloroflexota > Dehalococcoidia > Dehalococcoidales > RBG-16-60-22 > Fen-1077. Next base: position 1,392 of record PLLL01000063.1, read on the forward strand.
AACGGCGCTAACCTTAGCACCTTTTTACCTGGACTCTATGTATCCCAGACCTCGATTTTGTTAGATGTTGATGGCACTATAACACTCGACGCCCAAGGTGACGCGAATGCCGTCTTCATCTTCAAGGCGGGGTCCGCACTTACCGTAAACGCCAACACCCACATTCTCCTGGCCCACAATGCCCAGGCTGGAAATGTCTGGTGGCTGGCCCCAGCTGGAGCGACTATTGGTGGAACAACCTCTGCCTTCGTGGGAACCGTACTGGCTAATGCAGGAGTTACGGTAAGAACCGGCACACTTGTGTCGGGCAGAATGTTAACAAAGAATGCCGCGGTTACAGTGCAGAGCGGAGTTACCATTACCGCCCCATAGGCTTGAGCTATTAGGAGTGAAAGCCGGATAAGTTAAAAATACGTGAAATGTCCCCTTAAGGGGAACATCAAAGAGGCTGGGGCGGCTCAAAGCCCCAGCCTCTCAATAAGTGTACCGATTTGAATACGAAGGAGGTTTCTAAAATGAAAAGGTTCTTTAAAGACCCGGCTGCAATCTTGTTGAGTCTTGCCCTTATCGTAGGACTTCTCATACCAGTTCTATCCCACCTTGCAGTCGGTACAACGACAGCTGGTACGACGCCTACAGTCGCGTCTCTTCCTACATCAACAACGACAACGACAACAACGTCTACGCCGGCAACGACAGCGACAATTTCACCTACAACAACAGCGACGTCTTCGCCGACAACGACAGCAACAATTTCACCTACAACTACAGCAACAACTTCGCCGACAACTACAGCTACGTCTTCGCCGACAACGACAGCAACAACTTCGCCGACAACGACAGCGACAACTTCGCCGACAACGACAGCGACAACTTCGCCGACAACTACAGGGACAACTTCGCCTACAACGACAGCGACAGCTCAAGCGCTAGTTAACCTTGGGTCGGCCGGCAATTTCGTGATTCTGGCAAAATCAGGAATATCAACCACCGGGACCACCTCAATTGTTGGAGATATCGGAGTTAGTCCGGCAGCTGCGACTTACATAACCGGATTCGGGTTAACAATGGATGCCTCGAATGTGTTTTCGACATCATCCCTGGTTACTGGAAGGGTTTATGCGGCCACCTATACACCTCCTACTCCAACTACCATGACCACGGCTGTAAGCGACATGGAAACCGCATACACCAATGCCGCCGGACGGACATTGCCCGCTGCTACTGAACTGGGCGCCGGAAATATTGGCGGGATGACACTCGCTCCCGGACTCTACAAATGGAGCACAGGGCTCACCATACCCACTAACGTCACTCTCTCGGGCGGCGCAAATGATGTCTGGATATTCCAGATAGCACAAACTCTCACCGTGAGCAGCGGCGTCCATGTTAATCTGAGCGGCGGTGCGCTGGCCAAGAACATTTTCTGGCAGGTCGCTGGCCAAACGACCCTTGGCACGACATCCGTCTTCAATGGAAATATATTGGATCAAACAGCGATTGTGCTGAATACCGGTGCCACGCTGAACGGCAGAGCGCTGGCACAGACTGCGGTTACATTGGATTCTAATTCAGTTATAAAACCTAATTAAGGTATAAGGTATTCGATGTGAAAGCAGGACAAGTTAGAAAATGGGATAGTCTCGTTCGTTAAAGCAGGTCATTGAGGAGGTTGGGGCTTAGAGCCTCAGCCTCCTACACCATAACAGGGAGGTTGACGAACAATGGGGATTGAATGGTTCCGTGACTTGAGTATAACCATCCTGTGTTTTGTGACCACGGCGGTGCTTATTTTCGCGGCAATACTAGTCTACAGTCTGTATCGTACACTAAAGTCCACACTACTGCAGGTTAAGTCGGCATCGAAAATTGCCTATGATACCGTTGCCAGGATTCGAGAGGGTATCAAGCCACTGTTTACGATACTGGCGCTGATTCAAGGTTTTAGCGGGGGATTTAAAGAGATCATTAAAATGCTCAAAAAGGAAAGTATTAAAAAAGGAAACAAAAATGAATAAAGATAATGCCATCGGTTTTGGTATCGGCTTACTGACCGGAGCAATCATTGGTGGAGTTGTCGCATTGCTTTATGCACCGAAGACGGGTAAAGAGACCAGACAGCTAATTAAGGACAAATCCACTGACGTTATGGACACACTCAAAGAAAAGACAGACGGAGTTATCGACACGGTTAAGGATGCTGCATCCGAAGCAAACCGGAAGGGACACGCGGCGGTCCACGCAATAAAGAGCTAAACTGTATCAGCCCGACGGCACCATTAGCTCAAATTATGACGCGGCGCCGTGCAGTGTGCAGGAATTGGTGGAAGAATTGCAGCGCAAAGTTCGGAACTTACTATCGTGGTTGCCAGGGGCTATCCTGTCTCATCGGCCGGGTGACGGCAGTGGAGGGGATATTTGAACTCAGTCGGCGCGGTAATCAAAAAGAATTGGCAGCTTATAGCTTTTATCATCAGCCTTCTGCTGTTCGTCTGGCTTATCTGGAAATTCATAAGCGTCGTTCTGCCTTTCATTGTCGGTCTTATCATCGCGTACCTTTTGCTGCCTATCGTGCGCTGGCTGGAAAAGCATCTGCCCGGCGGTAAAAAGCATCCCGGAGCCAAACGCATATCTATTATTATCGGCGTCTATTTCATTGCCCTCATTATCATAGCTGCCATAGTATTTTACGCATTTACAGTAGTCAGCAGTTCCACCGCGCTGCTATGGCAGAAGCTGCCTCAGTTAATTCCCGATATTGTGGCCTGGGTTCAGGCCTTGATGGCGAAAATCCGGCTTGAAGTGCCGGCGTCTATGCTGCAGCAGTATGACCAGACCATTGCAAACGCCGGTGTTACGCTGATTAATGCATTGCGCAGCGGGCTTGGCCGGGGTTTTTCTATAGCAGCAGCTAGCGGGAGCCTAATTCTTGGGTTTCTCGCCCTGCCCTTGTTAGTTTTCTTTATGCTGAAGGACTGGGATAAGCTCCGTGATGGATTTTTTGGAATCATGCCTCCCTGGGCAAGTGTGCATGCGAAGAACATCGCGAGGATACTGGAGCTAGTGCTTGGGCGCTATATCCGCGGCCAGTTTATCATGAGTGTTTTCGTAGGTGGTTTTGTTTTCATCTTGCTGACTGTTCTGGGAATCCCGTTCGCGCCGGCTCTGGCTGTGTGGGCGGCTTTGATGGAAAACATTCCGACGCTGGGTGTCTGGTTAAGTATTATTGCCAGTGTGGCCGTTACACTGGCCACCAGTCCGGAGAAAGTTCTCTGGGTTATCCTCGGCTTGGTAGCTATTCAGTTGATAGAGAACAACCTGCTCGTACCCCGGATCCAGGGGAGTAACATGAGGATGAATCCTATTTTTATCCTCCTTGTAAGCCTGATTGGCGCCTATCTAATAGGTATCGTGGGATTTATTATCGCCGTACCATTGACGGCCACAGTTATCGAGCTCTTGAAGTATTTCCGGCGCATTTCCCGGGAAAAAGAAACAGAGTGACTATATATTGTACCGGGGAAAGCGTGGGGGAACACCGATCTTACCCCCGAAAACAGTAACAACCGGCCTGAAATCAATCATCAGGACTCCCGGATTTTCAGGTTTGCGCTGATTGACTGCCATCATAGGGCATTTTTTTGATATACCTTGACATACTTTGGTATACCTTGATATACCGCTTTAGTGCGCCTTATTGCCTTTATTCGTACCCCTCTTTTAGATTAGGCGAATCAGGACTAATGTGCCTATCCCATACCCGCCCGAGAGGTTTGTGCCCCGGGGATACAGGGAACATACTTGTTAGCAGTGGGACTATACGTGGTTCACGGTTAATAGAGTTCTGCTATTTTGGGTTTAACGAAAGGGGGGGAATATGTTCAAGCTATCTAAATGGGCCAAGCGGGCGATTCTTGTAGTAGTCATAGCAAGTATGATGCTCCTGGCTCCTGCCTATATGGTGTCAGCGGCAACAGCACCAGACCTTGGGACGGCCGCCAGTTTCGCGGTACTGGGCGGAACAGCGGTGACCCTTAACACCTCCACTATCGACGGAGATGTGGGCTATAACACCGCGTTCACCAACACAGGGTCCACAATTACCGGGACAGTTCACAATGGCGACGCGGCTGCCCAAGCGGCTTACACTGACTTTCTCAACGCGTATGACGCATTAAAGCTCGCGCCAGTAGACAGCGCCCTGGGTGGCTCCCTCGCGGGCCAAGTTCTTTCGCCCGGTGTCTACAGTTATGACATTGTGGTAAAGACTGGAGTCCTCACTCTTGACGCCATGGGCGACGCCAATGCGGTCTGGATCTTCCAAAGCGCGGCCCCTACCGGTTACCTCTCCACGGACGCCGGCTTCTCGGTCGTCATGGCCAACGGCGGACAGGCGAGTAACGTATTTTGGCAGTCTAACGCTTACGCGGTACTGACAGGTTCGAGCTTCCAGGGGAATATTCTCGCGGATACGTACATCACAGTCACCAGTGCAACCATTATCGGGAATGCCCTGGCGAAAACCACAGTGACGACGACCAGCGCTACCATCTCTGTTCCCGGCATGCAGTCCTGGCTGTTAGATTCGAAAACTACCTTACCGGGTGGTAATTCACGATGCAACCTGGATTTGATAACTACCCCACCGGGTGGTTCACCAACATCTACAGATCCTTTTGTGATGACTCAAAACAGCATAATCTGGATGGCTGATGAACCGGCTGGAGCCGATGTCGTTTTCTCTAGCGGTACCTGGACTATCAAATTGGAGACTACAAATTGGGCTGGTTCATGCTCCGCAGAGATCGGAGACTATGCTGCTGATGGTACTTTTACCGCTTTCACTCCCACATCGTCAACGACCAATTATATTGGTGGAGCGATAATCATCAAACAAGATATCGCTGTTGGTATGGTAAATACGGACGATTATCTAGCATTGAAAATTAACAATAGCAGCGGAGCATCACAAACAATCAATCTCGGGGGTAATTCATATCTGGTTTTCCCCCCCAGCACTCCCGATTACCCAATGCCTGAAATGTCAGCGGGGATACTGCTGGCGTTGGGGCTAGCCGGGTTTGGCGGGTTCATGGTAATACGGCGCAAGAAGGCCCAAAAAGCCAGCCAGGTATAAACCGGAAACAGCAAACACTACCTCATTAAAAAGGTATTAATTGCTCATACACTCCACCCTGAATGCAAAATAAACTTTCAGGGTGGAGTTTTTTCACCCACTCACTATTGCTCTGGCGCTATTAGAGAGCAACCTTATTATCTACAGCAAACATCCCAGCTGATGCTGCCACCGGTTAGTCCCTCCGCTATGATAGTTTTATGAAATTTTAACGATTTTTTGATACTTTTATCACATGTTTGAATATAAGTCTCTGTTAGACTTGAAGTAGGTCAACAGTAAGCCAAGAAGATACAGAATCTTAAAAAGATAGAAAAGAGAGTGAATATGCCGAGAATCAACCTTTCCAACAAAATGAGGAAGTTATTAATCGGTTTAGGCGCAGCATTTTTTATGCTGGTCGGCCTTGCAGCGCCGGCTGCAGGCACCCTTCCGGTCCAGGCAGACGACAACCAGTATGTCAGTTGGACGGAGTATGCCAACAACCCGGTCTTCGACCCCACGGAGAAAGCCTACTACCCGAGCATCCTGTTTAACGGCAGCATCTATCAGATGTGGTACGATAACGGCTCGAGCACGAACTACACCACGTCCACCGACGGTATCCATTGGAATGGCGGGGTAGCGACCACCGGGCTGGCGACCAACGCGCACCATCCGCACGTCGAGTATGTCGGCGGCCACTACATGATATGGTACTGGAACTCCCCTACTATCTACTCGATTGACGCTATGAGATGCGCCGTATCCGACAACGGGATAAACTGGAATTCGGACACCGCCCTCACCCAGGTAGGCACGACCGTCGTCACGGGAGATGCGGGCACGGGCTGGAACCGCGGCACCTACGGCGCCTGCGATGTTTTCTATAATGCCTCCGGCTCGTCCTCCATAGTTGTCCCCATATCTGCGGACTCGGTATGGGCGAACAAATTCGTCATGTACTATGACGGCACTACCGGCGGCAAGGAGGATATCGGCCTGGCCGTCAGCAACGACGGGATAAACTGGCAGGGCTATCTGGGTGGCGCCGCGCCCGTCTTAGCTCATGATTCACACGATGCCTGGGATAACGGATTCGCCACTTTCGGCACGGTTTTAAAGATTGACGACGCCTACCATATGTGGTACAGCGGCGGAAAATCTGGAAGCAATGAGGGCATCGGCTACGCCACGTCCGGCGATGGCATCACTTGGACCAAGTACGACAGCAATCCCATCATGTCCAAAAGCGACGGGGTCGACTGGAGGTCAACGCGAACCTACACCCCGATGGTCCTCTACGATGCCAGTAATTTTAGCGGCCACGGCGACGCCAACCTACTGAAGATGTGGTACTCGGGACTGAACTCGGGCGGCAACTATGCCATCGGCTACGCCTCGGCCGGTACGCAGTCCTGGCTGTTAGATTCGAAAACTACCTTACCGGATGGCAACTCACGGTGGAACCTGGATTTGATGACTACCCCACCGGGTGGTTCACCAACATCTACAGATCCTTTTGTGATGACTCAAGACAGCATAATCTGGATTTCTGATGAAAAGGCTGTAGCCGATGTCACTTTCGATAGCGGTAACTGGACAGTAACACTGGACACAGAGGATTGGTCGGGTAACTGTGTAGTTCAAATAGGAGACTATGCTGCTGATGGTACTTTTACTCCTTTCGCTCCCACATCAACAACGACCAATTATATTGGTGGAGCGATAATCATCAAACAATATATCGTTGCTGGTATGGTAAGTACGAACGATTATCTAGCATTGCAAATTAACAATAGCAGCGGAGATCCACAAACAATCAATCTCGGGGGTAATTCATATCTGGATTCACCCATCCCCGCCCCAAGTTTCCCACTGCCTGAAATGTCGGCGGGGATACTGCTGGCGTTGGGGCTGGCCGGGTTTGGCGGTTTCATGGTAATACGGCGCAAGAAGGCCGAAAAAGTCAGCCAGGTATAAACCGGAAACAGCAAACGCTACCTCATTAAAAAGGTATTAATTGCTCATAAGCTCCATCCTGAATGCATAATGAACTTTCAGGGTGGAGTTGTTTAGCCCGCTCATTAATCAGGTAAAATCGTGTCTGGACGATATGATTAAAGTAAGCGCGGGTATGCCCAGCGGCCAGAAGCAAAATATAGCGCAAATCGCGCCGGCCAGCGCCAACCCCCACCTTCGGTGACGCAGCGCCTCCCTACCACCGATGACGGCCACTACGCCGATAATTGCCATAGGGATTGTAAACATGGCTATTACCCACAATGGCATACTTTCAGCGCCGCTGGACGGTGAGGTAAAGGCGTTGACTAAAGCCCAGAGAAGCCAGGTGCCAAATATAGCGCATACGATAAAGATAGCGCCGGCGATGATGGTTAATATCCCGGCTGTTTTAGCCGCTTTTACTTTTTCGAGGGTCTTTACTGATTCCGTCATTTAAGTATTCACCTCTCAGCTATTCCCCGTCCGGGGGTGGGTAATAGCAAATTCCGACTATCGTCAGGCATAAGTCAAGGTCTCCTCAACTAATTTCTGAAATAGTATATCGTCTCCATTATAGCATTAATAAAAATTATCCTTGAATTGTCATGGAGGTTGTATATATAATTAAACACTGATTTAAAAGGGGAATAGGCATATGTTATCTTTTTTTATTGCTCTTATTATCGCCTTCGTCATCGGTATGCTGGTTAGAGGGGCAATCCGGAAGGGGAAAAAGTCCTCGACATCTAATACCGCTACACCACCACCGCAAAACCCCACCGCGCCGTCTAAACCCGCGGCGTTTTGCCCTCAATGCGGTCAACCCTCCAGCGGCGACTCCGCTTTTTGCAGCAGCTGCGGGGCCAAACTATAAGGTAGCAAAAAAATGAATAGCCTTGGTGTGGCAGGACTAATCGGTGTTTTAGTCGGCTTAATCGGCTTTGGAGCGGGCGTTTTTGCTATTATCTGGGGTATGGGTTTTATAGAGTACCTGGGCGGCAAGAAAAAATCCTCTATGGCGCCCGCCACCCGCGGTGAACTCAGAGAGCGTATCCTCTCCATCAATTCTCCGGAGATGCCTTACGAAATTAAAACATCTCCGGAAACCGACCTTTTTGTCGAATGGAAAATAGCCGACGCCAAATGGTTTGCCGTCTTAACCAAAGAGCGATTTCAAGAGATATACCGCGGTTTTATGGTGTTAGACGAACCGCGCCGCTCGGTCAGGTACTGCGAAGAGATGGTCTCCGTCCGATGGCTGGCCGGCGTTGACGGCCCGCCTATCTTCAACTATCAAAAGAACTTCTTCCGGGGCAGAATACTCTTCCAAAAGTCATGGGGAGTCGAGTACGGAATCAAGGAAGACCTATCATTGGGCAAAGTCTACGAATATAAATTCGATGTTAGAAATGTGCGTAATCCTATAAAAAAAGTCGTCCGGGATAGCGGCTGGGAATTCGTGCCGGTCGTAAGAAAGTCGCACGCTACACTGCAGAGCCTTAAAAGTTAAAGCACGGGGAACCCGGAGTTTAATATTAACCCTGGCCCCTGGCTCTGTTTATCGCCTCCGCCCATTCCCTGGTCTTGGTCATGCCGCCGAATTTATATTTCTGGTCGGCCTGCACCGTTATGTTAGCCCAACCGCTTTCAACTGAAGTTATCTGGCTAAGCAGAATGGCAAAGTGCTCTTTCGATTTACCTGCGTCCTTAGGATTCGGTATAAATAGACCGCCGGTTGCCACTCCCCCTATCCCCTGAAGCTTGCCGGCTTTGAAGACCAGTCTCTGGTTCGTCAGATAGAGTTTTCCGTTGGTCGATGTCATCATATTTTTCACGTAGGATATCGGAAAGTGACCGGTATCCATTAACACAACTTCTCCGGGTTGAACGTCTTTCATGTCTGAGGCAATGCCGCCTGTTGGGGGCGGCGGAGGCATAGGTGCTGAAACCGACTGCTCTTGACCTTTCACACTCTTGCCGCAGCCCGGGCAAAAGTTAACACCGGGTTTTATCTGGGCGCCGCAGTTGCTGCATACTGCCTGGCCCAGAGGCTTACCGCAACCCGCGCAAAACATAGCGCCATCCTGTACATTCGCGCCGCAATTCGGACAAAACATATGAGTCTCCTCCTCTACGTTTCTTTAAGCTAGCTTCGTTCCGCATTTATTGCAGAACTTTTCTCCCGCCGTAACAGGGTCGCCACATTTAGGGCAAAATTTGCTCTTGGCCGGCGCGGCGATAGTCGCGCCGCATTTGGTACAGAACTTAGCGTTGACTAAATTTTGTGTTCCGCATTTACCGCAGACTACGCTGCCAGCTGTCGGCGCGGCCGTCGACGGCATAACGGGCGGCGCGGCAACCTCATACGGGCGCACCGCCAGGTTGAACAGAATTTCCGGCAGCTCAGAGGTCGATATCGAGTTGATAATAGCTTGTCCGGTTCTGCCGCCCTCCGAGGTTATCTGGACAAAAAGAAGGGTCGAAAAACCACGGAACAGCGCCAGCGGCGCTTTCTCGATAGCGCCACCGCTCCTGGTATAGACATTAATGCCGAAGAAGGCCATTAAGGGAAAGGCACGGGAAGCAAAGGCAGCCATGCTGTCGCTTAAAACGCCGCTGGCTTCGATAATGCCCGCACGCTTCAAGGCGCTAATGCCATCTTTAACAACAGACTCGGTTACGGCGACATTGGTTGGCATCGCCATATAACCAACCGGTGCGTACCAGGTCAGGTCTTGGTCCACTTTGGCTGTCTGTAGAATGCGGTTTGCTTCGTCAAGCGCTATCTTGACCTCGAATTCCTGCTGGCGTTCCAGCGTCGCTTTTAGCTGAGCTTCCTGGTAAAGGTCGAGTAAAGCGAAGAAAACCGGCACCGCTGCAGCCCCGGTTTCGAGCGATAGTTCGGCTATTTCCTTAATTTCAGAGAAAACCAACTTTTGGGCAACAAGGTCGGTTATGTCCTGAGGCGAAAGGAAGTAAGAGATATTATTGACGCCGTTCATCCTGGTGAAAGACACCAGCCTGTCTTTTCCGGCGGCGGAATAGGTTTTACTGAGACTCACTCCTTGCTGGTTGCCCCAGAGTAAATCGATTTCCGTGCCGGGGTTGGCGAGGATGTTTAAAGCCTCCAGGCAATCGGCGGTCGGATGGCCGCTGCTATCCACTAATCCTGTCTGCGGCAGTTTGCGGCCGGTATCAGGCGCAGCGGGTTTGCCGATTTGCGCCAAGGGCGAAGTTTTTTCCGGCCGGACTCCAGCTGCGTTTAGTAAAAACGTAAGCTCACCGTCGGACAGGACTGTTTTAACCACTGCTTGAGATTTTTCTTCTTTGGTCGTCATCTTACACCCCCATAATCTTTTTAAAATCCGCGAGCAACTGCGCCTTGCTGCCCTTGTAGCCGACCTGTTGCATCGCATCATCGACGGAAAAGCACTTTTTCTTGATGAGGTCGGCAACTCTGGCCGCGTCCGGAACCTGGTAATTAACTCCCCCGGTATTCTGAAAATGCTCCACGTATTCTACGCTGTACTGCCCGGTAGTTCTGGAGACTTCCTTGGAGGAATTTTTTATCATATTGTCCAGAGAACCGCCCTTATCCAGACTCTTTTGAAAAAAGTCCTGGTAGTTGTCCTTCGCGCTGGATATGTCTTCCGGCTTCATTTTGGATAAAAGCGAGTCTATTGTTTGAGGCTCTTCACGGCTGATGGTAGTAATACCGTCTTTCGCCCGTATCATAATATCGCTGCCGTTGGTCTGGTTATAGTTCTCAACAAACTTTGTAGCGCCGCCGGTATAAGCGCCCCTTGAACTGGTGCCTGTTCCATAGACATTGGCGTCGATTGCCGCGGCTGAAGTGCCCTGACCTTCCAGGTGGGCATTGAACTGCTTCTCATAAAACGCGTTGCGTTCCGCCGAGCCGAAATCGACAGAATGGTCAAAATCGCTCTTTAACGAATTCCATCCTGGATTACCCGGACGCGCGTGAGTACCGGTCTGCTTGATGAAGAATGGGTCTTCCCCGGCGGGAACGCCTTCTTTGCTCATCTGTCCCACGACGTCATCTATGGCGCTATTTCTCGCATTTTCGTAGACTTTTTGCTTGGCGATGCCCATGACGTCCTTGACCTTCGACGGTACGAGATTCGAGTTCTCCGCCATCAGTTTTCTGAATTCAGGGTTATTATTAAGTTTCAGAGCCAGCTTTTCGGCTTCGTCCAAACCGGCAGCAGCGGTTTTGCCTACTTTCACTACTTCAGAACTTTTCATGAAGGCGTCCCGGCTGTACCGTCCGACGTCCTCGGCCTGGTTGGCAAGCTGGTTGATGGTGGAAACTTCAGAAGAAAGCTCGGAATTATATTTTGAAAGCCTGGTTAGATTGTAGGATTCCTCGGCGCCCTTGATGTAGGGCGAAACATATTTCACCAGCCGGCCGCTTTCGCCGAGAGCCAATTCGAAGGAAGACTGGACATAGCCATCCTTAACCGCCTGGTAAGTCGACTTGCCTTCCATAATGGACTGCCTCATTGTCGAGACGGCGGAGATGGGATTTAATACCATTTCGGAGTAGCCTCCGGAAAGGTAAGCTGCCCCTACCCTGATAACAACGTTCTGAGACCCCTGCCTGACGGTATCAAAATACGCATCCGTGTAGGTATAATCCTGGACCTGGGGCAACATCTTGTCTCTGACTATCCAGTGCTGAAGCGTGCCTTCAAGCCTGTTGAGCTTATTCGCATCTACATGGCCTTCGGTATCCACGATGATGTTGCCGGCATCATTGGCGAATTCGGATAGTCTGGAATCATTGGCCACGGCTTTCTGAATCTGGGTTAATTTTTCTAATCGCTCTTTATTGCGTAGCGCCTCCGAGTAATTCTGGGAGGCTTCGACTATTTCTTTGGGGCGGAAGTTGCGATTTCTCTCCGCCCGGTCAAACATCTCATTTGTCATCTGCTGATTAGCAGAGTGCTCATTGACCCATTCTTCGAAGGTGCTTTTAGTGGTTCCCTTCTTGACCTCGGCCTGCCAGGACGTGTGAGCTGATGCCCAGGAGGGCTTGCCGTACTGGTCGATAAAACCGGTTAATTGCGGTGTCCCCAACCGGTCAGTAAGGAACTTTTCGAAGCTGTCCCAGTTCTTGCGGTCTGCCGGTGAAGCTTTATTCCACCATTCCTGATAGAGGGCATCTTTTAGCGACGCTCCTTTGCCCCGCCCGGCCATCATTTTAATGAGCCAAGCCGCCACAGCCAGGACTGCCGCGCCGCCGGCAACCGCGGCGATGGGAACGCCGCCGGATTTTAGCGGCAGAGTGGCATTCACCGAGGTAATTGCGCCCGCGCTGACGGCTATTTTATCATTCCAGTCTTCATAGCCTTCTTTTGTCAGGGTAAGGTCATAAGTACCGGGCTGTACGTCGGTCAGGGTGGTAGGCGTGGTGGTAATTTCTTTTCCATTGATGAAGACCTTAGCCTGGGAGGGGTCTGAATCGATTGTTATCCAGCCGGTAGGCGTCGTGCCGGTCTTGAGCACAGCTTTGATACTATATATCTGGTTGGAAACCAGGTTCACTTCTTCCATATAGTCCAGGTAGCCTGCCTTCCGAAGGTAAACCTTGTATTTACCGGGCGCAAGGTCGGTAAAACCTACGGGTGAAGCCCCGAAATTGGTATTAACCCGCTTAATACCGTTAATCCATATCTCCGCGTCGCCGGGGTCGGACTGGATATAAATAGCGCCGGGGGGGATAGTCGCGGTAGTTTTTACCGGGACAGTAGTGGTGGCGGAAGGCGTGGATGTCGTAGTTGGGGGTGTAGTCAGGGGAGTGGGCGTCGCAGTAGACCTTATCGTAACGGTAATCTCGTCGACAGCGATACGCTCAACGGGATACCATGCACTTACGGACGTTAGGTCGCCGACCTTTGCTTGTCTATATTCGCTTCTCCACATTTCAGCCCGGATAATATAGCCGCCCGGCGGCGGGTCCGGCACCCATACACTGGCTTTATGAGTGAAAGTGCAGGGGTAAACTCCTGAAGGGTTGAAAGTAGAACAGTCGTCAAGCCTTATCTTTTCGGCGTTCGAATTGACGAGATAAGTAACAATCATTCCGGCATTTTTTTCAATATCCACATGATAGGTAATAGCCAGATTGAAGCTATTAGAATCCAGCGTTATTACGTCTTTTTCGGCGGGGACAGTGATTTTAACGGAAGGGGCATCAGCGGAGGTCTTCGAATTACAGAAAAAGAGGGGTGTCAATAAAACAACAGCACAAACCGCGGTCAGCACCCATCGTATGATTACCGGGCGGCTTTCTGCCTTCATCGAATTTCACTACTCCATTATCTTCTTGAAATCATTCAGGAGCTGCGATTTATCGCCGCCGTAACCAACCTTATTCATAGCGTCATTGACCGAGTAACCATTATTCTTGATGAGGTCAGCTACTTTAGCTGCCGGAGGCGCCTGGAAGTTGCTGACCTGGCCGGTGTCCTGGAAGTTTTTCACGTAGTTGATTTTATTCATCCGGGAGACTGTTTTGGAGCCGTTGGTAATCTGGTTTTCCAGCGAGCCGCCTTTGGCCATGTCTTTCCCGAAGAAGGTTTTAAAATTATCCCCGGCGTTGTTAACATCATCAGGATTCATCTTGGAGAGCAGCGAGGTAGATGTCTGCGGAGTTTCCTGACTTACGGTGACGACGCCATTATCAGAGCGAATCATAACGTCGCTCCCGGTCGTCTGGTTATAGTTTTCCACGAATTTCATGCTGCCGCTGCCGGTATAAGCGCCGCGGGAACTCGTGCCCTCCCCATATATGTTCGCATCTATCGCTTTGCTGGAGGTGCCCATATTTTCCAGGTGGGTATTGAAACTATTTTCATATGCCTGATTATATTTCGGGTCACCGAAATCAACCGTGTGGTCGAAGTCACTCTTCAAGGAATTCCATCCCGGATTGCCGGCCTGGGCATGCGTGCCGGTCTGCTTGATGAAAAGCGGGTTTTCGCCAGTATAATTACCGTCTTTACCCATCTGTTCCACCGTATCGCCGATGGCATTGTTCCGCGCCTGCTGAAACACTTTTTGCTTGGCTGTGCCGAAGACTTCTTTAACGTTTTGAGGAACCAGATCCGATTTCTTGGCTAATAAATCCCTGAATTCAGGGTTATTATTAAGTTCCAGGGCATTTTTTTCCAGGCTGGTCAGCTGATAATCAGGTGTTTTACCCAGCTGCGCAACCTCGGTGCTTTTCATGAAGGTATTGCGCGACACCTGTCCTTCAGTCTGGTTGGCAAGCTGATTGATAGTGGACACTTCAGAAGCCAGGTCCGGATTTACTTTAGCTAGTTTGGAAAGATTATAGCCTTCTTTCAGGCCTGAATATGCATTTTTCACATAAGGCGAGGCAAATTTAATGCCTTGACCAATGATTTCGCCCGAGATTACTTCTGTAGTGGTTTGCATTAAACCGTCGGCTATCGCGCTGGTGGTCGATTTTCCCTGGGCGAGGCTCTGCCCCATGGTCGATACGGATGAGACCGGCATGAGAACCAGCTCCGAAGTGCCGCTCGATGCTAACCCGAGCGCTATTCTTACCGGTAGATTGTGAGTGAAACCCTGCCATCCGTCGAACGTATCACTATAGGCATTGGCGGTAGTGTATCCGGGAGTCTCGTTCATNNGAGTGCCTTCGAGCTTATTAAGCTTCGACTCGTCTACCAGGCCGTCGGCGCCAATAATACTCTTTTGGGCGTCGTCAACAAAACCAACCAGCCGGTCATCATTATATACGGCATGTCTGAGCTGACTATACCTGTCAAATGCCTTTTTACTCTTTAATGCTTCGGCATATTTTCTATCCGCCTCGATTAACTCTTTAGAGCGCGTGTCTTTACCCTTAGGCGGTGAGTTCTGGGGCGGCGGTATACTCTTGGATGAGTTGTCCCTGGGCGGCGTGCTCTTAGGCGGGGCAGTCTTGGGCGGCGTCTTAACTGGTACGCTCTTTCGCCCCTTGGTAACAGCCCGCACAATCAACCCGATAACTCCAATCACAGCCGCAACACCGATAATGGGCCCGACGGGAGCGCCGCCGGAGTTATTCGAGGGGGTTTCCGTGGACGGGGACACGGCGCCTCCGGATTTATAGCTGAAAGCGCTGGCAGCACTAATCCAGGCTACCAGATGGGAAGTACCATATCCAGGACCCATCAAATAGGCCGTAATCTGATAACGACCCGGCGGGTAAGCGGACAGGTCAATAGCGAGAGAACCACCGCCGCTGGTACTGGTAACGTCACCATTGGATTCGAATTCAGAAAAGTCATTGGGATTACTGCTATCAAAAGTCTGATAGAGTCTACAATTAATATCCCATCCCCATTTATTGGTGGGGGAAGGCGGGTCATACCAGTTCATATCCCACAAATAAGAAACGGCAATATTAATAGACGGATTATTGAAATTGTCTCCGTTTTTAGGGTAATCAATGCGTATGTAGGAGTTGTCCTTGAGGGGGGGAGTATCAGCCTGAATATGCCTGGCCGGCCAAAAGGGAGATATTAATAAAACAAGGGCGCAGACTGCGCTAATTAATAGCGTAAGGCGGTAAAAAGGCTTTCGATGATATATCCGGGGCTTTTTCATGCGGCCCCTCCCAAAGGGTTGTCAAAAAATGCACGCTCTAATATCAGGTTATCAGATTGATACGGCACTGTCAAAATTGTATGACTTTCATTCTTGAAACTCTCGATTCTCAACACGCATCTTTCTTAAGCTGTTTTCTCTGTTAGCTCCCATAAGATTCCGGTACGGACCTGGCAATTTTGCCGATAGTATTGACAACTCACAGTATGCTTGTTATAATGCTAATTGTTTGCTTATTGATAACTATTTGTTAATTTCTAATATTACGCTTTTTACTAATGTAACCAGGAGGAATTTGTCCGATGACCAGACCGAACCACCAGGAAATGGTCGAGGGAATACTTAAATTCTCCGATAATATCTTCCGGGTATTGCTCCCTACCGTGCCGAAGGAACTGCTTGAGCTGGATTTCACCATGTCCCAGTTAAAAATGATGTTCCTCCTTTTTCTAAACGGCCCCATGCGGATGAGCGACCTGGCCTCCGATTTAGGCGTGACACTGGCTACCTCCACTGGCCTGGCTGACCGTCTGGTCGAGAGAGACCTGGTAACGAGAGAAAGCCAGCCTGACGACCGGCGGGTGGTCCTCTGCCGCCTTTCCGAGTCCGGGCAGAAGGCCGTCAGCCGCATATGGGAATCAGCCGGAAGCCGCATGCGGGAACTCATCCAAGCTTTGGNNATTTGGACACTGAAAAACTCCAGACGCTTTATGGAGTACTGGAATCCATGCTCGCCTCGGCGGAGCGCGAGAATAGAGAAAACCCACCGAATAACAAATAAAAGAGGCAAGATATGTTCAGTAAAATCGGCAGCTTTGCTGTAAAGTTCAAATTCTGGATTATCGCCGCGTGGATAGCGGCTGCCCTGCTCATGTTTCTTTTCGCACCTTCTCTGAGCGAAGTGGGCACGATGAAAGAGAGCGATTTTCTCCCGAAGGACAGCGAATCGCTGCAGGCCAGCCAACTCATGGCTAAATATTTCCCGGATACCAGCGCCGCTTCTACTGTAAGCCTGGTATTTTACAATCCCCAAAAGCGAAGCGATACCGACATGGCTTACGCCCGCCAGGTAAGTGACTGGTTGAGTTCGAACCAAACGACTTTTAAAGTGGAAAGCGTTACCTCAATCTTCACTAGTCCGGAACTTAAATCCAGCCTGGTCAGTCCGGACGGGACGACCATGCTGTTAAACTCCGGCCTGGGACAGGCGGCCTTTGAGTCAAAATCAATCGCCACCACCCAGGAAATACGCGAACATCTGAAATCAGCGCCCGAAGGGCTAAAGGTATATGTTACGGGGCAGATCGGCATCTACGGCGATATGTTCGACGCGCTGAATAAAAGCATGAGCTTGACGACTCTCGTCACCGTGATACTGGTCATTGTGCTGCTCATTATCATTTACCGTTCGCCGGTAGCGGTCCTCGTACCGCTGATAACCATAGGCGTCGCGTTTCTGGTATCGCGCGGCACCGTCGGTCTCATCGGTAAGGCCGGAGTTTCCATATGGTCACAGCTTGATGTCTTCCTCATCGTGCTGACTTTCGGCATCGGTACGGATTACTGTCTCTTTTTAATATCGCGCTACCGCGAGGAACTTGGGCGGCATGACAGCCGCACGGCGGCCATGAAAGCCACGGTCAGTAAAATAGGCGCGGTGATTACCGCCAGCGCCTTGGCGGTGATTGTCGGTCTGTCCGGCATGTACGTGGCGAAATATCAGATGATAAAGACCATGGGCCCGATGATGGGGCTGGCCATTTTTATCACCCTTCTGACGGCACTGACACTGGCGCCGGCACTGGCATCAGTCTTCGGGCGTAACTTGTTCTGGCCCCGCCATGAAGAGCCGGGTAAAGCCAAGGACATTAAACACACCGGATTCTGGGCCAGGATAGCTAAAATCTCAACCGGTAAACCGATTATCGTAGCCGGCGTGTTGATAATTCTGATGCTGCTGCCGTATCTGGCCATGCCCAAATTGAACCGCTCTTTCGACCAGCTATCAGAGATACCAGCCGATTCAGAGTCAATAGCCGGATTCAATATTTTGGAGCAACACTACAACATCGGCGAGATGGACCCGGTGACAGCCATAATCGTAGCCCCGGAAGGTAAAACACTTACCGACCCCGATTCCCTGGCAGCGCTCTCTAAAATCTCCACCGCCCTTGGCGCTGTAACGGGTGTGGTGAAAGTCCAGAGCGCGGTGCAGCCCGAAGGTACGGCGACACCGTCAGCATTGACCGTCTCCGGTCAGCTTACCACGATAGGAACAGGCATCACGACATCTGTCAGCAGCGCCAGCGCTAATGTTTCCGCCCTCTTTAGCCCCGAACTGGGAGCTACGTTTACAATGTTATCTACCTACCTCGGCGAGCTGGGGCAGAACTTTACCTGGGTTAAGAGCGAGGCCAACTACCAGGCGCTATTTACCGATTTACAGGGTATAAGCCAGACCATAAGCGCCATTAAAGCAGCGGCCGCAGCGGGGACACAGACCCCAACATCTCCATCAACTTCGCCGCTAGTGCTTTTGCAATCACAGTTTGCCAAATTCAGCACCGACCTCCAGACATTGAGCGCCAGGTTTCAGGACAACGGTAATCCCATCTTTTTCTCCCCTACTTTAACAGCGTCCTCAACAGAACTAAAAACAATGATGAACACGTTCTTCAGCGCGGACGGGCGGGCGACCAAGCTATATGTCATACTCGACACCTACCCGCAGTCGGAGAGCGCCTTGAATACCGTTGTCAAGACCAGAGAGGCATTTAAACTCAGTATCAGCGGCACCACGTTGAATAATACGGAGGCGGCTATCGGCGGCACCTCCGCGGTGCTTTCCGACGTACGCCATACGCTGGACAGGGATTTCAATATCGTGATGATAGTAGTCATTTGCGCTATCTTTATCGTGCTGGCCATACTGTTAAAAAGTCTGATAGCCCCAATCTACCTGATCATGACTGTTTTACTCAGCTACGGAGCCACGCTGGGCATTATCAGCTGGATATTCCAGGACCTCATGGGACAGGCAGGCGTCAGCTTCATGATACCGATTGTCCTCTTCGTTCTCCTGGTGGCGCTCGGCTCGGACTATAATATCTTCCTGATGTCGCGGGTCAGGGAGGAATCTGCCACACACGTCACCCGTGAAGGCGCGCGTCTGGCAGCTATAGCGACCGGCGGGGTCATTACCGCCTGCGGCATTATACTGGCCGGTACTTTCGCCACGCTGGTGATAACCCCCATCAGGACGATGACACAGCTCGGCGCCGCCGTGGCCATCGGCGTTTTCATCGACACTTTCCTGGTGCGCGCTATGCTGGTACCGGCCATCGCCAGTCTGCTGGGCAAGTGGAACTGGTGGCCGTCAAAGCACGGTTAACTTTTAAATTGCATTAAGGCCGCTCCTTGATTATAATTAAAGACAATTCCGAGTCTTTAATAAACTATGAAATCAAGATTATCCCCTATTCTCTGGAGCTGCCTGGTTATGGTCCTGGCACTGGCGCTGACTCTTTTTATAGCTACCAGTAATAAGACATTTTTAATAGTTAACCAGGACGTAATTCCGAGTTTTGCAGTCGGCTCAGTTGCGCCAGTGACATTGTACTTTTTCGGTGTTGTGGTGGTGATGGCAATCGTCCTTTTCTTTAGTCCCCTGAAATGGTTGAAGTATGTTTTTAAAGTCCTCTTCACATTAATGTTCGCCTGGGGGGTACTTGTTGTTACAGACTTAAGTTCCCCATCATATCTTACTTATGCTCTGGCAACTGCAGCCGGTATCGTCTGGTTTTTCTGGGCGCGGATATGGCTGCATGATATTCTTTTACTCTTCGCCCTGGCCGCGGCGGGCCTGGTCTTCGGGTTTATGTTCTCGCCGTGGGCTTTCATGATTTTTATGCTGATTATCGCCGTCTATGACCTTTTAGCGGTACGCTTCGGCTTCATGGTCTGGATGGCGGATAAATTCTCCGAGACCACCACCCTGCCCGCCTTTATCTTTCCCAAACAGATGAAAGACTGGAAACTCAAGCTGGAGACCGTGCGGTTTAACGAGCTTAAAGAGAAAGATTCCGCAGAGCGGGAACACGCCATACTGGGGGGCGGAGACATTGGTTTTCCTCTTATGTTTTCGGTGGCTGTTTTCTTTAAGTATGACCTGACCGCTGCGGTAGTGGTGGGGGTATTCGCTTTAGCGGGGCTTATCAGCGCTTTCCTGATTCAGATATGGTGGCTAAAGGGGAAGCCCATGCCTGCCCTGCCGCCCATCGCTTTCCTATCGCTCATAGGATTTTTAATAGCTACGCGGTTCTAGAGCTAAGGCTTAAATCATTTTTCTTGACACGCTAAATACGATAGTTTATTCTCATAACGTTGGGCATCCTTAGCCCGGAAAGAACTTTATTTAGTGAAATCCGAAGATAAAAAGACATATCAGGTAGACATACCCTTGAAAATCGATACCGCTGCGGTTATAAAGCGGATGCAGATCAGGAACGGCAACCCCCGCATGGAGAAAATGGCCTTAGAACTGATAGATATAGCGTTGGGCGTAGCCCGCCCGAAGGCCATCTATCGTATCTCTCAAGCTAAAGTCATCGATAGAGGCACAGTGGATATCGACGGCATTCAATTTACCAGCCGGGCGCTGAGCAAATGCCTCAAAGACCAGCCGACCGTTTACCCCCTCCTCGCCACCGCGGGGCAGGAATTAGACGAGTTACCTACAGTAAAGGGCGACCTGATGCGGCAGTTCACCCTGGATACGATCAAAATGGTGATACTCTTCAGCGCCTCGGAGTATTTGACCAATTACATCAAGGAAAAACATTCCCTGAACGGCGCGGCGGCCCTGAACCCCGGCGAGTTCGACGACTTTCCGCTTTCACAGCAAAAGCCGCTTTTTGCCCTCTTCGGCGGCGCGGAGAAACAAATCGGGGTGGCGCTTACGTCAGGCGGAGCTCTTAAGCCCACCAAGTCCCGTTCCGGTATTCTCTTCCCCAATGAGACGGGCTTTATGAGCTGCAAGCTCTGCACCATGTTAAAGTGCCCCGGCCGGCGCGCGGCCTACAACCCTGAGGTGTTTAAAGAGTATATCGGAACGCCTTAAAACTAAAAGTTTAATTTACGTGCAATCCGCCCTTTATTTTCCTCCCGACGGCGCGGCAACCTGCCACCCGCCGTCAATCGGAATAACAGCGCCGGTAATATAGCTTGAATCATCGGAAGCGAGGAAAAGCGCGGCGCGGGCGATATCCTCCGGCTCGGCCAGCCTGCCCAGAGGCACTGAATGCGCCAGCTTTTTACCCGGCTCGGCACCCTGCCACAGGTCTTTATTGAAGTCGGTTTTTACTATCCCCGGAGCCAGGGCATTGACCCGTACGCCATACGGCACCAACTCCAGAGACATTTGCCGGGTAAGCATAATAATCCCAGCCTTGGAAATTGAGTAGGCCCCCGCCCCAGTGCCCGGCTCCAGGCCGACCTTGGAAGACAGGTTAATGATATTACCGCTCCTCTGCTTGACCATCACCCGCCCAATAGTCTGGCAGCAAAGATAGGTTCCCTTGAGATTGACATCGATAACCTTGTCCCAGTTTCCTTCAGGGCAATTGAGTAACGTCTGACCCGGTATCCAGATGCCGGCGCAATTGACCAGGATATCTATTTTACCAAACCGCGCGACGACACGGGTTGCCATCTCCTCAACATCAGACCTCCTGGAAATATCAGCACTGACAATTATAGAATTCCGGCCAAGTTTCTTGATTTCCGCCGCTACTTCATCCATCTTGCCATCATCTTTAACATTATCGCTGACAACTATATTCGCTCCGGCAGCGGCAAACGCCAGCGCGACGGCCCGGCCGATACCCCTCCGGCTTCCAGTTACCAGCGCCACTTTGCCCTTCAAACGGTTATCTTCCATACGCACCTTCTTTCCCGTGGATTCCGGCACATTGTCGAGGCAATTATAGGTATATTTCAGATAAAGGTCAACTATCCATAACACCAGGTTTTTTACCGTGCTTGAATATCTACATAGATTAGTCATAATATTACATTAAATATGCCGTTCACGAAAGGAGCACTATGAGCAAATACCCCGATGAATACGCCGTCATGGAAAAATTCGACTTCGAAAGGCCGCCCGTAGGCGTAAAGTTCTCGCCTGTCAGGCCGAAAGGACTTAAAAAGCTCGAAAAACCACTGGATTTCTGTGAAATGCTCGTCGAGGCGCAGAAGGGCGAGGCGTTCTACGTCACGAAAGATGAATTCACCTGCATCGGGCCGATGCTGCTGGGCATGAGGGAAATGGACCCCAAGTTCGAAAGCGGCCTGGTGGGCCCGAAGCTGGGTGTCTTTAAAGAAGCCCGCGCCAACCGCAGAATTTACCAGGCGCTGCCTAGACTCTCCAGTAATCTCATTAACTATCTATCCTTTGCGCCGCTGGATAAAATGAAATTCGAGCCGGACATCCTGATAATCATGGCCAGCGTCAGCCAGGCGGAGATTTTCAACCGCGCCCGGTCTTACACCACCGGAGAAGTCTGGACAGCCAAGGGGACAACGGTGGCGGGCTGCTCCTGGCTGTATATCTACCCCTACCTGACCGGTGAAATAAATCTCACGGTGACCGGCTTCGGCTTCGGCATGAAAGCGCGGCGGCTCTTCCCGGAAGGCCGCATATTGCTGACCATCCCCTGGGACAGACTCGGCGACGTGATGCAAAACCTGAGCGAGATGGAGTGGGTGCCGGAATCTTACACGCTGGGACCGGAAGGCCATAAAAAGAAAATGCAGCGCATCCGCGAAGAACTGGCGAAAGAATCTTAAGCAATCAAGGAGGCTGCCATGGCTTCAAAATTACGCGACTTCTCGGCGCTCGACAAGTTCAAACTGGAAAGAAAGCCGGTCGGGGTCAAGTTTATGCTTACCCGTCCGAAAGGCATCAAAAAACTGGCTAAAGAGCTGAACTTCTGCGAGATGCTTAAAGAAGCGCAGGATAATGACGCATTTTACGTCGGCCCTGACCAGTGGGTATGCGTGGGCGTGGAGCAAATGATTCTGGGCATGAAAGACCCGGAGCCTGTACTCGTCAGCGGCGCGTTCGGCGGGGACGAGGGGCTTTTTAAAGATGCAAGTTCCTGCCGGGCGATGTACCAGTACCTCCCCAGAATGCCTAAGGACGCCGTACGGTATGTGGTCTTCGCGCCGATGGACGACATGACCTTCGACCCGGATGTGCTGATTATCACGGCGGATAACCGGCAGGCACAGACGATATTGAGGTCGGTCAACTACTCCACGGGACAACCTTTCGTCAGTAAAGCGACGCCGGTGGTAGCCTGCGCCTGGATTTATATTTACCCCGTCGTCAGCGGCGAGCTGAACTATTTTGTCACCGGCCTGGGACTGGGTATGCAGGCAATGGATATTTTCCCTCCCGGCCTTTTCCTGATATCGGTGCCCCGTAACCTGCTCCCCACCATGATGGAAAACCTCAAGGAAATGGCGTGGAACCCCAATCCGCCTCCACCGCCCGGCGGTAAAGTCCACCGCCAGCGCGTTAATAAACTGATGGCCGACCTGCGCAAGAAGATAAAAGAAGAATAGATAATAATCAAATAAATTTTTAATAATAAAAGGAGTATCATGGCAGAGAAAAAATACGCAAAAAATCTTGTGACTTTACCTTTCCGCAAGACACCACAGGGAGCTTTATTCGGCATAGGCGGGGATGCCCTGGGGGGCTTAGCCCTCAATGTCATTTATGCCTGCGGCTACAAGGTGGGCGTCACCGGCAGGTCCACCAAACCGCATGTCCATAAATACGACGAGGCCGTCTTCTTCATCGGCTCTGACCCGGCGCACCTGGATGAACTGGGCGCTGAAGTAGAGATTTCCATCGGCGAAGAGGGCAAAGAGGAGAAATACACCTTCGATAAACCCACCGTGCTGATAGCTCCCAAGGGCTTATACCACTGCCCGATAGTCACTAAAAGCATCAAAACACCTTACGTCTGCATGGCGGTCTCGCTGACGGGCAAGAGAACGGATTAATTAAACAGGCTGTGGTTGCAGTCCAACTACCGAGTTGTTAAAATTAGCGTATGCCCCAGTAGCTCAGGTGGATAGAGCAGCGGTTTCCTAAACCGCTTGTCGGGCGTTCGAGTCGCCCCTGGGGTACCAGATTTCTATACTATACTAGACTATACTTTGGCTTTCTCTTATTCCTTGTTTTATGTTAAGGTTTGTGCTAATCTTTTGCTAATCCGAGGAGATATTTATTAGTGGTAACAGATATCCAAGTTGCATTAATTGCGGTTGCAGGAACACTATTCGGCGTAATCACTAGTGCCATAGGTACGTATATAATACAAAGTAATTATTATAATAGGCAGAAGAAAACAGATAAGGAATCAGAAGAAAGAAAGATAAAGCGAGATTTAGTGGCGAAGCGACTAGACATCGTGGAAGAGGTCGTAACATTACGGATGTTTTTGACTGGATTAACAATAAAGGAAATGTATGGCGACCCAATTTACAGCGATAAGGAAACAATACAAAACAAGCGACATAAATTGGATGATATTTCCAGTCAGGCATGGACTGCTGTTTTAGCTTCTGGATCGAAAGAATTAAAAGAGCATTTCCAAGAAATCGGTAAAGCATTTCAAGAAAGTGAAGAAACCGGGAATGTAACAAACAAAAATTGGAATGATGCGCATGATAGTTATGTGAAAATCACAAACCTCATAGATAATATGAAGGTTAGTGTTTGATATTTATTGACTATATAGCTTTATTACTTTAAAGATGTTTACCTTTCTCAAGTTCGGAATATAATTGATTAAAGAATGCTTTCAAATCTGAAATGAATTCTTTTGCATACGTTTTTGATATAGATATTTCCTTACTATCTTCATCATAAATGGCATGGTCTTTTAATATCACTATCATCGTGCGGTTTTCTGTTTTTCCATTTTCATGAACGATGATATTCCTGATTTGTTGGTATTCTCCCAATTTCGCCCAAAGTGTTACATTTACATTCTTGATATCAATACTAGTCAATACATGTATGTATTTTCGTGCAGACTCAATATAGTTTCCGCGCTTAATATCAGAGAATGAAAAGACTTCTTTTTTACTCTTTTTTAAAGCTTTTGCGATACTTTCTAATTGAGTCTCGAATATAGAATATATTGATACGAATAGAGAATTTAAAAATAATCTGGGAAATGATTCTTTATATCTCCAATAGTCGTCCGAGTGCCATTCATAAAACTCGTCACGTTCTTTTTCATCATTAATTTTCTTGGCTTCTTCATCAACACGTTTTTCAAAATCATTTAGTATCTGTACAAACTGAGAATGAATAGTATCAAGATAATGTCGCATTTCATCAAGATAAATATCAGTATGCATTTTCATCCAACTACTGGGGACACCTAATTTAACGATTGGCATAAGTAGGTTCTCCTTCCCTAAACTTTATCTGGAATATATCACGGTAATCGGGCAAATTTCAAACTGTCGTCAAAAGCCTTTGCAACTGCCTCCTACAAATGACTATAGGTATCAAGGGTAAAAGCCACTGTTGCGTGTCCTAGACGCTCTGAAACTATCTTAGGATGCACCCCTGATTATAACACCAATTAGTGTGGGTTTAAGCCCGTTTGCCTTCTTTTCGCCTCTTTACTTCCAAGCTGAATTCAAGGTATAATGCCTGTTTGACGTAACCGCTATCTGAGTAAAATTCGTCATTTTTTTTCAAAAGGGAGTAACACTCATGGATAAAATAAAGCTGGATACAGGAGTAATTTCCGGGAAGGCAATGGGTGAACCCGGGCAGGAAGTATATTCCTATCAGGGCATCCCTTATGCCGCTCCACCCATAGGCGACCTGCGCTGGAAGCCGCCGCAGCCGATAGCGCCGTGGTCGGGAGTGCGCGATTGCACTACCTTCAGTAAAATCGCCCCGCAATGCGGCAGCCACCTGCCCGGCTCCAATCCGGATAAATCCGATAAACCTGACATTCGCCTGAAGCTGCCGCAGAGCGAAGACTGTCTTTTCCTTAACGTCCTGACACCCGCTAAAAAAGCCTCCGATAAACTGCCGGTGATGGTCTGGATGCACGGCGGGGGTTTTATCTTTGGCAGCGGCAATGAAGGTCTCTCCAATCTGCTTCGTTTGCCGCAGTACGGCGTGGTGCTGGTCAACGTCAATATGCGGCTCGGGCCCATCGGCTTGCTGGCGCACCGCCTGCTCTCCCGCGAATCGCCCCAGGGCGCCTCCGGCAACTACATGGTGCTGGATATGATAGCCGCCCTGAAGTGGGTGCAAAAAAACATCGCCGCGTTCGGCGGCAACCCGAAGAACGTCACCATCTTCGGCGAATCCGGCGGTGGCGCCAAGGTAGTCACGCTGCTGGCATCCCCTTTAGCGAAGGGGCTTTTCCACCGCGCCATCGCGGAAAGCGGCAGCCCGGACGGCAAACCTCTGGCCGAAGTGGAAGCGATGGGTGATAAATTCTTCGCCAGGCTCGGAGTGGACAAAGCGAAAGACCCGCTTAAAGCCGTTCGTGCCCTGCCCTGGGAGAAAATCATGGAAGTCGAAAACGAACTCGTCCGCGAGCTTCACGCCTACGGACGCGGCGAGCTATGGGACCTCGCCGTGGATGGCTGGGTGTTGCCAGAAATACCGCTCGATATATTCAAGTCCGGCAAACAAAATGCCGTTCCTTATATTCTGCTCGCCAACCTGGGGGAGCTTTCCACGCCGCCGGGAGCTTACCTCATTCCGCATTACCTGGCGCTGTTCTCCGGGGCGACTAAAACCGGGGTCAAAGTACATGCCTGTATCTTCGATCAGGTGCCGAGCCGCTGGAAGGCGGAGGGCTGTTATTCCACCCACGCCATGGAACTCGGCTATGTTTTCGGCGACTGGGACAACCGCAGCGGTTTCTGGCAGACGCTTTTAGCCATCGCTGGAATGGCCGGCGCCAGGTCATCAGACCCGGGGCTTAAAGAGGCTGACAGGAAGGTCTCCGAGTTGATGATGCAGATATGGACCCAGTACGCCAAAACAGGAGATCCGAATGTCAAAGGTCTGGTCAACTGGCCGGCCTGGGAGAAATCATCCGACCAGTACCTTTATCTTACCGAAAACCCGGAGGTCAAGGTAGGATATTCTAAGATTGTTTCAAAGTAAGGAGGCATCAACATGGATAAAATAAAGCTGGATACGGGAGTCATTTCCGGGAGGGCAATGGGTGAACCCGGACAGGAAGTATATTCCTATCAGGGCATACCTTATGCCGCCCCGCCCATAGGCAACCTGCGCTGGCAGCCGCCGCAGCCGGCAGCGCCCTGGTCAGGCATCCGCGAATGCACCAAATACAGTCTGCAGCCGGCCCAGATGCCGGACCCTTTTACACCCGCGGAAGCGCAAAAAATACCTTCCAGCGAAGATTGTCTTTATTTAAACGTCATGACGCCCGCCAAAAAGGCCACCGAAAAATTGCCGGTAATGGTCTGGTATCACGGCGGCGGGTTACGTTACGGCAGCGCCAACTGGTCGTTTTACAACAGCATCCCGCTGACCCGTCACGGCGTCGTGCTTGTATGCGTGAATTGCCGGCTGGGTATATTCGGTCTATTTGCCCACTCTCTAATTTCAAAAGAATCGCCCAAAGGCGTTTCCGGCAATTATCTTCTCCTGGACATGATTGCCTCACTGCAATGGGTAAAGAAGAATATCGCGGCCTTTGGCGGAGACCCGGATAATATTACCATCTTCGGGGAATCCGGAGGCGGCATGAAAGTCGCCGCGCTGATGGCCTCACCGCTGGCCAAAGGGCTTTTCCACCGGACCATCTGTGAAAGCGGCGGCAGCCGGGATGAGATGGTGACGATGGATAGCCTGGAGTCGTTCGGGGAGAAATTCTTCGAAAAACTCGGAGTTGATAAAGAAAAGGATCCCCTTAAAGCAGCCCGCGCTCTGGCCTGGGAGAAAATCGTTGAAGTCGACCAGGCTATGAACGTGGAGATGGGGGCACAATACGTATTCATGGGCGTCTGGACTTTTGTTAAAGACGGATATGTCCAGCCCGATTCAACACCGAATATCTTCCAGGCCGGTAAACAGAACCCCGTGCCGTTCATGCTGATTGCGAACCTGGGAGAATTGACCGGCCCGGCATTTATGCCGATGGCCCATATGATACCGGGGTACGTCAAACTCCTTGAAGGCGCGAGCAAGGCAGGCGTTAAGGCCTACGCCGGTATTTTCGACCAGGTGCCGAGCAACTGGAGGCAGGAAGGCGGCGTGTCCTCCCATGCTATGGAAATGCACTACGTTTTCGGCCAACTGGATGATAAAACAGCCTGGCATATGCTTCACTACCTTTATGCTAAAGCCGGTATTAAATCAGCTATGCCGGTGATTACAGATGCCGATAGAAAGGTCTCCGAGGCC
This sequence comes from Dehalococcoidia bacterium, assembly GCA_003141235.1. GTDB lineage: Bacteria > Chloroflexota > Dehalococcoidia > Dehalococcoidales > RBG-16-60-22 > Fen-1077. The sequence continues at coordinate 29,648 of PLLL01000063.1, forward strand.
ATGATGCAGATATGGACGCAGTTTGCCCGGACGGGTAACCCGAGCGTTAAAGACCTGATTTACTGGCCTCCCTGGAGCAAAGATACCGACAAGTACCTGTATATCGCCGATCCGATAGTGGTGAAATTAGGATATTCTAAAGTCGCGCAAAAATAAAAGGGGGTTATGATGAACGCAAAAGAGACCGAAGTAAAAATCAAGGAACTGGAACGAAAGGTGGCCACTCTTGAAGATCTGCAAGCGATAATGAGATTGCAGAGAGCCTACGGTTTTTACCTGGAGCACTGGATGTACCAGGAGGTAATCGACTGTTTTTCCGATAGCTCCGATACAGTCCTGGACCTGGTGGCAGGCATTTATTACGGTAAAGAAGGGGTGAAGCGGTATTTCAGCGGTGAGAAAGCCCGCAGCGTGGACCCGGAACTGCTGCATACGATAATGCAGCTATCAGGCGTCGTCGATGTTGCCAAGGACGGTAAAACGGCCGCGGGACGGTGGTTCGGGTTCGGGGCGGCGGCTCTCCCGGAAGGGCCGGGTGTTATCCAGAGCTTAACCGCCGGCGTCTACACCGTGGAGTATATTAAAGAGGACGGCAAATGGCGGATACATAAACTCATGTGGAACCCATCCATCATGGCCGATCCTACCAAAGGCTGGGTCAAGCCGGACCGGCTTGCGGCCGCTGTTATGGGCTTGCATAAAAATCCCCGCGGGGATGCCCAGAGGGTTATCAAGACCCTGTATCCTTCCGGGTATATTCCCCCGTTCCACTACCCGCACCCGGTCACCGGCAAAAAGACTACCGAGAGAGCGCACAATAAACTGCTTAAGATAAAAGGAATCGATTAAAAGGAGATGCGACCGATGGCAGACACAAAATACGGTCACCTGATTAGAACAATGATCTACAAGGAAGGGCGGGGCGGCGCTAACGCCAGGCAGATGACCTTCCAGAAAGGCGAGGACCTGGCGGGCTTTAATCTCAATTTTATCATTGGGATTTACGACCAGGTGGGCGATTGGGCTCCTAACCGGGGGGCGCATGCGCACCCCTTTGCCGAGTGCCTGTTTTTCTTCGGGTATGACCCCGAAGATTTGAGCTATCTCGGGGCAGATATGGAGCTGGACATGGGCAAGGAACAGGAAAAACACCTTTTCAGCGTACCGACGGTGGCGGCGGCGCCGGGCGGTTTGGCGCATTGCCCGCTATTGACCAATAAGGTTTATAAACCCTTCGGGCATTTCCATCTCGCGCTCAACCCCGGCTACACGGCGGTGCCGGTGAAACAGGAAGGAACTACGGACGGCAAGAAATACAGCAAATATTTCAAAAAACTGCCGGTGAAAAAAGGCCATGGCGGCGCTGACGCCGCCCAGGAATGGTCTATCTCAGGGAAGGATGTTTCGGGCCTTCCTCTGAACGTCAGCATGGCGATACATAATAAAGCCGGCGAGTGGAATCCAGGGAAAGGCTCGCATACTCACCCCTATGATGAATGCCTGGTGTTCTTCGGGCATGACGTCAATAATCCGAGCTACCTGGGCGCAGAACTGACAATAGACATCGGGAAAGAGCATGAGAAGCATACGTTTAACGCGCCGACAGCGATTTCAATTCCTAAGGGGACGCCGCACTTCCCGATAGTCTGTAATAAAGTCGAAAAACCTTATCGCTTCGTCCAGATTGGCCTCGGCGCTAAATACGAGAGCAAGAAGGCAGACTAGAGTTTAATTAGATAGAATAGAACAGGGTGAGGGTGTAACAATATCACCCTCACCCCCGTATCAAGTACGGGGCAGGCTCTTTCCTCTCCCCTCAAGGGAGAGGAGTTTATTTACACCGTTATTTGACCTGCCCTACCACCGAGTCGCCGGATGGGTGGATATCCATCATGAGCATCGGCTTGTCAATTTTCATCGCGCCTCCCGGCCAATGGGGCACGAAGGGCTGTGTAATGACGGCCGTGGGCTTGTTGAAGACATGCCTTTCTTCTTCCTTGCCCATGCATATTTCAAATTCACCGCCCAGGTTGGTAAGGTCATCGGGGTCTGACCCCAGGAAAAGCATGACCTGGGTATTGGCGTGGGCATGCGGTTTATCAGGGTCGGGGCATAGGCGGTAAGGCGCTTTCTTGATGTTTTCATAAATCAGGGTGAAATTAATACCCGCGTCATTACCGCGGGTGAAGGACACCGAGCCGCCGCCATCGTCTCTATTCTTCGGCCCGTAGTACCAGGCCGCCTTGCGCCGGAAAGTGAGCGGCATGACATTCTTACCGTATTTCGAGCGGAATCCCACCGGTTCGGAAGGTTTACGGTCGGTAACTATCATCTTCTCCGAAAAGACCGGCGCCAGTGAAATCACCATTAAAATAATGCGTTTATCCATCTTCGTAATGGTCACCGGCATATGGGGCATGCCCTTCGGAATAGCGATGGCAGTGGAGGTGGTTATGATGTGAGTGTTCATTTCCTCACCCAGGCACAACTCGACTTCTGCCCCCAGTTCGCTGAGGTCGTTCATATCAGACCCCAGGAAAAACATGATCTGGTCAAAGTCATGAGTGCACGGCCTGTACGGTTCATAACCCAATTTTCCGGCGCTCCAGCAAGCCCCGTATTGAATATGGACATCCAGCCCCAGGAACTTGCCGTCCATGACAGCCCGCTGCCGGAAACATCCCTGCCCCGGGTCTTCAAACTTTAGACTTTTAATATATTTTCCGTATTTCGCAGCTGCCATGATTCAATATCCTCCCGTAAATAGTGAATTTAAACTTGTCACAGATTATATTCCTTTTCCCGGCTTGAAGCAACGCTATTATTGATGCCGTACACGTTTGAGCACACCGGCAAGAGTGAGCCGTTTTAAAAGGGCGCCAAAGGCGCTGCACCGCGCTTTCAGAAGCTCCGCTTCCTCGAAAAGGCCAAGTTTCCCTCTGCGACCGAATTTATTTTCTACGTAGCTCCGGGCAACATGGTAAAAAGCTTCGGCCTGTCCAGGGAACTCAACAGCGAGACCGGCGGCAAATTCCAGAGGGGTCTGCTGCGGCCTGGGCCCGAGATCAACTCTCGCGGCCAGGTTGCACATTTTGTCATAGGCTAATGAAGCGAGTTTATCACGGTCAACACGCCAGAGCCAACGATTAAAAGATACCCTCAGCAACCACACGGGTGATGCTAAAACGGTCAATATCAGCACACCGCCTAAGATAATCAACAGCGCTAATCCGAGTTCATTGGCAAAGAAATAAGCGCCATTATCGTAGCTTGTCTTTACAGGTTGGCTGGCCGGTAACTGCCCGGGCGGCAAGACCGGCGGCTCCAACGGTTGGGTCAGCCACACATCCCATTCCGACAGTTGCGCGATGGCCTCGTTCGATACCCACGGCGTCTCGATAGTTACGCCGCTGCCCGCGCCGCCGGGAGTCGCCTCAAAGTCTATCCAGCCGTACCCGGCGAAATAGACCTGCGGCCAGGCATGATAGTCTTTATCTTTCAATAGATATTCGCCAACTTCTTCACCCGGCTCACCCGGAAGATAGCCGACAGCGAGTCTGGAAGGCACACCCACGGAGCGGAGCATGGTCGCCATTGCCGAGGCATAGTAGAGGCAGAAGCCGGACTTCTGTTCAAATAAAAAGTATTCCACAGGATCGGCGCCCTTCGGCGGGGCTTTTATCTCCGCTTCATAGGGGATTTTGGCAAGATATTTATTGATGGCCAGCACTTTTTCGTAAGGTGTCGTGGCATTTACAGTGAGATTTTTAGTCAACTCGCGGACGCTGTCAGGAAAGTCTGCCGGCAACTGGAGATAGTAATCGTTAATAGACTGCGGGTAGCCTCCGCCGGCTCCGGCTAAACCGCCGGGAGAGGGCGAGAAGAAACTTGAGGTAACGGTGTACTTTTCACCGGGCCTGAGGATACGCGGTGTCCTGACATCGACAACTTCACCGGCGCTTACCTGAACCAGAGTGGGGCTGTCCGCGGAAACAAAGCTGCCGGCCATAAGCATGATATCTGTTTTGATACCGGTGGTAACCGTATAAGTCATCGAGGCGGGGCTGGAGGGCGTCACAGTTTCGTCCCAGAGCACTTTTTCTTCCAGCAGGTAATCGCTGGAAGGATTATTTTCCCAGCCTTTAGCAGTGTACATGTCATATACGTGCACCCGCCAGTAAGACGGCCGCGCCGACCTGACGGTAAAATCAATATTATTACGCTGGTGCCATCCTCCCTCAAAAGACTGCTCCCGATGCGCGCTGCTCGTGCTTACAGCCTGTTTCGCCGGCACCGAAGTAAATATATTAAACCTCGATTTTTCGACGTCTTTTTCCCAAAGTGTGTGGGTGGCCAGCATTGTCTGTAACTGCGGGACGCGTAATTCCGGTGTGAACCGGGCGAAGGAACCCGCCAGCACAGCTATGCAGAGCAGCGCCACCCCGGTATAAACCCAGCCCTTCCGGCTATATCCTGTCGGGTCAGGCTGCCTTATCATGCGGGTATGGGCAATAAAAAGCACCGCGGCGATAAAGTAGAGAAACAGGTAAAAATAGTAGTTGTCTGTGAGGTTACTTAAGTTAATCAGTATAATCAAAGCCCCCAGCGAGGCCCCCACCCAGGCATTCCGCCGCCGCGTTAAAAACCATACCGACACATAGCTGAATACCCAGGTTACCAGAACCAGAAATACCGCAAAAAACAGGCTTTCCGTTCCAGCGGCCGCGGTATCTGCGGTTATCACCTGAGTAAGCCGTGAAGCGATGTCCGGCGCGGGCAACAGATTTTGCGCCTGCCATAGCGTCACCAGCAGACCGGTTAATATCACCAGGGAATGTATGACCACACCGGGGAGCCGGCTTCTGAGGAGCAATAATGTGACCAGCATCGAGAGAATAAGCGTCAGCGTTAAAGACGGCTGCGGGGAAATCCACTGCGCTTTCTCGATAGAAAGCACGGCTATTTCCAGGGTCACGAAGAGCAATATTACATTCAGGCAGACCTGCCAGTTTACCGCCCGGATTCTATATCCGGCCGCCGGCGTTGCCCCCGGAAGAGAATTCTGCCTTTTATTCTTCTTAACCATTTTTACGCTTTTTCGTTCCCCGCATTGGAATAGAAATTACCCTGATAACGCTCATATCCTCGTAAAAAAGGCAGCCGGCTGTCCAGTGCACTCGTTATTTTCGAGCCGCGCCCCATGACATAGACCTGCAGGCCGCTGGCTATAAATTTGTGGGCGGCGCTCTCCGCCCCGATTTCACCGCCGAAACTGAGCGAATCAAGCAAGATTGCCGTGACGATGACACCGCGGTTCATAGCCTGCCGTAACGGGGTCACCATATTCTGGTTACTTGAAGGCATAATAACTACAATGACCGAGCCGGCCTCAAAGCGGTCCGCCTGTGAAGAGATGAGGCTATCTAAGGGAACCTGACCTTCCGCCTTCATCACCGCCAGGGCGAGCAATATTTGCTGCAACTGCTGGCTTCCCGTTTCAGGGAGGCAGAGGTAAGACCGGTCGCCCGCCGCCATAAGCCCCACTTGTTTACCGCTTTCGATATGTTTTTTCGCCAGTGAGGCAGCTATGGTGATGGCATATTCCTCGGTGTTGTCATCGCCTTCTCCCTGCCGGGAAGCCCGGTGCATATCCAGAACAATCCAGATGCTCTTGAAATTATAGTTGGAGCGGTCTGGTTCGAAGTCTCTGACCATGAGCCTGCCGGTGTGCGCTGTGGTGGGCCAATGGATGTGATGGTAACTATCGCCGCTGGTATAATCACGTATACGGGCAGCGATGGGTCCTGCCTCGCTGGCCAGCCAGCGGCGCGGGCTATGCCCCGGTTCCTGGCTGGGTAATGCCTGAAAGAAAGGCAGCTCCAGCATCTCCGGGTAAACGATGACCTCATGATACTCGCCCAGGCGCTTCTCCGTCCGGAAAAAGCCGAGAGGGTCGCTAATCTTTACTTTGAGAATACCGAGGCTGTATTGCCCCCGGCGCCGGCAACCGGCCTGAGTACGCCAGCTACGGGATTCATGCGATGAGAGGTTGAAAGCCACGTTATTCCGGTAGCCGGGTAAATCAGTCTCTTCCTGTGCTTCAATCAAAGGAGAAGGTATCCGGCTGCTGTTATATACCGTAAACTCCTCTTCCAGGGACTCGCCTATCCGGCAGAGGTCGGAGGATTTTATCACCCTTCCGTCAATAGCGCGGGCGCTCAGACGCAGCCAGATATAGTTGAGCAGCAGTACGATGACCAAGAAGATAAACAAACGCCACAGCCAGGTAAAACCCCCGGCTAAAGCCAGCCCCAGTATAATAAGGGGGATAATGATAATAATCCGTCTTATTTTCACCGCTTTTTAACCTGAGGAGATATTGATAATACTATTCAATTGCCGACAATTTACCGGCCGGGTATGGCCCCGGGCACAGGGATAGTTTCCAGAATCCCGGCTATAGAAGCATTCCCGTCCCGACCGTGAGCTTGTCCTGCGGAAGATAACAGCGTCCGGTGGGCCAGCGCCGGCCCGGCCAGGGCTTTGATATCATCCGGTAAAACATAGTCACGTCCCTGTATCAATGCCCGTGCCTGCCCGGTACGGAAAAGCGCGAGCGAGCCGCGGGGTGAAGCCCCAAGATATATCGAGGGGTGATGGCGCGTGGCTTCAACCAGAGATACGATATACTGTTTGATAAAGTCATCGACGTAAATACTTTTTACCGT
>PLLL01000066.1 GCA_003141235.1 Dehalococcoidia bacterium
GGGCATGATGAATATTATCATCAGCGAAGGCCTCTATGATAAAGAGTTCGTCGAGAACTGGACCTACGGCTTCGAAGACCTTAAAAAGCGTTGCGCGGAATACCCGGTGGATAAAGTCTCCGAGATTACCTGGATACCCAAAGAGAAGATTATCCAGGCCGCCCGGATGTTCGCTATAGATACCCCGGGCTGTATTCAGGTCGGCAGCTCGGTAGAGCGTCAGGCCAATTGCGGCCAGACGATGAGAGCTATAACCTGTCTCATGTCTATCTGCGGCAATATCGAGAGGCCCGGCAGCATGATTAGCTGGGTTTTACCCAAGACCGGCCTCATCGAGGACTTTTTCAATGAAATTCCCATCACCGATGAAATGAAGAGCCATATCTACGGGATAGAAAGATTTAAAATGGGCGCCGCCCGTACCTGCAATCCCGATACCGTCATACGGGAATTGAATAAAGGCGGCAAGCCCATCCGCGTCTGGATAAGCGTAGGCGGCCAGCAGATAGTCCACATGGCCAATACCAAAGAAGTTGTGGAAGGCCTGAAAAAGGTGGACTTCCTGGTGCAGGTCGACCAGTTCTGGGGGCCGATGGCGGAAATGGCCGATATGGTGCTGCCGGCGGCGCACTGGCTGGAGATAGACGATATCTACGATATGCACCCCCGCTTTATGATTGAAGCCCACAATAAATGTATCGAACCGCCGGGCGAAGCTAAATCCGATGTCTGGATATTTAACGAGCTCGGCAAACGCGTCGCCCCGCAATACTGGTTCAACGATGTCGAGGCCTGTCTCGACGCCCAGCTTAAAAAAGGCGGCATTACCTGGAAGCAATTCAGCGAGAATGTGATGTCGGGCTGCATGAATGACGACCAGGTCTATTACAAATACAAGACCGATTACTGGCGCAAGGGAGGAGGATTCCCCACGCCCACCGGCAAGCTGGAACTATCCTCAACTGTTTTAGAAAAACTGGGCTATGACCCCCTCCCCTATTTTGCGGAGCCCGGCGAAAGCCCTTATGCCACACCCGAGCTATATAAAGAGTATCCGCTGGTAATGACCTCCGGCTTCCGCTCACCTTTTTATTTCCTGGGGCAGTACCGCAACATCCCCTGGCTGCGGAGCTTTATGGAGTTCCCTACAGTGCAAATCAATCCGGCCACAGGTAAAAATCTGGGAATTGCGGACGGCGACTGGATATGGATTGAATCGCCCCGCGGACGGGTGCGCCAGAAAGCCCGGCTCTTTCCCGGCATCGACCCGAGGGTTGTAGCGCTTACCGCTAACTGCTTCTACCCCGAGGAACCGGCCAAGGGATACCGCGGGCTGTTTATTTCTAACCCCAACGTCCTGACCGATAACAATCACCAGGACCCCATGTACGGCTCCCCGGACCTTACCTGTCTATTATGTAAAGTCTATAAGTGCAAGCCGGAAGAGCTTAAAGAAAGCATCTTTCACAAGGAACACAAAGGCAAGTCCTGGGCATAGATACTTAACTGTACGTTAATCCCCGGCTGGTAATTGGATGGCAAACGAAAATATATTCGACGCGATTATCGTGGGTGCCGGGCCGGCCGGGACCACGGCGGCCTTTGTCCTCGCTAAAGCCGGCATGAATGTCGCCCTGCTGGAACGCGGTCCCAGCGCGGGCAGCAAGAACGTTTTCGGCGGTGTTTTATATGCCACCGTGCTGAACCGCCTGATACCAAATTTCTGGGAGCAAGCCCCGCTGGAACGCCATATCAAGGGCATTAAAATATTCCTCATTTCGCCGGACAATGCCGTATCTATCGGCGTAGAGAGCCAGGCGCATAATAATCCCCCGTTTAACAACAGCTTTACCGTTTCGCGGGCGCATTTCGACCACTGGTATGCCTCCAAGGCTGAAGAGGCCGGCGCGATGTTCCTGACCAATACCCTGGTGGACGACTTACTCAAGTACCGTGACAAAGTAATCGGGGTGAAAGTGCGGGGCGAGGAAGGCGAGCTTTACGCCGACGTCGTTATCGTCGCGGACGGCGTGAACTCTATTTTAGCCGAGAAGGCCGGCTTGAGAAAACCTTACGCCCGCCGGCAGGTGTCCCTGGGCATGAAAGAAATTATCGAACTGCCCCGTTCGGTCATCGAAGATAGATTCGGCTTGAGCGGGCATGAGGGCGTGGAGCTGAAATATATCGCCGGAGACGCTACCAAGGGCATCTGGGGCGGCGGCAACATCTATACCAACCTGGAATCGCTCTCGCTGGTGACCTGGGTAGCGGTTGACCCGATGCTGAAGGCCAAAGTGAAAGCCACCGATTTGTTCGAACAATTCAAAGAGCATCCCTTCGTCCGGAACTATATCAAAGGGGGCGAAACAGTCGAATATCAGGCGCACCTGGCGCCCGACGGCGGCTATGACGCCACGCCGCAATATTTTACCGACGGCCTGATGATTGCCGGGGACGCCGCCCGCTTCCTGAACGCCTCGGTCCACTACGAGGGAACGAATTTCGCTATGGCCTCCGGGGAAGCTGCCGCTAAGACATTCCTCGAAGCGCGCCGGAATAACGACTACACAGCGAAATCATTGTCCCATTATCAAAAGCTATTAAATGAAAGCTTCGTCATGAAAGACCTGAATCGCTACCGCAAGATGAACCATTTCGCCGAAAAGAACCCGGAGTTCTTCGGCCCCTATTTCGATGTGATAACACAGGCGGCGATAGACTTTTTCACCGTCAAAGAAATGCCTAAACGGACGCAGGAATGGCAGATGATAAAGGACTTCTATAAAAACCTGCGCCGCGTTTCCAAGTCCAGATTCCCTTTGCTCAGCTTTATCTGGAAGGCGATAAAAGGGGGAATTTCGTTTATATGAAAATAGATGATAAACTGGCCCTAAATCTTTTCCACATCGATAAAAAGCCGCATATCGAGATTAATCAGGAAATCTGCCGCAAATGCCCCCATAAAGCCTGCACTTATGTTTGCCCGGTAGAAAATTATACGCTCAACGAAGGGGAAGTAGTCTTCGCCTGGGAAGGATGTCTGGAGTGCGGCACCTGCCGGATTGTCTGTGACCAGGGGTCGCTTACCTGGGACTATCCGACCGGCGGCTTCGGCATTGTTTACCGGCTGGGGTAAAACGCATGAATATCGGCAAGTTTTTCCGCGCCGATTTCGGGTCTGATTTAGCCGTCCATAATAAGTACAGTTTCAAGGAACGGATAACTGGCTACTTGACCCTGTCCCGCCCTCTATTTCTCATTTTAACGCCTCTCAATGCCGCCAGCGCGGCCATCTTAAGCATCCGCGGCCTGCCTTCCTGGAAACTTTGTCTGGCAGGATTTTTCACCGGCGCGTTAGCCGCCGCCGGGGTTAACATTTTCAACCGCTACGCCGACCGCGAGCGCGATAAAACCATGTGGCCGCAGCGCTCTATTCCGAGCGGGCGGGTCAAGGCGGGCGGCGCTTTAATAATATCTGTTCTTGCCTACGCCGCCGCCCTGGCGCTGTGCTGGATTTTCTTTAACCCGACGGGCTATTTCATCCTGCTGGCAGCGATTATCCTTGGCTCGCTCTACTCAACTCACCTGCGGGATAAAGTGGGCTATCTTTCCCTCCCGCCGATCGAAGGCCTGATTTTCCTCTGCGGGTGGGCCTGTCTCTCTCCCGATACCGTTTTTAGAACCCTGCTGCCCTGGTATCTTTATTTTCTCGGGGTGGTGTGGCAGACCGCCCACATCATGGCGCATTACGTCCTGAACATCCGCTTTGATGCGGCAGGAAAGCCGGAAATAATAACGCCGCTATTATTTTCCAAACCTTCAGCGTCAAGAGTAGCCAGATTAACTCTAATATTTACCGTCCTGCTCTTTATCATGAGCATCCTGCTGCTCTGGTCGGCCAAGTTAAGCTGGCTCTACATCGTCCCCGTGGCGGCTTACGGGCTTTTTACACTTTATCGATGCCAGGCTTTTTGGAAGGCTTCTCTGGACAAGGAAAATATGCACCATGCCTGGAGCGCGCTTTCAACCTTCCGGCTGATAATATCAGCGGCTATTATTTTAAGTATTCTCATATATCATTAGAGAGGCAATCGTGAAAGACCGTATCCCTTTAGCTCTTGAGCCCATCGCGGAAGCAGAAGCCGTGGCGCAATACGACAAAGGCGCCCGGCTGTATATGCTGCCGGAATACAAATATTTCGTCTGGAAAATCCTGCGCCGCGGGATAAAAAGCGGCCGGGTGCTGGATATCGGCACGGGCAGCGGGCGGCTGTCCATCGAACTGGCCAAAGCGAAAGGCAGTAATTTCGAGATAACCGGACTGGATATTTCAGAAAACATGTTGAAAAAAGCCGCTGAAAACGCGCGGCAGGCGGGGGTAGAGGATAAAATCAAATTTGTGCAGGCTAACGCCGATGCTTTGCCTTTCCCGGACGGCTCTTTCGACCTCGTTATCAGCTATGCGTCGCTCCATCACTGGTTCCGCCCGGCTACCGTCTTTAAAGAGGCGCAAAGGGTAGCTAAAAAAGGCGGCGCGGTGATTATCCGCGATAACCGGCGGGTCTACGGCAACCCGTTCTGGGAAGTCTTTATCTGGATACTCAGGCGCTTTATGAACCGGCGCCACCGCGAAAACTGGCCAAAAGCCATCATGGCCAGCTATACTATCCCTGAGGTTAAAGCTATCCTTGAGGAAGCCGGACTGACAGACTACCGCGTCAGTACCGATTTCATTAAATTCGATTTATGCGTGGAAATTAAAGAGCAACGACATTGAATAAACAACCTTCGGTAGCCAGGATAAAAGTAGAGCTCCAGGAAAAGGGCATCAGGATTCCGCCGGAGTTGGTCGGGCGGCTGGAAGCGCACTATAACGCCCCGGCGGTCAGCACCGGACGGATAGTAGTGTGCCTGGACTCCCCAAAGGGAGACGGTGAATTACTCCCCGTCTTTATCGTCAACGGCAAGCGCGGCGCGGCTTCGCCGTATCAACTTACAGAAACCAGCCCGGGAACTTTTGAGGTCAGGAAGGAAAATGCCTTTTACACTAACGTCACCTTAATCCCCCGGCCTCCCTTTTATAACCGTCTCACCAGCGGAAATATCCCTATGTACAAGGTGGCGGTAATCGTCGGGCCGGGACACCTGCGCTCCGTAGTCGACCAGCGGTGCGTCTACCAGCAGACCGGCCAGGCCTGTAAATTCTGCGCCGTGCAATACTGGTGGAACGCCGCCGCGGTAAAACAGTCCGAACAAGTCGCCGAGACGGCTTTAGCCGGATATGCGGATGGCTCGGTCAAACACATCTCCATGACTACCGCCACCCTCAATACACCTGACAGGGGGCTGGCGAACCTGGTTAAAACGGTCAAACTAATCCATGCCGGGGCAAAAATCCCGATGATGCTTGAGTCCGAACCATTGCTCGACCACGCCCTGTTAAAATCGCTGCTGCTGGAAGCTAAAGCGAACGGCGTCACCTCTATTTCCATCAACATCGAATGCTTTGACCGCGAGCTGAGCCCGGACATCATGCCGGCCAAGGGTAAAATACCGTTCGCCGAATACATGAAAAACTGGGAAATCGCCCTGAACATCTTCGGTAAAAACGAGGTGTCCACGGTGGCAGTAGTCGGCATCGGTGAGGACGATGCGTCGCTGCTTAAAGGTATTGAAACGGCGGCTTCCGTAGGTGTAATGACCTTCCTGGTGCCGCACAGCCCGGCCGTCGGCGCGGTATTTGAGGATATGGAGCCGCCGAGCGCGGAAAGGATGCTCGCGCTTTATGAAAAAGCCGTCGGTATTTATCAAAAATACGGCCTGGATATGTGCGCCTGCACCGCCGGATGTGTGCGGGGCGGCGGCTTCAGCGCTATTAAAGATGTAGCCAGATTCGGAGTATAATAAAATAATAAACCCAAAAGAAAGTGAGGATTGACATGGTAAGTTTGAGAACATATACGACCGAAGTGGGTGTGCTGGGAAGAATCAAGACCGACCTGCAAACTCACGGCGTTATCGTACCGCCGGGGCTTCAGGATGAACTGGAAAGAGAATGGAACGCCCCCGCGATTAAAAACGGAAGATTCGTTTTTTGCCTCAAGTCGCCGGTCGATGGTCACCTGACGACGGTGCTTATTATCAACGGCAAGTTCGCGGATAATTCACCCTTCCACCTGGTCAAGTCAGGCCCCGGCGAGTTCGAGGTCTGGAAAGATTACGTAAAATATACCGAGGTCGTTATGCTGCCGCGCCCTAAGTTTTATGATAGGAAAACCAGCGACGGCGTCCCCATGTCTGATATCGCCGTCATCGGCGAACCAAACCACCTGCGCTCGGTGCTGAACCAGCGCTGCGTCTACCAGCAGCTAGGCAAAGCCTGCAAGTTCTGCGCCGTGGAAAGCTGGTGGGCGGGCTACCGCGATAAGTCCCCCGCGCATGTCGCCGAGGTAGCGGAGGCCGCCTACAAAGAAGGTATGGCGAAACATGTGACCTTGAGCACCGGCACCAAACTGACGACGGGCAAGGGTCTGGAAGATTTAGTCGCCACAGCCAAAATCATCCATCAGAAAGCGCCGAAAGCGACCATGACCCTCAACTTCGAGCCTGTGACCGATTACGGTTTGCTGGAAGAGCTGCTTCTAGAAGGTAAAAAAGCCGGTGCTACTACCGCCCTGTGCAACATCGAATGCTTCGATGAGAGCATGCGCGAAGACATCATGCCGCTGAAGGGCACCCACTCCATCGAGACCTATATCAAGGTCTGGGAGAAATGCACGGAAATCTTCGACCACAACGAGGTCTATACTATGGCTATCGCCGGCTTGGGCGAATCGGATGAGTCCATCCTTAAAGGCGTTGAACTGGCGGCGTCTCACGGCGTCGTCTGTTCCATCGTCCCGCATACACCGATGCGCAAGGCCGTTTACGAAGACATGTCCCCGCCGGAGGTATCCAGGGTGCTTTACCTGTATGAGGAAGCCCTGCCGATATATGACAAATATGGGCTGCGATTGTATGGCGGCACCGGCGGCATTTACACCTCTTTAAAGGGAATGTAGAAAATACCCCCTCACAAACAAAGACCCCCTCCGTTGCGGGAGGGGGTCAGTTTTTTATCAGGGTTATGCTTCGCTGATTAGAAGGTCGACCAGACCCTCTTTTCCCGGATGACGAAGTAGTTATAAACAGTTATCTTAAGCGGTTTGGTCAGCTTGGTTTTAACGCGCGCGGTCATTTTTTTACATATCTCGGAGTTCACCCAGGCATTCCAGCGGTCCAGGTTCTGCCAGGTGCTGATGACGAGCAAGTTGGTGGGGTCTTTAACGTTTATGAGGTGCTCGCTGGTAACATAGCCGGGAAATTTGAAAATCTCGTCCCTGACCTCTTTAAGCAGGTTAAGAAGGCCTTCGACGTCGTCGGTGTTGTGCTGGATAACCACCCTGACCATCTGGCGCTGTATTTTATTACCTGCGGTGTCTCCCGATGAAAATACATCGGGTTTCGCCGTACCGGCCCAACGAGCTTCTGTACTCATATCATTTCCCTCCTCCCGGGATATTCTTTGATGTTAAATANNCGACTAATAATTGACCTTATCGATTCCCTTGAGTCCGAGCATCTGCCGGACATCATCGGGCGCGGCCGGCTGGATGCTCATCTGTTCGGCAATTTTCACAATGCGCTCTACCTGCTCGGCGCTGCTCCGGGCAAGCCGTCCGTAACCGGCATAGAGACTGTCTTCAAGCCCTACCCTCACATGGCCTCCCATGCCCAGCGCCGCGGCGCCAATGGGTATCTGGTCTTTACCGACCGCCGCTACCGACCACGAGAAGTTGCCCAATACCTCGCGCGCTCGCTCGTAGACGAATACCAGCGTTCCGTGTGTCGCCGGCATGCCGCTGAGTGCGCCCATGACGAATTGCAGGTGCACAGGAGTATCGATGTAATTACGATCAATCATGAACTTTACAGCAGTAATCTGACCGATATCCCAGATTTCTATCTCGGGCCGGGTATTGTTCTCCCGGCAGGCCTGGCTGTATACGCGCATCATCTTGTAAGTATTTTCAAAGATGAATTCCTCACGGGCTAAAAACTTCTTTTCCCAATCATATTTAATCTTGTCCTTCATCTTCTCGAAGACCTGTATCGAGGTGCCGCTGAGCGAGCCGCAGTTAAGGGTAGCCATCTCCGGCTTGAACTCCGGTACTACTTTTATCCTCTCGTCAGGCGTGCCGGCGCCGCCGGTGGTGATATTGATAACGACGTTGCATCTCTTTTTAATATCCGTGACGATTTCACGGAAGATAGGCAGACTGGGCGTGGGCTCTCCGGTTTCATCCTTGCGCGCATGGATATGGACGATAGCCGCCCCGGCCTGATAGGCTTTAACGGCATCATCGGCAATCTGTTTGGGGGTAAGCGGTAGAAATTCCGACATCACCGGCGTGGCCCCCTGCCCGGTGATGGCGGCAGTAATAATTACTTTACGCAGTACTTTTTCTTCGCTCATTTTTTTACCCCGCTTAATTTATCCTTTTTCATTTCCGGCAATTAAGACGCTGACTGTAGCCGCGCCCGGTTCGCCGCCCTGGTTATGGGTCAGTCCGAGGCGCGGATTTTTCACCTGGCGCGTACCGGCCTTGCCCTGCAATTGCTTGTATACTTCATAAAGCATCCGGAGACCAGTCGCGCCGATAGGATGCCCGAAGCACTTTAGACCGCCGTCGGTATTTACCGGGAGCGCCCCTTTTAGAGTGTAAGTCCCGGCTTCGATATCATCTTTAACCAAACCGCGCGGGCTGAACTGCAAATCTTCCATGATGGTCAGCTCGGTGATGGAAAAACAGTCGTGCACCTCGGCGATGCTGATTTCTTTACGCGGGTCTTTTANNCTGCCTCTTTATAAGCCGCAATGCCGCCGCGGTAGGTTTCTTCGACATGGGCGAAGTCATACTTCTGGCTGAGCCAGCCTTCGCGCGGTCCCTGGCATATTTGTACCGACTTTATATATATCGGGTCGGGGCGGAACTTTTTAGCCAGGTCGGCCCGGGTGATAATCGCGGCCGCCGCGCCGTCGCTCACGCCGCAGCAATCAAATAAACCGAGGGGATAAGCAACAATAGGAGCATTGATGGCCTGCTCCAGGGTAATTTCACGCTGAAAATGCGCCTTGGCATTAAGCGAACCGTTATAGTGGTTCTTAACCGCAATATGCGCCAGCAGCTTTTTCCCGTCTTCATAAGTCAGACCATACTTGGCGAAATAGCCGTTAGCCATCATGGCAAAAACTGCCGCGGGAGTCTGCGTCGTTAAACGGTAGCTCCAGGTAGCGATAGGCCGGGTCTGCGGCAGGCCGGAAAAGCCGGTGTCTTTCAGTTTTTCCGCGCCGACGGCCAGGACAACATCATACATGCCGGCGGCCACAGCGTAACAGGCCGCCCGTATCGCTTCCGAGCCGGTGGCGCAGGCGTTTTCGACATGGGTGACCGGTATATATGATAGTTTGAGCGGTGCGGCCAGTATCTGTCCCGTCTCACCGGCAAAGACGCTCCCCCACCAGGCCGCCTGAATATCTTTAGGGTCGATGCCCGCGTCCTGGTAGGCTTCATAAGCCGCGTCGATGACCATGTCTTCCAGGCTCTGTCCCCAGTTCTCACCGAACTTGACACAGCCCATGCCAACGATGGCTACTCTATCTTTAATACTATCCATATTTTTCTCTCTAAACTCTCACCGGCTGGCATTTCCACCAGTAGTTATAGATACCACCGACGTAGTACAGCCTGCGGAAGGTCATTTCCAGCGGCGTACCCACTTTAATCGCCGCCGGGTCGCGGTCGGTCATATCGCACATCAGTCTGCCGCCGCCTTCGAAGTCTACAAACGTCACGGTAACCGGCGGGTCGACAGTCGCCATCACATAGTCGTGAGAAAACGAAAATACCTTCGCCGGTTTATCGCTAAAGCTGTAAGATTCATTTTGGTCTTTAGCGTGACAATTCACGCATACGCGCTGCGGCGGATACTGCGGTGTGCCGCATTGTTTGCATTTTGTGCCTGTTAAACGTAATTCCCAGGGTACTTCGCGCCACTGCGCCGCTGGTGAGGGCTGGCGGATCTCTATCGGCGGACGCGCCGCGGGCTGTACCGTCACCAGGTCACGCCACTTCAAATATCTATTGTAATTAGTAATCATGTTTTTGGCCGCCAGGTGCTTCGTAATACCCCGCCTGTCTTTAGCCCCAACGATTTTTTCAGTCGTTTCTAAAACAAAAGCGTCACAGCCGTTGCCGTAGCTGGCCAGGAGTATTTTTTCTCCCTTGCCGGCCTGCTCCAGGGCGGCCACGAGGCTCATCAGGGACATAGCGCTGCCGGTATCGCCTACCGACTGATGGAGAACATCCTGCACCTGTTTTTTCTCATCGAAGCCCAGTTTTTGCGTTACCGTGCGCAATTGGCGCTGGTTGGGTGAATTAAGCGCTATCCGGGAAAAATCTTTCGCTGAAAGCGCTGATTTTTTTAATAACGCAGATATACTTTCGGTCATGACACCCGCATAACCCTCGTCCATAGCGAAACGGTCTTCCGCCGCGCGGACGAAAGTGTCTTTGTCCGAGCGCCAGAAATCTTGAATCTCGTAATATCTTGAGTAGAAATCATTTATTTCGGCGATGGTCTGTTTGTTCCCAACTAATATAGCGGCGGCGCCATCACCGAAGGATAGTTCCTGCGGCCCGTTGGGATAGCCCAGCCGTATATCGGCGGCGCACACCAGAATATTTTGCGCCGCGCCGCTGTCAACGGCGTCCGCGGCGGCCTTTAAAGCGTTCGAGCCACTTCTCAGGGAGCCGGAAAAGTCCATGGTGATGGTCTCCGGCGGCAAGTCTAATACCGCGGCGATGATGGCGGCGCTCTGCTTTTCTTTATAGGGGGCGGTGGTGGAGGCAAAGTACAGGCCGCCGATGCTTTTACGGTCGATACCGCGCAGGCAGTCCCTGGCAGCAGCTACGGCCA
>PLLL01000048.1 GCA_003141235.1 Dehalococcoidia bacterium
CGTAATGGGAAAAATGGACGTCGCGTACCTCAAAGCCGGCGCGTTCGCGGGAGAGACCGCCCGGGCCCATGGCTGAGAGACGGCGTTTATGCGTCAGTTCTGCCAGCGGGTTGGTCTGGTCCATGAACTGCGATAGCTGGGAACCGCCGAAGAACTCTCTGACGGCGGCGACGATAGGGCGTATATTTACCAGGGCGCTGGGGGTCACCGCCTCCGTGCCGATAATGCTCATGCGCTCCCGGACAACCTGTTCCAGGCGCAGAAAACCGATGCGGAACTGTGTCTGGACAAGCTCGCCGACAGTGCGCACGCGGCGGTTGCCGAGATGGTCGATATCATCGATATGGTCGCGGCCGTTGTTAATCATAATAATATGCCGTATCATTTGGACGATATCGTCTTTGGTCAGTGTACGCTCTTTGAGGCTGACGTTAACTTCAAGGCGCTTGTTCAGCTTATAACGGCCGACGGTGCCCAGGTCGTAGCGCGAAGAATCAAAAAACAGGTTCTTGATCAGTTTGCGGGCATTATCCAGGGAAGGAAGCTCGCCGGGATGCAGCTTCTTATATATATCGAGCAAAGCCTCTTTTTCGTCCCGTATCAGTGGTTCTTTTTCCATGGTGGTGACGATAAAGTGGTATTCCGAGCCTTTCTCCTCTTTGCTGAAAAGCTTGAGCAGATCATCATCGCTGCCGTAGCCGATGGCGCGCAGAAGTGTCGTGATGGGAATTTTACGTTTTCCGTCTATCTTGCACGATATCACGTTCCGGTTGCTGGTCTCGTACTCCAGCCATGCGCCGCGGGTAGGGATGAGTTTGGCCCCGCACAAACGGCGGCCGGAAACAGGGTCTTCTTCACCGGTGAAGTAAACCCCCGGCGAGCGTAAAAGCTGGCTGACGACCACTCTTTCGGCGCCGCTGGTAATAAAGGTGCCTTTGGCGGTCATCAGGGGTATGTCACCAAAGAACAGGTCCTGCTCCTTGATTTCGCCGGTCTCTTTGACCAGCAGCCGTACCTTGACATAAAGAGGGGCGGAAAAGGTCTGGTCGCGTTCGTGACATTCCAGCTCGGAATGACCCGGTCGCGGATCGCGGAACTCATAGGCCGCGAAGGTGAGCTCCAGCCGATTGCCCGTTAAATCCCGGATGGGGGAAATTTCTTCGAGCAGCTGTTTCAGTCCTTCTTCCTGGAACCTCTGGAAGGAATCCAGTTGGACTTTAATCAGATTGGGTACATCCAGGATATTGGGCAGCCTGGCGTATGATTTTCTTGCCATGGGGGTCTTTGCTTTGGGTGTGGGAACCGGCGATTTAACAGCCATTTCTTCTCCTTAGATAAATACCGCAATTGTAATGTGTTTTATTGGCGCTCTCATATAGAACGAAGACACGCGTAAATATGTGGCAAAATCATTATGGATATCTACATTCGGGAAGTCAAAGTAAACAATACTTGGGGCATTATTACAAATATAAAGGATATCACTAACGCAGATAGCTTGTCAAGTATTTCAGAAAAATATTTTTAAACTATGACTTTTAAACTAGGAATTAACCTATTATAATGATAACACGATGAATAAAAACCTTACCGCTGCCAGACTTATATTCGCGGTTGTCAGCACCGGCCTGGAGGAAGTAGCCATCTGGGCTATCTGGCGCTGGGCGCTGCCGCACTTCGGGATACAGTCTCCTTTGTTACCCTTTATTATAGTAATGGTAGCCTGGGCGGCATTTTGCACCTGGCTTTTTGTCTTCACCACCCGGACTTTAAAAAAACAGTTTAAAGCGGGGGTGCCTTCGATAATTGGTGAGAAAGGCAGCGTGGTCAGTTTTCTGAACCCGGAAGGGCAGGTAAAAATCAGGGGCGAGCTCTGGGGGGCGATAGCGGATGAGGGGGAAATAGAGGCCGGGGAAGAGGTTGAGGTGGTAGGACAGAATGGTCTGAAATTGACCGTGCGCAAAATCGATGGCGGTGACGTTAAACGTTAAAGAGAAAGGTAAGAATATCCCCGTCCTTGACGATATATTCCTTACCTTCGAGACGGAGCACGCCTTTTTTACGCGCCTCGGCCATGCTGCCGCATTTAATCAGATCATCATAGCCGATACCTTCAGCACGGATGAACCCCTTCTCAAAGTCGGAATGGATTTTCCCGGCGGCTTTCTGGGCGTTAATGCCCCGCCTGATCGGCCAGGCTCGCACTTCATCTTCGCCGACGGTGAAGAAAGAAATCATCTCCGATAATTCGTAAGATGCCTTGATAGCGCGCGCCAGGCCGGACTCTTTAAGGCCGTAGTGCTCGCGGAACTCTTTGGCCTCGCTTTCTTCCATGTGGGCCAGTTCCATCTCCAACTTGCCGCAGAGGGTAATGATACGGCAATTCTTGCCTGAGTATTTCGTGTTTAAATCGGCTTCCATGGTCGCGGCCTCGGATAGCTGCTCTTCCCCGATATTAACGACGATGAGCAAAGGCTTGGCGGTGAGAAGCTGGTAATTGGTGATGATTTTGGCGGCGGTCGGTTCCAGTTCCAGTTCCCGGATGGCTTTATCGCTTTCCAGTTCCGCCTTGAGGCGTAATAGAATTTCTTTTTCCTGCTGGATAGCCGGGCGGTCCTGCGGTTTGGCCGATTTTAAGGAGTCTTCCAGTCTTTCTAATCTTCTCTCCATGATGGCCAGGTCGGAGAAGACAAGCTCAAGGCTGAGGGTGCCGATATCCCGGCCGACATCCAGGGTAACCTGGGGGTGGGGGACACTCTCATCCTTGAAAGCGCGGACAACGCCGAAAATGGTATCGACGGTACTGAGCTGGTTAAGTAAGCGGCCGCCGAACCCTTTATCCTCCGCCAGACCCTTGATAGAAGCGCTGACATCCAGGTACTTCGCTTCGACGGGCACTACCTTAGCAGGGTGGAACATATCGTTAAGTACCCAGAGGCGCGGTTCGGGGACTTTGACCACGCCGATATGCGGCGCGAGGCCGTCCCGGGCGTGAGACGTGGTATCCGCTTTACCGCCGGTCAGGGCGTTAAAAACGGTCGTTTTGCCGCTCTGCGGCAGGCCGATAATACCGATGTTAATACTCATATTATTTAGGGAGCAGGGTTTAGGGGGCAGGGAAAAGGCAGGGAATATCCTCGACCCTCATCCCTTAACCCTTAACCCTGTTAACGGCCTTTCTTGACTATCTCGCGGGCTTTTTTAAGGGCATAGTCTCTTTCGTCGGTATTGAGCCTGTCGTTGGCTACCAGGTTGAGCAGGACGAGCAGCGATTCATGGGATGCCATATCGCCCAGGGTGTTGATGGCCTGAGTCCTCATTTTGCTGGACATTTGCATGTCCGTGGCGATGCCCGATAGCTTTCTGAGCTCTTCGGTTTGCATAATATCAGCTGATTCTTCCGGCATGGCAGTTCACCTCTCGATTTTAATGGTAGGGTTATGGCAGGTTCCCTTGCGATTATTCCTTAACGGCGGTATTTTGTCAACCTTGAGATAAGAAGGCCGGGATAAATATTTCGTTATTCCGGGTTGGTGAAGATGGTTTCTCATTATGGTAAAATAATGAAACTTGGGTTAGGAGATGACAATTGCTGCACGTACTTATCGGCGCGGATGATTATTCCATCCGCCAGGCGCTCGGTGAAATTAAAAAGGGCATCGGCGATGCGACCGCCCTGATGACCAATACTACCGTCCTCGACGGCAAACAGGTAACGCTGGAGCACCTCCGCAGCGCCTGTGAGACGGTGCCTTTCCTGGCGGAGAAACGCCTGGTAATTGTCGAAGGGCTGCTGGAGCGCTTCGAGGCGAAGGGAAAAAACGGTAAAAAGAAGGCATCTCATAAGCTTGAAAAGACGGAAGAATATATCGAGTTTGCCGAAGCAGTGAAAAAGCTGCCGCCTTTTACAGAGCTTGTAATCATCGGCGGCGAGATAAGCGAGCGAAATCCGCTGCTGTGGGAGCTGTCAAACATGATGAAAGTAAGGGGTTTCCCTTTACTTAACAAGCCTCAGCTAAGCCAATGGATTGAGCGGCGGGTGACCGGCGCCGGCGGCAGCATTGCGCCACAGGCATTAGCTTTACTGATAAGGTTCGTAGGCAATGACCTGTGGACCATGTCCGGAGAAGTTGATAAACTGACCCAGTTTACTGCCGGACGCCGCATCGAGGAAGCGGACATAAAAGCCGTGGTTAGCGATGCCCAGGAAGCCAACGTTTTTGCCATGGTGGACGCCGTCATGGAATCCCGCCTGGGAGTGGCCCAGGAGCTTTTGCAACAGCAATTCCGGCAGGGAGCGGCCCCGGCCCAATTGCTCATCATGTTGGCCAGGCAAGTGAGGATTATTTTCCAGGTCAAGGACATGAGAGACCGGGGAAAAACCCGGGTCGATATTCAGCACAAACTGGGCCTGAATTCCGACTTTCTGCTGCGCAAGGCCTGGGATCAGGCGGATAAATATTCCATGGCCAGATTGCGCGAGGTCTTTCATAAGCTGCTGGAAGCCGACCTTTCGATAAAGACGGGGAAATTAGACGGCGAAATTGCCCTCGATATCCTGGTTGCCGAGCTGGGGCTAAAAGGCGCGGTCTCTGCAAAATAAACCGGAAGTACTTAATGGAGGTGATAATGCCGATGCAAGTACCAAAAGACCAGTACATTAAAGTCGGAACTATCAACACCCGATTCTGGGTATCCGGAGAAAAAGGGACGCCGGTAATTCTTGTCCACGGTTTGGGGGGCTCGATAGAAAACTTCGTGCGGAATATCGATATTCTGGCGCAGCGCCACCGGGTCTACGCCCTGGATTTAAAGGGATTCGGCCGTACGGATAAAACGCCCGTTTTGCGTGATTTAGATGAACTGGTGCAATTCATCAGTGATTTTATGGAAGCCCAGCATATTGATAAAGCCAGCCTGATAGGGAACTCACTGGGAGGCGGCCTGGTTTTACAATTCGCCATTAAATTTCCGGACAAAGTGGATAAACTGGTGCTTATAGACAATGCCGGGATGGGCAAAGAAGTAATTACTGACTTTAAAATACTATCGCTCCCCATCATCGGTGAATTACTTTATAAACCCAGTCTGAAAGCGACTGCCGGTCTGTGGCGTAAAATAGTTTTCGATGCGTCACTGGTAACCGATGAGCTGGTGGAAAAGACCTACCAACTAGGCGTTTTACCCGGCGCCCCTAAAGCGATGTTAGCCACCGTTCGCGCTGGAATTAGTATCCGGGGACAGCGAGCTAATTTAGCTGGTCCGTTATTAGCGGGTGCGGCCAAAATCGTAGCGCCAACCCTGATAGTCTGGGGCAAACAAGACAAAATCATTCCGGTCGCTCACGCAGAAATTGCCAAGCAGACTATTCCTAATTCCAGGCTCCATATATTCGACCGCTGCGGCCACATGCCGCAACTGGAGCATCCTGACAAGTTTAACAATCTCGTGCTGGAGTTTCTGGCTGCATAAAATATATATAAGGTAATAAAAAGGCATCAGCATGCCGCAGAAAAAACAAACCGCCGCTCCGGTACTGGCCGTAGATATCGGCGGCACTAAAATATTAACGGCGCTTTTTTCCGCCGGCGGTAAAATGCTGGCTAAAAACACCAGTCCTACCATGGCTAAGGAAGGCGTCAGCGCGGTTATCGAACGGCTGATTTCGGCTATCGATACTATACTGATACAAAACAGCATTATGCCATCCCAACTGGACGGTATTGGTATCGCCTGCGCCGGCGGCATCGATACCGGGCGCGGGGTAGTGGTCACGCCTTCACCGAATTTACCGGGGTGGGTGGATATCCCGCTGGCGGGCATCATCCGGGAGAGGTTTAACATCCCCACCTGGTTGCTTAACGATGCCAGCGCGGCGGCGCTTGGTGAGCACCGTTCCGGCGCCGGGGTGGGGGTAAATAACCTTGTCCTGCTAACGCTGGGCACCGGCATTGGCGGGGGTATTATCGCCGATGGGAAATTATATCTCGGGGCTGTGGGCGCCGCCGGAGAGCTCGGCCATATGACTATCGACGCCGAAGGCACTGCCTGCGGCTGCGGTAACAAGGGCTGTCTGGAGATGCTGGCGTCCGGCACGGCGGTAGCCCGGGACGCGGTACGGCGTATCCGGCAGGGGCAGCAAAAAACTGTTCTCACGGATATGGTAAAAGGGAATATAGAAAGTATTACCGCTGAAATGGTAGGCATGGCCGCCCGTAAAGGCGACTCCTTGGCAAGTGATGTTATCGCGCAGGCGGCGTATTATCTGGGTATAGGCATGGTAAACATCGTCAATATCTTCAATCCGGAAATGATTGTTCTCGGCGGGGGAATGGCCGGGTTGGGTGACCTGCTTACTGAACCGGGGAAGCGGATGGTGACGGAGCGCGCTTTCTCCATATCTTCACGGGCGGTAAGCATCGTTACTGCTCAATTGGGGAACGAGGCGGGGGTCTACGGCGCGGCGGCATTCGCTTTAGAGAAAATACAGGGAGGATAGTATGAAAGTACGTAAGGCGGTGATTACTGCTGCCGGTTGGGGCAACCGTTTCCTGCCTGTAACGCGGTCCCAGCCCAAGGAAATGCTGCCGCTGGTAGATAAACCGCTGATTCAGTACGCGGTGGAAGAAGCGATTAAAGCCGGAATCGAGCAGGTTATCATGGTGACGGCGATGGGCAAACGGGCCATCGAGGACTATTTCGACCGCGCCTTCGAACTGGAGTATTTCCTGGAACGGAAAGGTGAAGCGGCTTTATTGAAACAAATGAAGGAAATATCCGGTATGGTGGATATCTGCTATGTCCGCCAGAAGGAGCAGCTCGGCCTGGGACAGGCTATTTATACGGCAAAAAACATCATCGGCGATGAACCTTTTGCGGTGATGCTTCCTGATGATATTATCCTCGGTAAGGTGACGGCTTTGAAGCGCATGATTGAGATTTATGATGAATATGGAGCCGGTGTGATAGCGGTGGAAGCGGTGGCCAAAGAAGACACTGGTAAATACGGTATCATCGAACCCCGCCCTGTATCGGGAAGGATTTATGAGATATTAAGTTTGGTCGAGAAGCCGGAACCAGCGCATGCGCCATCGCGGTTGGGTATTGTGGGAAGGTACGTACTGCCGTCCCTGATTTTTGATGTCCTACAGGTGACCCCTCCCGACCGGCACAAAGAAATACAGGTGACCGATGCCCTCCAGCTTTTACTGAAGCAGCAGAAACTCTATGCCTATGAGCTTGAGGGTATACGCTATGACACTGGCACGCCGCTGGGCTGGCTGAAGGCGAACATGGCGCTGGCTTTAAAGCATGACGATTTCGGCCCGGAGCTCAGGAAGTACCTGAAGGGATTGCTGTAATCATAAAGGTCATGTTATTGAGTACCATCCCGACCGTAGTCGGGAGGCGCGGCAATCCCATTGTTATACTAGTACGAAGTTAGAGATTGCCACGCCTGCGTGCCGAAACGCACTTCGGCGTGCAGGCACGTTGCCGGTGGCTCCTCGCAATGACATCATCATCTCTCATTGACAGCCAACCGCCCGTCAACTTAAAATCATAGTGAATACCCCAACGTCTTTATTTGGAGCAATCTTGTGAATAGTGATGAAATACGTTCGGCATATTTAAAGTTCTTTGAGGAGAAGGGACATAAGGTCATCCCCAGCTCTTCGCTGATACCTAAAGACAACCCCACTTTGCTGCTGACTACGGCTGGCGTGGTACAGATACAGCCTTATATCCTTGGGCAGGCGGTTCCGCCGGCAAAGCGCCTGGCCTCGTGCCAGAAATGCTTCCGTACGACGGACATAGAGGAAGTGGGAGATGCTACTCACATGACCTTTTTTGAGATGCTGGGCAACTGGTCTGTGGGCGACTACTTTAAGAAAGAAGCCATCGCCTGGGCGTGGGAGTTCGTTACAGAACGTCTCCATCTGCCTCCGGAAAAGCTCTGGATAACCATTTATCTTGATGATGAAGAAGCCTTTGATTTGTGGCGGGCTATCGGAATTCCAAAAAACAAAATAGTGCGTTGTGATGCGAAGGACAATTTCTGGGGGCCCCCCGGCAGTTCCGGCCCTTGCGGTCCCTGCTCGGAAATCCACTTCGACCTCGGTCAGGAACGGAGCTGCGGGCCCGATTGCAAGCCGAACGATGGCTGTGGGCGCTTTGTCGAGATATGGAACCTGGTTTTCATGCAATATTTCCAGGATGAGCAGGGAAAACGTACGCCTTTACAACATCCTTGCATTGATACCGGCATGGGGTTGGAAAGGACGCTCACTGCTATCAACGGTAAAAAAACCGCTTATGATACGGATGTTTTTACGCCGCTGCTGGATGAAGTAGCCGGGCTGACCGGCAAAAAATATGGTGTTAATGCCGATGATGATAATGCCATGAGGATCGTGGCGGAGCATAGCCGCTCTCTGGCTTTCCTTATTGCCGATGGCGTATTGCCGGACAATGAGGGGCGGGGCTATGTGCTGCGGCGGCTGCTAAGGCGTGGGGCTTTATTCGGGAGGAAGTTGGGATTGGATAAACCATTCCTGTCGGAGATATCGAAAGTTGCTATTAAAAAGATGAGCCATGTCTACCCTGAGCTAAAGCAGCGGCAAGAATCAATAGTGAAAATTATTACGATGGAAGAAACCAGATTTGAGGAGACGCTGGATATTGGGATGGGTTTAATAGATGAACTTATGGAAGATGTTAATAAAAAAATTGAAATAAATCCACTGATTCAGCAGGCGTTTCGTGAAATAACTAAAATGGCTCCGTTAATTCAGCAAGCGTCTGAGGCCGTTAGTAGTCCGATGATGAAGGAAGCAATCGAAGCTATGAACAGCCCCATGGTGAAGGAAGCAATCGAGATGGCGAACAGTCCGATGGTGAAGGAAGCAATCGAAGCTATGAACAGCCCCATGGTGAAGGAAGCAATCGAAGCTATGAACAGCCCCATGGTGAAGGAAGCAATCGAAGCTATGAATAGCCCAGTAATGAAGCAAACAATCGAAAATGCAGCTAAAGGGCTGGAAACTTTAAGTAAAATTACTGATAAACAACTATTTAAGCTGTATGACACCTACGGCTTTCCTATCGAGCTAACCAAAGAAATCGTAGAAAAAGCGGGTCTCAAAGTGGATATGGCCGGATTTGATAAAGAAATGGACAAGCAGCGCGAGCGCGCCCGTGCCACGCATAAGTTCGACGTAGCGGCGAAAATGGGTGGGGTAACTAAACTGGATGTTAAAGCCACTGAATTCGTCGGTTATGAGTGCTATGAGCAAAAAGCCAAAATATTGAAGCTGCTGGTCGACGGCAAAGAGGTTGATAACATCAAAACGGGACAGACGGCGGGTGTAGTTCTGGATACAACGCCATTTTATGGCGAGATGGGCGGCCAGTTGGGCGATACGGGAGAAATCGTTAGCGCTAAAGGGAAATTTAACGTAATCAATACCGTCCACGTTCAGGCAGACATCACCCTGCACCAGGGGACGGTCAGCCAAGGGTCTTTAAAGATTGGTGATGAAGTATCAGCGCAAGTAGATATAGAGCGGCGGCTGGATATTTCCCGCAACCATACGGCAACTCACCTTTTGCAGGCGGCCCTGCGGCAGGTTCTCGGCGAGCATATCCAGCAGCGCGGTTCGCTGGTAGCCCCGGAACGCTTAAGGTTCGACTTTTCTCACCTGGCGGCCATGACCCAGGAGGAAATCAAGTCTGTACAGCGTATCGTTAACGAGAAAATACGGCAAAATTTGAAAGTAAACGCCGAAGAAACGGCTTACAAAAAAGCCATCGAGGCAGGCGCTACCGCCTTGTTCGATGAAAAATATGGGGATGTGGTGCGGGTAATGCGTATCGGCCAGCCGGCGGTCAGCATGGAGCTTTGCGGCGGCACTCACATATCCTCTACCGGCGAAATTGGCTATTTCCAGATTATCAGTGAGGGGAGTGTAGGGGCAGGTTTACGGCGTATCGAAGCTGTTACAGGGCGCGGCGCTGAGACATTTTTCGACCAGCGTTTAACCAGCCTGGAAAACATCGCCCAATCATTAGAGACGACGCCGGAAAAAGTTCCGGAAAAAATCGCCGGTCTGGTGGCAGAACTGGAAAAAGGACGTAAACAGGCGCTTTCTCTGGAAAGCGAAATGGCCAGGAAGGAAGCCGAATCTCTGGTGGGCAAGGTAGAGATGGTCAACGGCGTAAACGTGCTTTCAGCTAGGGTGTCATCTTCAAACATGCAGACTATGCGTGAAATGGCTGATTTTATTAAAGACAGAATAAAGAGTGGAATAATAATTCTAGGTGCAGTTAAAGAAGATGGCGCTGTGTTTGTTGCATCTGTTACATCTGATTTACAGAAAAAGGGATACAGCGCTAAGGATATAATAAATGATATATCTAAAGTAACTAATGGTCGTGGTGGTGGTAGGGTGGATTTCGCTCAGGCCGGCGGCAAAGATAAAGAGAAGCTGGATGAAGCGCTGCGCCTGGTGAAAAGCCTGATAAAGTAGGGGATATTATATACTAATTTATTAATTTTGAGATGTCATTGCGAGCCATCCCGATGCAATCGGGAGGCGTGGCAATCCCCTTTTAATGTTTAATCCGATGATAGAGATTGCCACGTCGCCTTCGGCTCCTCGCAATGACGAGGTTTTTTTAACGCTTTTATTAGGCAGGTGGTTAACATCTCACGCATCATGGGTCTCGATATCGGGGACAGCCGCATCGGTTTAGCCCTCAGTGACCCCCTGGGTATCCTCGCCAGCCCGCTCATGATAATTAACCGGGCGGACGAACCGGCGGCGCTTAAAAAGATTGTTGACATAATACGGGAAAAGGAAGTCGCTAAAGTAATTGCCGGTTTGCCGCTGAACATGGACGGCAGCCGGGGAAATCAGGCGGAGAAGACTACTTCTTTCGTGGCGACATTAAGTCAGTATCTGACAGTTCCTATTGAATATCGGGATGAGCGCCTGTCGACGATAAACGCGCGGGAGCTTATACAGGGGGTCAGGAAGACTAACCGTGCTACCCGGTACGATGCGGCGGCGGCGGCGCTTATTCTACAGAGCTACCTGGATGAGACCGCCCGGAACATAGACCAGCCGGAAGGCCCGAATTTACCGACGGAATAATTAAACCTTTACTTGAGTGCCAGCTTTGTTGACAAGACTTTCACCCCGCTAGTATCATAGAATTAGAGTTATGCCTTTTAACGGAAATCATCACTATTTAAGGAATGATAGCAGAACAGGAAGAATATATGGTTGTAAAACGTGACTACTATGAGTTGCTCGGGGTGCCGCGTGATGCCTCGGGCGAAGATATTAAGAAGGCCTTTCGTAAGCTGGCGTTCCAGTACCATCCCGATAAAAACCGGGAAGCCGGCGCCGCGGATAAATTTAAAGAAATCAACGAAGCGTACGAAGTCCTTTCGGATGCCAACAAACGCTCAGCTTATGACCGCTACGGTCATGGCGGCGGCGCTGAAAGTCCCTTCGGGAAGGGTTTCGAGGGGTTCGATATGGGGGGCTTCGGGGACATTTTCGAGGCCTTTTTCGGCGGCACCTCCACAGCGAACCGCCAGACGGCACGGCACGGCAGCGATGTCCGCAGTCACATCTCGGTCTCGTTTGAAGAAGCTGCCCTCGGTATCGAGAAAGAGATAGAAATTAACCGCACCGAGGTCTGCGTCACCTGTCACGGCACGCGTTCCAAACCGGGAACTCAGCCCGGACGGTGCACCGAATGTAACGGCACCGGCCAGATACGGCGCGTACAACGCAGTATCTTCGGTCAGTTTATTAATACGGGTGTCTGCGGGCAATGCCACGGCGAAGGGACGCTGATTACCGACCCCTGCCCGGACTGCAAAGGTTCCGGCTTTCAAAAGCACCGGCGGAACATCGCGGTCAGCGTACCCGCCGGAATCGATGATAGAAACGTGATACGGATGACCGGCGAAGGCGATGCCGGATTCCGCGGCGGCTCCGCGGGCAATCTGTACGTCGAGATTTCCGTGGCCAAACATAAATTCTTCTCCCGAGAGGGCGATAATGTGATCTATGAGCTTCATCTCAATTTCGCTAACGCGGCTCTGGGCACTGAAGTGACTGTGCCGACGCTTTACGGTGATAGCAAACTGAAAATTTCTGCCGGCAGCCAGACAGGCAAAATATTCCGGATGAGGGATAAAGGTATTGCCCACCTGCATGGTATGGGGCGCGGCGACCAGATGGTGGTACTGCTCGTGGTCACGCCGGAGTCGTTGACCAAAGAACAGCGCAAGCTGTTCGAAGAATTAGCGAAGAGTCTGGGTTAACCAGGAAACGATTTGAAAAGCGCATGGTTCGACAGGCTCCTGCCTGCGCGGTCTGTTTTCACCCTTATTTAAGTTTCTAAAGGCTTTTTTCTTTTCCGTAAAAGAGAATAAGCGGCCACTCACAATGCGATAGGGGAAAAAGTTATCGAAGGCTGTCTAGGTGGTGGTGCAGGATGGAGGCGACTCCCCGGTCTTTGTCTTATCATCCATTTTTCGTTCGGTGCCGTTGAAAAGGCGGATAACGTTATCCCGGTGTATAACGTAAATGAAGATGGCGCCTATCATGGCGTAAAGCACATAAACGAAATTGGGATAAGGCCCGAAAAATGTTATTTGCAGGATACTGAAAGACATTAATACGATGAA
>PLLL01000022.1 GCA_003141235.1 Dehalococcoidia bacterium
CATCCGGATGCATTTCAATGCTGCCGTTGGGAACCCGCTTTTGCAGCACTTTGGCCCGGCGGCTCATGCTGCCGGTATGGTAGTGCTCCAGTATGCGCCCGGTGGTCAGGATGAGCGGATATTCCGCCGAGACGGATTCTGCCGGAGGGCGGTACTCAACAGTTTGGAACTTACCCAGTCCGCAGGAGAATGTTCCCTGGTGCAGGGTTGGTGTGCCCGGGTCTTCGCGGTCGCGGCAGGGCCACTGCAAACCATAACATTCCAGCCTGTCGAACTGCATCCCGCCGTAGATGGGCGTCAGCGATGTCATTTCCAGGTTGATTTCGCTGGTATTATTATAGGGGAACGGATAGCCCATTTTTTCGGCCAGCATGGAGACTATCTGCCAGTCTGGTTTCGCTTCGCCGGGCGGCTGGACGGCCTGATTTAATTTTTGCACCCTCCGCTCGGTGCTGGTATAGGTGCCTTCTTTCTCGGCGAAAGCGGCCGCCGGCAGGATGACATCGGCCAGGGCGGCTGTCTCTGTGGGGAAGATGTCCTGTACCACCAGGAAGTCCAGCTTTTGCAGGGCTTTCCGGGTATGCGTGGAATCAGGCTCGCTCATCATCGGGTTTTCCCCGACAATGTACAGCGCTTTGATTTCCCCGCGTATCGCCGATTCCATCATCTCGGTCATCGGCAGGCCCGGTTTATCTTTAATCTTACAGTTCCAGACTTTTTCGAATTTCTGTCTGGCTTCCGCATTGGCTACCTGCTGGTAACCGGGGAGGACGTTGGGCAGAGCGCCCATGTCGCAGGCGCCCTGGACATTATTCTGTCCCCGTAAGGGGCTGAACCCTGTTCCCTCGGTGCCGATATTGCCCGTCATCATCAGCAGGTTGGCGACGCTTTTTACATTATCCGTCCCTGTGGTGTGCTGTGTGATGCCCATGCCGTAGAGTATGGCGGCCTTCCCGCCGGTGGCGAAGAGATGCGCCGCCGCGATAATATCTTCTTTCGGCACGCCGGTAATTTGCGCGGCTATTTCCGGCGTATATTTTTTCACCGTCGTCGCCGTTTCCTCAAATCCCATCGTCCGCCCCTGTATGAACTGTTTGTTTTCCAGTCCTTCGGCCAGGATTACGTTCATCATGGCGTTAAGCAGCGCCACATCCGTGCCGGGTTTATGCCTTATATGAATTGCGGATTTTTGGGCCAGCAGTGTGATGCGGGGGTCGGCGACGATGAGCTTTGTCTTGCCCGACCTTACCGCCTGGAGGATGTAGCGCCCGATGATAGGATGGCACTCGGTGGTGTTGGAACCGATGATAAAAAGCAGGTCGGCTTTAGTAAAATCGGAAATGGAGTTGCTCATAGCGCCGTCGCCGAAGCATAGCGCCGCCGCGGCAACCGTCGAGGCATGGCAGAGGCGGGCGCAATGGTCGACATTGTTGGTGCCGATAACCGCGCGGGCGAACTTCTGTACCAGGTAATTTTCCTCGTTGGTAAATTTGGCGGAGCTTAAAACGCCGAGGCTGTCCGGCCCGGATTGCGCTTTGATGCCGGAGAGTTTCTTCGCTATCAGGCCGATGGCCTCGTCCCAGGTAGCCTCGCGGAAAATATCTTTAAAATTGCCGTTGACTTTAATATCCTTGCCCGAACCCTCTTTCCTTATCAGGGGTTTGGTCAGCCTGTCAGGGTGATTCACGAAGTCGAAACCGAACCGCCCTTTAATACATAAACCGCCCTTATTGACCGGGCTTTCCCTGTCGCCGCGGACACTGACGATTTCATTGCCGCGGATGCCCAGGTAGATGGAACAGCCTACGCCGCAGTACGGACATATCGTTTTCACTTCACGCGCGGGCAATATGGTATTCCGGGAAGTCAGAGCGCCGGTAGGGCATCGCTCCAGGCACTCGCCGCAGGCCACGCAGGTAGACTCCAGTATGGGTTTATTCTCGAAAGTGCTGACCGTAGCCAAATCGCCCCGGAAAGCCATATCGATAGCCTCGATACCGGCAATTTCGTGGCAGGCGCGCCAGCAGCGGCCGCAAAGGATACATTTATTCATATCGCGGATATAAGCGGGGTGACTATCGTCGATAGGTACAGTTTTAGTGCTCTTGCGCAGGCGGTCGAAGTGCGCCTGTTCGATACCCAGGTAGCGCGCCACCTTCTGGAGTTCGCAGTTCTGGTTCTTGGCGCAGGTAAGGCAATCGCCGTGATGGTTGGCCATGATAAGCTCCATGGTGATGCGGCGCGATTGATTTACCGCGGGCGACTCGGTATGGACGACCATGCCGTCGGTCACAGGAGTAGTGCAGGAGGTGGGCAGGCCGCGCATTTTCTCAATCTCGACAATGCAGAGTCGGCACGCGCCGTATGGTTTGAGGTCGGCGTCATAGCAGAGGGTGGGAATATAAACGCCGGCCTTCAGGGCGGCTTCAAGCACTGTCATCTCTTTGGTAGCTTCGACCCTTTTCCCGTCAATAGTTACAAATATTTTTTCTTTAACGTCAGTTTTGGGCTCGTTTATCATCGTGTTCTGTCAACCTCCGGATGCCGGATTGATGATATAAGAATACCAGAAAA
The DNA here is from genome assembly GCA_003141235.1 of Dehalococcoidia bacterium. GTDB lineage: Bacteria > Chloroflexota > Dehalococcoidia > Dehalococcoidales > RBG-16-60-22 > Fen-1077. The sequence goes on from PLLL01000022.1 coordinate 2,575, forward strand.
TAGTTAGCGGGGGCAATTTTACCGCTTGAAACCCGCACGAAGATTGGTTAATCATTCGCGGAGGGCTGTAACGAGGTGGCATTACAAACCTCAAAACCTGCGTACACCCTTAGCCTTTATATGGTGACCTCTGTTCGTCTGACAATATCATCTTGAACCCCCTTGCTTAGGTCTACGAAGTAAGCGCTATAGCCGGCTACTCTTACGATTAAGTCACGGTAGTTCTCCGGAAACTTCTGGGCATCGAGCAACTTTTCTTTCCCGATGACGTTGAATTGAATCCATTTACCTCCCATATCAGAGTAAGTCTCGATGAGCATACCTAGCTTTTTCAGATCTTCTGTGGTTGTTAAGGCTGATGGATGGAGCTTCACGTTGAGTAATGTAGACGAACACAACGCCTGGTCTATTTTTGATGCACTCTTAAGAAGTGCCGTAGGTCCGTGGGTATCTTTCCCCTGCGAAGGTGATACTGTTCCGTCAGTTAAAGTTGTGCCGGCAAACCTGCCGTCGGGCGTTGCGCCGGTTATTGCTCCGCCAGCCCACATCGACGCAATCGAGGCTCCTCCAACCCCCTTGATTTTACCTCCCTCAGGGCGTCGAACCGTGAGATATTTTGCCTCCTCGTCTATTATGAACTTGTAGAGTTCTTTGGCCATTAAATCAACGTAGTCGACGTCATTTCCGTATTTAGGTGCTTGCAGGCACATCTTTCTTATCTCATCATTTCCCTCCCAGTTCGCAGCTAAAGCATGTCTTAGCTGTTTCATGGAAATCTTCTTCTTATCAAAGATGAGCATCTTGATAGCAGCTAGCGAATCTGCGACATTAATTGCACCAACAGGCACCATAAGTGCCCTGAAATCATACGGAGGCACTGGTTTTCTTCTCGATAAAGGTTTCCCTATCTTAATTCCATCATGGAGCATAGCAGTTTCAAGAATCTCTACAGCGTCGTAGTAACTCATCAGGTCTTTTGAATACGCCAGGAAAGCGCTGTGTTCATGGAACAAGGCTATAAAATAAACCAGGAAGCTTTTAAATGCGGCGTGGAATTCTTCAAAAGTCTTAAAGTCTTCAACATTCAGTTTGAAGGGCCCGGCATCCAAACCTGTCATGGAATCTACGCCGCCATTCATGAAGATTTCAAGAACCCTGGGTACGACAAAGAAACCACCAGCAAGGAAGCTTGCTTTCCCCGGAATGGCCGGGTCAAGGCACCCTGCAAGGTGGTAGTTACGTGCATCTTCTATTGGTATGCCTCCGGATGTCATATATTCAATAAACGACTTGTCCAATGCAAAGGCCGGCATTCCTATGCCTGTCTTTACAAGTTCCAGTGCCTTAACTATTAACTCTTCAGGCGTTTTGTCATGAATCCTCAGTGATATGGTGTGATGAGTTATCCTCATTTTATTCGCTGCTTCCAGTACAAGGTAGGTCAGCTCATTAGTGGCGTCTTTTCCGTCGGATTTTACACCTCCGATGGTCATGTTACGCCATTTAGCGAAACCTTCGTGTTGCGAGCGCTTTGAGCGCGAAAGCTTAATATTCTCAGGCTTCATGCATTTAATGCGTAGCTCGCATAGCAAAGCCGTAACTTCTTCGTTGCTAATGATGCCATCATGTATATCCTTTCTATAGAATGGATACATATATTGGTCGAATCTTCCCAGATTATGTGTTGAGGCAGGCGTAAACAATATCTGGTTGAACCAGAGTGACTGCATTGCCTCGTAAAAGTTTCTGGCCGGGTTAGCTGGCACCCAACGACATGTCTCTGCTATGCGCTTCAACTCTTCCTTTCGCAAGGGATCCTTTTCGTTCTCTGCTAATTTCTCTGCTGTGTCAGCATACCTGACGGCAAGCCGATTGATAGCTTTAAAGACTATAATCACTGCTTCTAAGAAAAATTTCTTTTCAACGTCATCATGGGTGAACAACTTTAGATCTCTAAGTTCTTCCTCAGCTTCCTTTATTATCGGATTAAGTCCGTTAACCCATCTTTCGATGTCCGTATAGCAATCAGTGAAGTTGAAGGACAGGCAGAGACCGCTGCCTGCATATGCCCCTCTAAACTCTTCTTTCTTTCTCATTGGCGGAAGAGTAATTCCAAGTTGGAGGAACCCGAATAGCCTTTCATCGAAAAGCTTCGATTGGATATACTCCGCGCACCTTGTCTCCCAATATTTGCCTAGTTCCTTTATCGCTGGCCATTCTTTCTCTTCAACTGAGATAATCCCATCTTCTTCAGCACCCTTTATATCCTCTTCATTCCAAAGCCCCAAAAAGGGGTCCATTTCAGCTCCCCAGGGTTTGCTTGCACCTTCGCCAACGATAAGCTCGTCATTATCAATCAATACCGGCATATTTTCCAGCATATGTGCGAATGCCTTTGCATATCTAATAATTGGCGGCTCGCCCTCCGTCTTCCTATATGATTCTGTGATTAGGCGAGCCTTTTCCGTACAGAGAGGAAACGCTTTTCTGCGTACTTTGCTTAATAGTTTTTCCGTTCTTTTTTCGCAATTCGCTGGTGTGTGCATGATAACCACCTCGTTCTCTTCGCGGTCATTTAACCCCACCCGCTCATTAATAATTATACACTTCCGGAGTTAAAGAATGATATCAGATCTGATGTTAAAGCCCCCGGTAAAATAGCCGCCCGGCTATTTCAAAAATGGAAGGACAGATACGATTCCCCAGGCGCCGGCAAAAGCAAAGGCGGTGTGTTTTATTATCCTCCCGGTCCCGCCGTAGACGAGGAACTTCCAAAGCGGAACGCGCAGGGCTCCGGCGGCTGCTCCGGCGATATCAAAGAAAGGGTTGGGTACCAGCGCCAGAACGAAAAGAGTTACTGGCGCCCATCGCCGCATCCAGTTTTCCACGCGGCGGTATACTTTTACGTTTTCGATAGCGGAACGCCCGCCGTACCCCAGGAGGTAGCCGGTCATCTCACCGATGGTTCCGCCTACCCCCGAGATTATTCCGACCAATAGAGGGTTGAGCACGGCGCCAAGAGTAAAAACGATGATGAGACCCGGCACCGGTACGATAATAGTAGCACAACATAGCATCGGCACCAGGAAGGCGCCTAAGTAGCCATAAACCCCCAGCGCAGCTATATGCTTTCGGAAAACAATGATAAGGACACAGAGAAGTATGGCAAACGTAAAAGCTACTATTTGAAGGTAGTGTTGCCTGAGCCAGGAGCCTTTGGTCGTCTTGACTTCGGCGTTCTCTGCGTGAGGTGGCTCCATATAATCTCCTTCCGGGGGATCGGACTTAAGGCAGACACTTGTTGCCTGGAATCTTCGCCCTGCCTTACTTGGCTGGAGGCGGAGCGCCCGGGGGCGGGCCCGATACCGGTTTGGTCGTCAGCCATTCGCCCACGCGCTCCAGGTGGGGCGTTTTCATCTCCAGGTTCTGGCGCCGCACGGGTATCATATCGACGACGTCAAAGCCGCACGTTTGCAGGATGCGTTCCAGGTTAAAAGCGCAGGACACTGTCCCGTTGCCGCTCCCGCCCGCGTAGCACAGCCCCACCGCCGGGGTCGTCGTGGACTGTCTGGGCGGCATACCCGGCCCGGCGGGCGGCCCGAACATAAAGTGCGTCCGGCGCAAACGGTCGAGGAATCCCCGCATGCTCTCGCATAAATCACCGAAGTAAACCGGCGTCGCAAATACGACTGCATCGGACGCCTTAATTCTTCCTGATATCGCGGCAAAATCGTCCTCGATGATGCAGCGGTGCTCGGTGCGGCAAATTCCCCAGCCGTCTTTATTGCACTGGCGGCAGCGTTCCAGGTTAAGCTCGGTCAGGAAGATGCTTTCCGTTTCGCCTCCGGCTTTAGTGATGCCTCTGTGGATGGCCTCGATAGCGCTGGCGGTCTTACCTTGCCGGTTCTTACTGCCGGATAGAATTAGAATTTTCATCTTTCACCTCAACCTGTATGTGAATTCAGAAACAGCGACCTTTGCCCACGATTATAGCACGATAGGGGATGAAATGTTACTAGTATTATATAAAACATGTTGAAATATAAGGCGTTAACACATAATATATACTCGGGAGGCGGGCAATGATTTACGGATTTCTGGTTTTCATGGTTTTTCTGGCTATTATCCTGGCCTTATGGGAAATCCAGATTGAGGGTAAAGATGGTTGGGCGGCCAAACTCCCCGCCTGGCGCCTGGAAAAAGGGTGGCTCGTTAAGTTAACGGGTGGTCGCCCCATCACCGGCTACCACTTATATATGACGGTGTTCTTAATGGCTATGGTTCACCTGCCGCTTTTCTTTACCCTGTGGAGCTGGCGGCTGGAATGTCTCCTCTTCGGGTTTTACCTGGGTATGGTCTTGCTGGAAGATTTCTTCTGGTTTGTGTTTAATCCCAATTACGGCATCAAGAGCTTCCGCAAGGGAAAAATCTGGTGGCACCCGACCTGGTGGGGGCCTTTACCCAGTTTCTACTGGATTTTACTAATAATCCTCATCGTGTTGATATATCTGGGAAGGTCGGCAATTTAAAATCGGTACTATTCGGGAGAACAGAATGAAGATACAATACTATCAGACGGCCAAAGAGTTTCTATCTCATGCAGGTAAGGCGCTCGCGCAGGATGAGGCGCGTTATAACCTTACCTTCGGGCTTGCTAAAAGGCTGCTGGATAATCCGCACCTGTACGGCCAGGCCGCCCCGTGGTTTTGTTCTGTACAGGATAAAGGCGTAATCTGCGCCGCCGCTATGCGGACGCCGCCTTATAAAGTACTGCTCGCTTATTTTTCCGGCGACTTAAAGACTATTGCTGAGAATCTGATTATTTCCGTTTCAAAAAAATGGAAAGTTATCCCGGGCGCGACCGGTGATAAAGAACTGGCCGACCTGTTTGTGGAACTATGGTGCCGGAAGCATGGCGTAAAGGTAAAAACAGAAGTGACGGTAAAGCAGTGTATATATAAGCTCGATAAAGTCAACGATGTCCCGTTGTCTCCCGGACATTTACGCCCGGCGACCGAAGTGGAAACCGACCTTGTCAGGCAGTGGGGGCACGCCTTTTTCATCGATACTCATGGTCTTGACCGGAACGTGCCTGAAACCGATATTACTCCCCAGATCGGAAGCGGGGCTGTGTT
>PLLL01000039.1:0-449 GCA_003141235.1 Dehalococcoidia bacterium
CCTTTTACTTCGTGTCTGGTAACTTTTCTAAATATTTGCGGATAGTGTTCTCGTTCTCAAAAAACATCGGTTCACAACCATCGTCGCAAATTGACGGTTCGTAATGTCGGCCTTTTCTGTCGGCCAATCTTGACAGCGGTTCTACCGAAGCGGGCTTGCGGGGGATGATGTTGCAATAATCATCCGTCCTATAAAATGCCCTACAATTATCCCCGTTTAACTGGCACTCCGTCTGCTCTTTCCAATACTTACACTTTGCCATTTTTTTCTCCTTTCTTTGCCAGCGCGTCCTTGATTATGTGGCGCACGATATCGCTAACCGACACGTCCTCGGACTTTGCGCGGCGACGTAACTCCTTTAACATCTCCGACGGCAAAAGAAACGCAAACATTATTTTGTCTTTCATGGTTTGGCTACTCCTATTAGGATTTATAAGAATATCATACCA
>PLLL01000039.1:485-2560 GCA_003141235.1 Dehalococcoidia bacterium
ATAATGGCTTCCTGTGGCGCGGTAACGCCTGCTGCTATGCTTGCCTTCCACGTTATCCAGAGTTGGTCAATGGCCGCGCTTATAAATGTCTGTATCGCGGGCGTAGCATTTGAGAAAAAGCCCATCACATACTTCTTTTTATCCTCTCCTGGCGCGTCAGGCATTTTAATATTCGCNNGAACGCCGAGTGACACGCGCCCATCTATGGCCGGGTTGCCGGTCTTTAGGTTCTCCACATCCGCGATCTCTTTGCTCAATAGTTTGGCAAGGGCGAGGCCCGCAGCCTTTATTATTCTAGGCCCTGCGAACGATAGCAGAGCCGCGCCGATTGCGGAGCCGCCGAGGACTGAAAGCCCAATGTGAGATACGATCCAGTTGATGATTGGTTGCATGATTTTATCCTCCCGTCAAAAGTGCCAAGCCGCGCCATAGAATAAAGTCCACATTCCTTTTCCGTGAAGCCCATCATTAAAAACGTAAATAAAATGTGGGCCAAATGACATTTTGATATCCGGTGTTCCGGTTTCAGCCGGGTAGATTAAGGCTTTCAGGTTTTTGAACTTTTCCGAATCCGGCCAAAGCGCGTCTATGCCTAGCCATGCGGCTGCCTGGATAACCGGCAACAGGTTTACGCTGGTCCCTATAGCCACGCTAGGACCGCCCAGGGACCGCCCTAGGCTGCCGCCTATTGCCAGCGGGCACCATTCTGAATAGGTTATAAGTCCAAGGCTCACCCCCGCGTCCGTGTGGCCTTTAAGGTCGGTAAATGCCCCGGTGACTATCTGGGGGTGGGCCGGGTCGAAAAGTGCAAACCCGCCCGCATTGGCAATCGCGCCGCCAGCGAAGCCCGCCAGCCAGAGTATCGCCGCTGTGGTTATTATCTTTTTCATATTTTCACCGGAGGCTCGACTATCGTAAGTGTAAAATCTTCGCGGGACATATCCGCCATAAACGCCGTAAGCGTATTTCGGCTGTGGTTCACGCCGTTCATCATGGTCTTGTATGGTGTTTCAATCTGCGCGACTTCCTGGCCTAGCAGGATACATCCGAGGATTTGAAAGAACCAATTTCCCGAATGTATCTCCACGTTATCCCGGCCCGGCACGTTCTGAACGCTGTAAACCCGGTAATCTTTCACGCCGTTGACTACGCAATAATTATCGTTAGATTTTCTTACCGAGCATTGATAAGTCCCGGCAGGTATACAAGGATGTTCGCCGTCTGCCGGTCGTTCGAGCGTAACGCATTTGAAGCCGGTACTTGTTTCCAGTTTCCCGAATGTGCCCTCTTCTGTTGATGGCCCGCGCTGTATGGTTGCTGTTTTCATACTACCAGTTCCCCGTCAGCTTATGCTTTAAAACTTCCCAAACGATAATTATAAAATTTGGTATCACCATAGCGATAAACATGTGCCTCTTTTCAAAGGCGCGTAATTTTTCGTTTATGCCCTCTCTGCCACCGTCACCGTTAAGGTTCATTTCATGCGCGGCCAGTTGAACTGAATGTTTCGCGCAACGTTCCCCGGTAGTCCGGTGGAAATCGTCCATCTTGGTTTCAATGCGCGTTACGGTTGATATCAACTCTTCAATCTTGTTGCTCATTTTCGTTTCCTACGGAATAATTTTTTCGCTTCATCTATCGCTTTGTTAAACTTCTTTCTGCGCTTGCTGGCCTCCGGTATAGGCGGCGTATCAGGGCCAAGTATATCAAAGCGGCGTAGCCCGCCTTTAAACCATTCGTAGACTACTTGCTTGGTCACGGTGTTACCCACGGCCCGCCCTGTACTTCCTTCTCAATATCCTTCCACGGCGTACTTGCCGAGAAAGTTTCCGATTGCGCCCCTGAATTGATAAATCCCTTGCGCCCCTGTGGGTCAGTCGCGTTCGCTATCCCGCAAAATAACAGCATGGTTAAAAATATCTTCATAGTATCGCTCCTTGACTTTTACAGATTATAGCAAATTATCGCCAAACCACATTATTTAATCCTCGCACAAATAGCATAAGAATATACTGTATCAGAGGCATTATTCCACCCACAATGCCATTGATAAGAACGCGCCGCACCAGTTCCAA
>PLLL01000093.1 GCA_003141235.1 Dehalococcoidia bacterium
TAAAGGCAAAGTGGCGGTGGTGACCGGGGGTGGCAATAAGGTTGGCATCGGCCGGGCGGTGGCGCTATTATTGGCCGCGGAAGGTGCTAAAGTGGTGGTAAATGATATCGGCAAAGATAGTACCGGCAAGAGCGCCGCGGATATGGTGGTAGCAGAAATCGTGAAGGCCAAGGGCACCGCCGTGGCCAATTATGATAGCGTCGCTACGATGAAGGGCGGCGAAAATATCATCAAAACTGCCGTGAGCAGCTTCGGCAGGATTGATATTCTGGTCAATTGCGCGGGCAATTTCTTCCCCAAGCACATTTATGAAACGACGGAGGAAGAATGGGACTCGATTATGGCCGTCCATCTCAAAGGGCATTTCAGCTGTAGTAAAGCGGCTATTCTTGAGATGAAAAAACAGAAAAGCGGCCGGATAATCAATTTCTCCTCCCGGGGCGCTACCGTCGGCGGCGGCAGTCCCGTCTATAGCGTGGCCAAGGCGGGGATTCTGGGTTTTACTTCAGCCGTGGCGGCTGACGTGAGCGAGTTTAATATCACCGTCAACGCTATCCTGCCCAGCGCTGTGACCGGGCTCTTCCCCTGGGCTAAAAAAAGGATGGAAGATAATATCCCCGTCGCCGTATCCACCGAGCCGGATTATGTGGCGCCGATGGTCGCTTTCCTTGCTACGGACGAAGCCCAGGGTATTACCGGACGGTACATCTATGCTTCCGGCGGCGATATCTGCATTTACCCCAATCCTATTTTGTTACCGTGCGCTTCACCGGTATTCATCCGCAAGCCGGGCAAATGGACGATTGATGAAATCGGCCAGGTTTTGCCTCAGCTGTTAGGCTTATAATTACCGGCGCTATCGAGGGCAACGGCGCTATTCGACGTAGCCGTCCCATTTGACTACGGTCGTTTTGCCGCTATCGATGCGGATGTTGGCCTGGTACACTACTTTCCCCGTCGAGGGGCTGCGGATGGTCAGGGCATAAGTGCCTGCGTTCAGAGAAACGACGCCCCCGCCCCTCCCTATATCCCCGTACCCGCTGACGGCGGCGATACCGTTACCGCAGGATACTGAGAGCGTCCCTCTGGTGCCGGAAGGCGTTGCTGTGGATGCTGTGGGAGCGCGGTAGCCCAGCCTGAGAGTGAATCCGGCCGGCGAGCCGTTCGCTTGCGCCCCGTTGGCGTCGGTCAGAATTATGGATACGGTGAGGTTGTCCGGAGCTTCGGTTAGCGTGCCCTGAATAAGTCCGGTGGTAGAGTCGCACGTGAGACCTTTGGGGAGCCCCACGGCGGTGAATTTCCAGGGCAGTTGACCGCCGTAGATGAAAGGCTGGATGACGAGGTATTGGTCCCGTTGTAAATCCGCCCAGTTAGCGGATGGATTAACTTTATAGTACCGGAAATCCGGGAAACAGGTATAAAATGCTGTTCGCACCACGCTTGCAGGTCTGTCTCCACCGGAGCTATCTGTCGTCGGGGGATTATTGACACTGAATGTATAGGTGCCGCCGAGCGTTGACGACCCCTGGGCATCCGTGAGAACCAGGGTAATACTGAAAGCCCCCGCGCTTGAGGGCGTCCCGCTGATGAGCCCGCCTGGGGAAAGCGTAAGTCCCGGAGGCAGGTTTCCCGCCGCGATAGTCCAGGCGTAAGGAGCCATACCGCCCGTCGCGGCTAATTGCTGGGCGAAGCTTTGCCCCACGACCGGACTTGCCAGACCGTTAGCCGGCAGCAAAGCCGGGCCGGGGGCATCGAGCTTTAAAACGGAATATTGCGGTGATATTGTCGTCGAGATTATCGTTTGGGTAGTCGGTACAGTCGTGGCCTGCGTCGTCGTCGCCGCCGATGTTTTGGTGCTTGGCGATATCGTTGGTTGTATCGTAGTCGGAACCGTCGTGGTAGCGCCGGGTACGAGACACCCGCTAACTGCAAATGCCAGGAGTAACACGGCGAGCCATAGATAAGAGATTCTCGGAATTCTCATCATCCACCTCCGGGCCGATAATTATTGACTCTATTCTACCCATCTTGGGAGGACATAGCAACAGGGGAAGTCTTGACGACATTAGCCGCGAACTGGCGGGAGATATCCGAGACGCCTCCTTAAAAAGGTAGACTGCGATTTATTGTAACGCATTAGATAGGGGTGCGCAATAAGTTGGCAAACGGTTAGCAATCTCGCCCTATCAATAACGGCAGTTGAACTAATCCTATCATTAGTGATATTCTATCCTCAACTGATATTGTCAATGTGGCTACTTTAATAATTTCTGATCAAGTTTAACCAATATGAATATTAAAATTATTTCACAACCAGAAACACAATTAGGAAATGAGATTAGAGATTTACTTTCTTCACATGTTGTCTTTTCTCGCATCACATTTATCTCTGCTTTTACTGCTTTAAGAACTATCCTTCGTCTACGTGAGCAACTACTTACACAAGTGGAACACGGTACTAGCTTACACTTTACGGTTGGTATTGATCTTGGTGGTACAAGTCGAGAGGTTCTTGAAGAACTATTGCGATGGAATTGCGAGACATTTATTTTTCATAATACAATATCTCGGGCAACTTTCCATCCTAAAGTTTATCTTTTCGAATCTCCAACAAGTGCAACTCTTTTCGTTGGTTCTAATAACCTTACGGATGGTGGCTTTTATACTAACTACGAAGCAGCAATACGTTATGATTTCGATCTTCCTGTAGATTCGATAGAATATGAGAGGCAATTAAGACCATTAACTAAGTTCCTTAACCCAACCGGTGGAACAGTTCGGCGACTTGATGCTGAATTAATACGTACTCTTGTTGCACGTGGGGAATTGTCAACAGAGTCTGAGGCTAGACAAAGGATGCGACATCAAAATCGTGGGCATGTCCCTGAAGGTGCAATAATTCCTACTAATCCTTTTACTGCCGAATCAGTACCTTTTCCACCATTACTTCCCGGAAATCTAAGAGCTGAAGAGGTGGTTGAGGCTCCCATTCCCGAGTCTAGTGAACAACAACCAGAATCTACTATGGAAACACGCCCTCAACTTGTCCTAGTTTGGAGGAAAACACTATCTAATTCCGATGCTTTGCAAGTTAGGGAGGGTACTGCTCATGTTGGAGGAGTTCGTTTGGTACAAGCAGGATTCGAGAATCCGCCTGGTCAACGAATTGATCAGACAACCTATTTCCGTGGCCTCTTTACAGACTATACTTGGGAACATGAAACTGGAAGAAATCGAGCTCCAGACCAAGAACATACCTTTATTCCAATGCGTATTATCATCCGTGGAAATGATTTAGGTATCCATCAATTCGAAATTACTCATAAACCCTCAGGAGAAGCAGGCCAAGACAACTATACAACCCAGTTAAGATGGGGGCATCAATTTAACCGAATTGTGGCACAAGAGAATTTAGCTGGCGCTGTGTTTTCTCTCTATGAAACAGATGAAGAAGACGTAAACTACTTAATAAATATAACCGATGCATAATAGCTAAAACCGTTTACATAACAGCATCTAGTATCTCTGGTTTTTCCACTGATTTAGTGCGGTGACGCCGATTACGTAGTCTATCCCATGCGTTGTGAAGTATTTCTTGATCGTTTTTCGTTATGCCGATTTTCCCTAGTACTAGGTTGTCTTGTACCCGCAAGAACTCGGAATCATTATCAGCACTTCTAAACCTCAAATCTGCCGCTTTAAGATCAGTAAATGATGCTTTAATTTGTGGAACAAGCAACCGTTCGATTTCTGATGGAACAAGTTCGAGAACTCCACCTCCATAATGTCGCCCTTCTATTTCTGCCGTTAGGCAGGTCAAGCTATTTATAAATCCTAATACTAAAGCCTCCGGTTCTATCCCAATAGGTTTAATACGATAGGCGGTATCGGTAGTATAGACATTAGCACTATTGAGTACAAGCCTAGGGTAGTTATGAGCCCTTTTTAACATTCCTATTGGTGATGAGTATACAGAAGGCACTTTATACCAGATTTTTCTAGTGCGGCATTTGAAACGTGTTGGAAGTTTTTGTTTTATACCAATATCTAGATATTTCCTAACATTAATCGGCAATTCTTCGATTTTCTCTTCTTGAAACCAAAGGAAGTTCGCTGGCAAACCAGAATCTTTATTCACCTCGTGATCCTTTACCGAATAAATAATTCCCTTCACGTGAGCGCTACGACCGAACATAGGATGCGCCCACTTTTGTAGTTCAAACTCTTCAACTATATTATCTGGAACTAAAAAGAATTTGTTTGCGCCAGTGACGATTCCAACGTCAACAGAGGCAATATCCGCAAATGTCTTTATATCATCTTTTTCTTTGAGTTCAGAAATGAGATTCCGCTCTTTAGGAGAGAGGAATAACGGCATCCATTTTCCCTTGATAGTATTACCATTCGTATATTCTGCATTTTGAAAATAGTATTCTGGTTCTATAGATAACATTTGTCGATTTGTTATCGGGATTATCGCAACTCCCCTTCCCTTTTCAGCAATATCTTGCTTCTTTTCTGCAAGAATCAATACTGTCCCTTGCAGTGTTTCGTTGAACCAGAGTTCGGAGGGGTCAATAATCATAATCCTGCTACACTGTTCAGCTAAGTAACGCCGAAGAGATTGTGCATGCGGAATGTGAAATATCTCAGAGGGAATTACCATCGCAAGTCTTCCGCCTGGTCTTAACATCTTTATTGAGGCTATCACAAATGGAACCCACGCATTGGTGTGTTTTGTAAAGGGTAGTTTCAATAGTGAAAATATCTTTTCCGCTAATAATTGCTGGCCAGATGGTAAATATTGATATCTAATAAAAGGAGGATTACCTACGACCGCATCAAAGTTTTCTCCATATTGACCTTCGAAAAGATACCATTTGAGAAAATCTGCATTAATGACACGCGCTGATAATTTGGTCCGTCTAGTAGCCTTTTCTGCCTCTTCTTTATCAATTTCAAATGCGGTAACCTGGTTAATACTAGTTATGTTCTGTCCCTCAATCTCTGACAGAAATACACCGTCACCACAACTAGGTTCTAGTATCGAGCTTGGATTCAATATATTAACCCATTTTACTAGGAACTTGGCTATTGATGGATCTGTGTAGAAACCACCGCGGAGTTTTTGTTTAGATTCAAACTCTATAAAATTCATATTAATCTATCTTTTTGTTTTCTCTTTTTTTTACGGGATTGATAACAACCGGCTTGTTCTTGCTTCTATATTGTGTTTTCGCCTCAGAAATTATGGGGATTCTTCTTTGTGATTTTTGAGTGTGGTTACGTAGATAATAATCGGCCTGCAATAAAAACCACTCTTTTAGTGTCAAGCCGTTTTTTTTCAGAACGTAATATAAGTTTTCTTTTTGAGAAGGATCAATCTCAATGACAATTCTACCAGAATCACCACGAACCATGTTATATTATATAACATAACATTTGTTAAAATGCAAGAGATTCTTTAGTATTTAGAAAATATTTATTATCCACCCCAGCTTTTAACTCAAATGCACGAATCTTGCTTTTTGCAGCAACCCCTTCACCTAAAAACCAAAAATCCCCCGTAATATCTCCCGTTATTCCCTCATTTTAGATACTAGTTAACATAAAGTCTAAAACGATTCATAGCTAAGCAGCTTTGATTCGTTTCCCTTTAAAAGCTTTTAAGGCTAAAATGGCTTAACACAAATCCCCCTTATCCCTCACCCCTTCTCCCTCCCCCCTTTCCATAAACCCCGTATTCCTGCGTGAACTCAATCATCGCCTTCAGGTTTTCGGGCTTCACCTCATCGGTCGAGCTGCGCGGTGAGAGTATAAAACCGCCTCCCTCGCCCACGGTATCGATGAGCTGTTTGCAGTAGTCCTTCACCTGCCGGACGGTGCCCACCTGGAGCAGCGTTGACGGCACGTTCCCCTGGATGCACGCGTGGCCCTTGAGCACTTCCTTGGCTTTATAGATATCGGTGGTATCCAGGCGCACGAGGAATTTGCCTTTCGGGAACTGGAGCAGGTGTTCCAGGCGCGATGTGAAGTTCCCTTCGAAGAAGATGCAGGGCGTGGCGCCCCTTTCGATGAGTGTCGTCACGAGCTTTTTGAAGGTCGGCCAGTAGAATTTGTCGAAATGCTTTGTCGACATGAAGTCGTCCGAGCCCCGTGTGTTGGTCATGAATAGCCGGATATGCCCGTTTTCTGACGCGCGCGGTAGTGGCCTCGCGAGTGTAAGTTCCAGCATTTTCTCGCAGGCCCGTATGACGTTATCCGGCTGGCGGAACATGTCCTGCATCGTGCCGTTCATGCCGCGCATGGAATGGGAAATCAGGTCGAAAGGAGGCCCGGCGGCGCCCTGGAAGTACTGCGGGAAGCCGCAGTCCTGCATCATCTTGTTGAACTTGACCATTCTGCTCTGCCACTTCTTAATCTCGCGGCCGGTCTTCTGGAGTGTGCGAATGGCGCGGGCCACATCCGGGGAAGCTAAAGCGACCCCCAGCGCCTGCGCGCCCATCATGCCGGAAAGCCCGGAGAGTTTCGGGAGTTTAGCGAGGCCGGCCAGGTCGTCGGCCACGCGCGATAGATTGACGCGGAGCATATAGTCCGAGGTATCGTTGATAAAAGCTTCGTACTCGTCCGCCTGCATATTATCCACTTCGATAGCCTGGTTGCCGTGGTGCGGGTCGGAGTTGAATCCGGGCCAGCGGATTTGTTTTGGATTTAAGATTTCCAGCGCTTTACCGGGCGTAAAGCCATGGGGGAAGATGAGGTCTGCCGGGAAGTCCTGCAGCGTTTTCTGATAGGCATCGTACCAGGCGTCATAATCATAATAGGCCGCCGAGCACGGTATTCCAACGTATTTAGCCGGGAAAAAACTCATCCCGCAGATGATGGGCACGCGGTCCGGTATCTTTAGATGGATGGTATCCATAACGCGCTTTTCCCGTTCCGCCCGCAGTTGCCCGGCTGATTTGCCTCTGTCGTTCTTCATTAGGTCTCTTTCCCCCCCCTATATTTCCAGCGCCTGTCTCTCCTCTTTAGATAGACCGGCCTTGAATTCTACGAGCTTGGTTTTTCCTTTTTTAGTGACCGTGGCCTTACCGTCACGGATTTCCGCGTAGGACATCAGCTCCAGTTCCTCCACCAGCGCCTGCACCATAATCAGGCTTAAGGCCGGGTATATCCCTTCTATCTGTGCTTTGGAGAATTCGTCCAGGATTTTGTCTGCTTTTATGCCCGGTTTGTTTAAAATCTTTTGCAGAATTACCATTTGCCTTCGGAAATAAGGGATATTGCGCCCCTTATCACTCAGGTCGAAGGCTTCGAGTTTTACTTTAACTGATGTCCGGTAATCGGGGCAAATAATCGTCACATCTTTTTTCGCCGTTCTCTCGGCGGGCGGCGGCCACTTAAAGCCGCTGCTGGCCAGGTTAGCCATGTGGTATTTCGGCTCGCTGTAGCTTTCCAGGACATTTCTGAAGCCGATGCCGTCGTATTTTTTCAGCGCGGGGTCTTCCGCGCTCACCGGGGAATAAAGGAAGGGATAATAAAACATCAAGTCTCTGTATCTGGGCCCGGCGGCATGCAGTTCGAGTATCTTGGGCATCACCAGCGGTATCAGGCTCGGGCATATCGTGCCGGTAAAGCTTTCCCCGTCGAAAATGAACTCGTCGCCGAGATCATAGCGGTGATGGCACGGATATTTTTCTTTATCGCCGAGGAAATCGATTACCGTTACCTTTACTTTGAACATGTGTCACTCCTTTTTCCTGTCATCCTGAACGAAGTCTAAGAAGGATAGGATTTTCTTCCCTCTTTCGTAAAGCATGTCCTGAGTCTGCCGAAGGAAGGGATAAGAGGGAGATTTTGCCCCTTTCCTTTACGGATACAGCGTGGGGTCGGAGGCCAGCGTGCGCGTAAACTTAAGCTTGTGGATTTTCCACTGGCCGTTCACTTTCTTATATTCGCACTCGTTCTTCCCCTGCACCCATTGAATGGCCGGCTTGGAGAAAAGCATGTAGATAAGCCAGGTGCCGTGCGCGGTGGTATCGCTGTCGACGGTAATGTCCGGTTCGATGGCCAGGTGTCCGTCGTTCCTTACCGACCCCCGGTTATGAGCCAGCATTTTTAAATAGATATCCTCGATTTCCTTTTTACCGTGTTTCACACCGGACTTACGCACTTCCGAGGTGCAGTCGTCGGTAAAGAGACCAAGGACTTCAGTGTACTTCAGCGCGTCCATAAGATTAACATAGCGGTGATGCAGTTTCTTGATTTCTTCCGTATCCTCGATGGCTTTAATTCTTTTTTCCAGTTCTTCCAGTGACATGTCAGCCCCCTTTACCGGATATTCACGTAATATATTATATCGTATCGGGCTTATTCTATAACTCAGGCTGTGCCTCGTCAATGCCTCTCTAACGTGTTATAATCCATTTTAGTATCAAAACAACTCTGAATAAAAGTACAGGAGGGAAGACCGTGGCGAATAAAGAGCGAATTGATAAAATGGTAGTCCTGGCAAAGGCGCCTGTAGAAGCGCAAAGGCCGCCGGGAATGAACAAGTTCGTGCTGAAGAAATGGACTTATCATGTTCCGTCCGAGCCAATTTCTCCGAAGGAAATAAAAGAAAACTTCACCGCCGATGTCATCGTCGTTGGCGCGGGCACTTCCGGCAAGGCGGCGGCGCTTACCGCGGCGGAAAACGGCGCTAAAGTCATCCAGATTGACCGCCATATCACCTTCCGCTACAGCGGCGGGCACATCGCCGCTATCGATAGCCGTCTCCAGAAACAGGCGGGCGTTAAAAACGATGTCGATGAAATAATACGTCAGCTGATGCGTTCGGGTGGTAACTATCCCGACCAGCGCTGGTACCGTCTCTGGGCGGAGCACAGCGGGGCAACCCTCGATTGGGTGATGGACATGACCGACCCGGAAGGAATCAAGACTCACGTATGGCAATGGCCGCGTCCCGCCTGGTACGACGCTAAAAAAGAATATTACCCGGATTATCCGGTGACCCACTTCCAGACTGCGCCCTGGAGTAAGGGGCTCGACCACTCCCTTTCCCTGAATAACCTCCAAAAGCACGCCCTGCAAAAAGGCGTGGTTATTCATTACCAGACCCGTGCTATGCAGGTCGTCCGGGGGGAAAACGGCCGCGTGACCGCCGTCATCGCTATGAACAAGAACGGCGATTACGTCCAATATAACGCCAATAAAGCCGTGATAATGTGCACCGGCGATTACGGCAACAATCCCTGGATGATGCAGCAGTATTGCCCGCAGGGCGCGGACATCGCCTTGGCTGTTAATATTTATATGACGCGTAACCAGGACCTCCTCGATGCCCCTGAACCTTTAGACACTGGCGACGGCTACCAGATGGTGATGCGCATTGGCGGGGTGATGGGGGTGGGGCCTCATGCGCCGATGGCTCACGCTACGGCTGGGCCGCTGGGCAACGCGCCTTTCCTGCGCGTTAATATCGACGGCGAGCGCTATGAAAACGAGGACGTGACGGCGCAGGCCATCGCCAACCAGCTCAATAAACAGGCGTTCAAGAAAGCGTGGCAGATTTTCGACGGCAAGTGGGAAAACGAGGTCACGCACATGGGCATAGGGCTGGGGAGATTATATGAGGTTAACGAAAAAATGATGACGGACTTCAAAACGCTTTCAATTAAAGCCGACTCCATCGAAGAGCTGGCGGAGAAAATAAACGTGCCGGTCAAGACCTTTACCGCGACGGTGGCGCGCTATAACCGGATGGTGGAAAACGGTAGGGATACCGATTACGGTAAGAATCCCGCCCGCCTGACCACTATCTCCAAGCCGCCGTACTATGCCGGGGCGACCAAGCAGGAGTTCCTGGTGGTGCTGGGCGGCCTGAACACTAACCTACAAATGCAACCGCTGGACGCCGATAGAAAACCGATACCGGGCCTGTACCTGGCGGGCAACATGGTGGGCAACCGTTTCGCTATAGACTACCCGGTAATGTGCGCCGGTTTGAGCCACGGCCTCGCTTACGTCACCGGGCGCTTAGCCGGGAAATACGCCGCGGGAGAGTAAGGGTAGCTGAATAACGTTATTTGACCAGCAGTCCCGTCAACTCCCTCACATCTTTAAGCTCTTCCAGCTTCAGGATTATCTCCAGCGCTTTTTCCGCTTTCTTCGCGGAGATAGTTTGTGAATAAGCCACATTGTTCCTGAACTTGGCCTTAAGCTCATCCGCAGTATTGGGGGTTTTAATATAATGCCCCTTCGGGAAATCGGTGGACGATGTCCATACCTCTCCGCCCTTCATCGTCACCTTAATCTCCGTGGCCTGGCCCTTCTCGGGGGGAAGGGAGGGAACGAGGGACATCTTACTTATCAGCGCAT
Organism: Dehalococcoidia bacterium; assembly: GCA_003141235.1. Classification (GTDB taxonomy): domain Bacteria; phylum Chloroflexota; class Dehalococcoidia; order Dehalococcoidales; family RBG-16-60-22; genus Fen-1077. The sequence goes on from PLLL01000093.1 coordinate 10,381, forward strand.
TAACGGCCGGTTCACGCACGGCGCTTTCGACCATATGCTCAGGCTTTACTTCCTTGCTGAAAAGCGCGCGGGCGACCGTGTAACGGATGCTGAAAGTGGCATCCACCTGCGGCGTCTCCCCGAATTCCAGAGTCTGGCCGCAAAAACCCTTTAACTGGGCAGGCGCCATGTGAACCTCGATTTTTTCAATGTCTTCCGGTTTGTATTCGTGAGCGCGGGCGATTTTCAGGGCGCTATCAATAGACGAGTGCGTGCCGCGGCAGGCAGACCATGGCTTATGAATAGTATCAGCATAAAAACGCTTCCCCAAATCCTTAACGATGTTTTGAGTATTGTAATTACGGCAGTAGTTATGGAAGAAGCCGTGCGCGCCCAGGAACGGGTCGTTCACCCCCGCGAATCCCTGTTTAGCCAGTTCGGCGGAAAAGATGCCGTTACGGGCGGACAGGGCGATAGGCAGTTTGAATGACATCGATTTATCGAAGACGCCGTCCATCGTGCCCGCCAGCTGATGCAGGACGATGCCGAACGCGTTATGGAGCTGCTTTTCATCCAGCCCGAGCAGTTTTCCCGCGACGGCCGTTGCCCCGAAGCCGTTAATCGTGCCGGTATTGTCCCAGCCGAGGTCGAAATCGAAACCGGAGGCCACGCCTAGCCTGCAAACAATGTCATCGCCAAGTACCAGCGCGGTAATCAGCTCTTTACCGCTGGCGCCTTGATATTCGGCCATGGCCAGCGCGGTAGGGACGGTCGTGCCGCTGACGTGGGCCGGACTGGACGTATTTTCACCTTCCGCATCCACCGGCTCAAAGTCGAAAGACCGGGTCATGAGGCTGTTCATCATGGCGGCATGGTGCGCCGGCGCTTTAACCCCGTGGACCAGGACGGTGCTCTCGGGGGTGCCGCCCCATTGTTTTACGAGTGTCAGCATCGCTTTACAGCCGGCGGCATTCGCCCCGGCAATCAAGCAGCCGACAACGTCCAGCACGCGCCACCGCGCCCGGGAGACAGTTAATTCATCGAGGGATTTAAAGCCGGTATTTACCACGTTAGCTGCGAACTGTTGGGAAATATTCATGACGCCTCCTTTAATAGGTCGACTGCGTTTTATTGTAGCTTATTCGGTATACGGGCGCAATAAGTTGCCTGAAAAGAAAAATCCCCCGGAATAACCCGGGGGACTTTATTCTTCTTGGTAGCGGGGGTTGGATTTTAACCAACGATTTCCTGTTTATGAGGTCGTTGAGCTTGATGTAGATTTACTATCTCCACCGAAAACACTGGTGGCTATTCGAGTCAGGAAAGTTATTACCGTCGTCTGTTTGAGCCCGCCTATAAATGCCACGACAAGGATAAAAGCCGCCATTGTGGTAGCTGTTACTGGTGAAGTACTCTGTAGCGCAGCAGTGTTTGCTGTTGTCATATTCGCTGTCACATTCGCTGCTGTGCCGGCAACGCCGTTCCCGGTGGTCGTTAAGAGCCCGGCTAAAATCGCCACGAAGACTACCGTCCCCAGTATACCCCCCAGAATTGCGTTGGCAAGATACCAGATGACATGGCTCTCGTCAAATTGCCGTTTGCCGTAGTTGTTCTTCAACGCGGATAACCCGTCAAACAAGCCTCCAATGGCGCCAAACAGGAAGGAGGAAAACAGGATGACCACACTAATGTTTACCGCTAACCTGGACGTTTGGCCCGGCAGAAGCCCGTAGTACACGAGCAAAAACGCGCAGACGCCCAACAGCACCAGATGATACACAAAAAGGAATGACACCAGAGGTTTACTGTGCTTTGAGCACCAGGCTTGAGCAAGCCGCTGCCGAATCTGTAGAAGCGCATCGTTGGCCGCGCTCAGATCGTCGACGTTGCCTTTTCCCCCTTCGTTGTCTTTATCGTATTTAGCGATCTTGGTATAGGCCGATGCTATATGTTTTTCGCAGTCTGCGATGACTTCGTTGCTGCCCATCCAGGAACCCAGCAATCCTCGACAGGTAATCAGTTCCTGGAGAAGTTTATCTTTCTCAGTAATTATTTTCGGACTATCTTTAGCTTCTTTGGCCAAAGACCTGAAATCGATGTCAGGCCTTTGAGTCAGCACTTCTTTGGCGTAGCCCGGCTTATCGATATCCTGCATTTCGCTCCCGGGAGTAGGACTTACGATGAGTGACCAGACCCTGCTTAGTATGTTCATCGGCGCCTCCGTTATAGACATAATATTTAGTTTCGAAACTTAATATACTCTTGTCATGGGCGTATTGTCAATTAGCCAATAGGCAAAATACCGGGCGATGTTCTACGTTCGGTATACGCTAAAATTACAAATCCCCTGGATTATCTCCGATAAGATGAAATGTGCGAGGTTATGCTCTATAATCATGCCGATGGTTATTTAAGAAGAAATGGAGGCATACGGGAATATGTCTAAATCGAAATACGGCAAATATGTGATCTCGGAACTGAAACTCGCCTCAAAACTATCCCCGGACAGGCAGGGACCCAATCCTCACTATATCCCCAAAGTTGGCGAAGGCGGGCGCATACAACTGCTCTATTTAGATAATGAAATTGTGAAGAACGCCTTATATGCCGAATGTGTCTGGATAATGCCGGGAGGAGAGTTGCCCAAAACGGCTGAAGCTCACCCGCACTCGCACGAATTCGATGAAGTGATTACCTTTATCGGCAGCAACATCGCAGACCCGTATGACCTCGGCGGAGAAATCGAAATGTGGCTGGAAGGCGAACCGCAGATACTTACCAGGAGTTGCCTTCTCTTTATACCAAAAGGAATGAAACACTGCCCATTGATTATTAAAAGAGTAGACAGGCCCATCTTCCATACTGCCATGGGAACGGGCGGCATCTACCTCCATAAAACTGAGATGAATACAAATAACCCTTGATACCTACAGCCATGTTGCGCCAGGACTTCAGGAAGTAGCAGCAAAGAGATTTGATGAAGCAATCAAAATAAATTTTTAATGTAAATTATTAGTTAGAGAAGGCAAATATACAAATGGTTGAAGTATTGACGGTTTCCAACCTGTGGCTTCTTGAATAAACCCACCCTTATCTGCTCTTTTCGAATTCCAAAGTTTATCTTCGACGTGTAAAAGAAACCAATTAAGCTTTTCGCCTGTCTTGGAATTTATTGGCCATGTAAAATACGTTAAAAAGTCTTCTTTTGATAATCCTTCGGTTTCTTTATTCAAATGGTCATATTGAAACGGCATTCCTTCAAATATTGCAGTATCATCTCCTCTTACGAACCAAAATATCGGAACTAGATTATCTGGATATTTTTCATTAACTATCTTTACCCAAATATTAAATAAGTCACGCGCATTAATTCTTCGTGGTGTATAATCATCGCTAATTGGATCCATTGCAACTTCCCAATCAGCCGTTAAATTTCCTTTACGCTCATAACCGTCTTTAGTCTTCGTCACCCATTGTGAATTTGTCGAATTTAATTTTGACATACTATTATTCTCCTGACAATTTAAAGTATTTTATTATAGCATATACGCAAATCAAGATATTCTCGTAGATTATTTATCTTCTCCTGTTAGCAATCGGTTAGCAAAATTACAAGCATTTTTACGATTTTTGTGTTAAGGAATAGTAAGAATATATTAACTACTTAGAGCAGAAACTTATTTAACTATACTCGGCTTTATTTTACAAATATACTGGATTTTATACCAGAGTGATACATACTTCCTCAAAACAATTACCGCTCCACGCAGTCGGTAGTATTTTGTATCCAAATTAGCACCAATTGATTGTAATGTTTCCTCCCATTTTTTTATTTCTTTAAAGTTATAATCGGAGAAGTGATCAAGATCTCGGACGAAAGTCGCAAATTGCTTTAGCTCATTTTCCATTCTTCGAATCGCTGATTCAAATTCATCGGTATAATTGGCTTGATGAAAACTTGCTATCATGTGACCATCTTCTTTAGAGATGTTTTGTTTTAAGTGCTTATCAACATATTGGATATACTTTTTAAAGTATAAAGTTGTGAATATTTGCTCACGTAATTTTTTCTCCAGGCCTGATATCTTAATTTCTAGTTTATTCTTTTTCCCTCTATACGTCTTTAAAATACCCTCAATTTTATCCAAAGCAAAATCAAAATTTTCATCAGATAGATATCCGTATGTAGTAGTGTTTGTCGTTGTTGTTGTCGTGTTGGACAAGAAACCATATTGGGTAGATGAATTGGTTTTAACAATCTTTCTTCCAAAACTCATAACTATTGCGAAACCAAGTATCATGGCAGTTAGATCGGTATAAAACTCATTATCTTTTTCTTTATGCCATATCGAGTAAAGAACGATGTGGGAAATTTCGTGAGCTAGTACGCTTATAAGCGTCATAGGGTTTTCATTGCAACCTTCACTGACCCGAACGTTAATAGGAAATTTCACCATTCCAGGAGTCCCATAAAATGGCAAATTTGATGGAATAGAAACCTGCGCTGTAATACCTTCAGCCCCACGACCTCGCCAGTCTGTCTTTACGAGACTATTGCTCTGGAAACCATCATTAGCACTAGGTCTATATCCCTTTGGTACATAGGATAGGTTAATTTCTATGGGTAAACCAAGATATTTTGCAATTTCTGTTATTGCTTCTTTTACTTTGTTAGCACTAATCAAAGAGATTATATTCTGACTATCTACATGCTCTTTGATTCCAACCGAACTCGAAAGAGCCTCGATTGCATTTTCTATATATTTATTATCTATTCCATCCACGTTGCTATATATTTGCATAATGTCTTTACTGTAGTCAACATGCTTTAACTCATATGCGCAAATCGTGCTTTCCGTAGCAATCCCTTAGCTAAAAAGTAAAACCCCCCGGATTATCTCCCGGGGATTCCCTCATTTTATAATA
>PLLL01000036.1 GCA_003141235.1 Dehalococcoidia bacterium
TGCTGCATGTTGTGGGTGACAATGACGATGGTGTAGTCCTTCTTGAGCTGGTAGATCAACTCCTCGATGCGCTGGGTCGCTATGGGATCGAGAGCCGACGCCGGCTCGTCCATCAGCAGGACTTCCGGCCTGACGGCGAGGGCCCGGGCGATGCAGAGCCGCTGCTGCTGGCCGCCGGAAAGAGCCAGCCCGGACTGCCCCAGCTTATCCTTTACCTCATCCCAGAGGGCGGCGTGATGCAGGCTTTTCTCAACGATTTCTTCAAGCTCACCGCTGCTTTTCATACCGTGACGTTTTGGGCCGAAAGCCACATTCTCAAATACCGACATCGGGAAGGGGTTGGGTTTCTGGAAGACCATGCCCACTTTCTTCCTGAGCTCGACGACATCAATTTTGGAATCATAAATTGGGGTGCCATCCAACTCCACGTTGCCTTCCACCCGCGCCCCGTGAATAAGGTCGTTCATGCGGTTAAAAAGACGCAGCATGGAAGATTTCCCGCAGCCGGACGGACCGATAACCGCAGTGATGGAACAGGACGGTATATCCAGGGTGATATTCCGTAACGCCTGGAATGAACCGTAAAAGAGGTTAACCCCCTCCGCTTTGAGCTTGGTGACGCATTTATCCGCGGGCCCGGTTGAAATATCCGGCACATTAAGGTTAATATTCATCGCTATTTCCTCTGTCTCGTTTTAATCCTGATGGCCGCCGCCAGAATATCGAAAGAAAGCACCACGATAAGCAGCACCAGCGCGACGCCCCATACCGTTGTCTTGGGCATATTGGGGACATGAGCGGCTACCGTGTAAAGATGGTACGGCAGCGCCATAAACTGGTCGAGGGGTGACTGCGGCAGTTTCGGCAGTAAGAAGGCTGCCCCGACCACCAGTATCGGCGCTGTTTCCCCTGCGGCGCGGCTTATAGCCAGGACCGCCCCGGTAATTATTCCGGGAAAAGCCTCCGGCAGAACGATATGCCTGACCGTCTGCCATTTAGTCACGCCGATGGCGAGGCTGCCCGCCCGGTATTCTTTCGGGACGGACAGTATCGCTTCTCTGGATGTTGTAATAACCATCGCCAGCGCCTGGGCGGCTAAAGTCAGGCTGGCGGCCAGCAGCGAAAGGCCAAAGTGAAAGGCCATCACAAATACGCTAAGCCCGAAAAGCCCAAAGACGATGCTGGGCACTCCGGCAAGATTTATAATAGCCAGGTTAATGAGCCGGGTCAGCCAGTTGTCCCGGGCGTATTCCGTGAGGTAAATCCCAGCCAACACCCCTATCGGTAAGGCAAAGACCAGTGTACCGAGCATGAGGTAAAAGGTGCCGACAATTGCCGGCAGGATGCCGCCGGCTTTGCCCGCCTGCGAAGGGAACTGAACTATAAAGTCCCAGGTAATCGCGCCGGCGCCTTTAGTGATGGTGTAGATAATAATAAAAAGTACGGGCGCCACGGTAATAACCGTAGCCAGCGCCAGAAAAGTAAAGGCCGTGCGCTGTGATAAGCGGCGCGAATTATAAACAGATGTCGTCATTTACAAGTTACCTCGCGAATTTCCTTTTCTGCCGCTCCAGTACCCTTTCGGCGATGATGTTCACGGCCAGGGTCAAGATAAACAGGATGAGCCCGATGGCAAAAAGAGCTTGATACTGCAGGCCGCCGCGGACAGCATTGCCGATGCCGGAAGCAATAGCCGAGGTCATGGTCGTCATCGGGTCGGTGGGCGAAACCGGCACGGCCAGAGCGCCTCCTGCCACCATCAGGACGGTCATCGTCTCACCGATAGCGCGGCCTACTCCCAGCATCACGGCGGCGGCGATACCGGAAAGGGCGGATGGGATACAGACGTGCCATATCGTCTCCCACTTCGTCGCGCCCAGCGCATAAGATGCCTCTTTAAACTCCCGGGGAACAGCGTGCAGAGCGTCCTCGGAAACGCTGACAATGATAGGCAAGCTCATCAGCGAGAGCATTATCGCGGCGGTCAGGCCGCACAATCCGGTGTTCAGGTGGAATAGGCTTTGCACAAAGGGTGAAAGCAGCGCCAGCCCGATAAACCCCATCATCACGGATGGTATACCGGCCAATATTTCAATGATGGGTTTTATCGTCTCACTGAGTCTGTGAGGCGCCACCTCGGATAAATAGGCGGCGCAGGCCACACCGATTGGCACGGCTATCACCGTCGCTATTACCGTAATCATTAACGTGGAAACAAAGAAGGGCGCGATGCCGAAGGTGGGTGGGTTAGAGACCGGGTACCAGTGCGTACCGAAGAAAAATTCCCAGGGATTGGTATAAGTAAATATTGGTAAGCCCTCTTTAAGGAGAATGAAGATAATGCCCAGCAAAACGACAATCGCCACCAGGCCGGCCAGGAATATCCAGCCCTCGATGATTCTTTCGCCCAACCGCAGACGCCGCCTCAGTCCTTTATTGGAAACTGCGGCGGCGGTGGGGGCAACATTCTGTTGCAGCATTATCTTTTATTTTACTCCTATTTTTTCAGCGGTACGAAACCGGCGTTGAGCACTTCCTGCTGACCGGCAGAGGAGAGACAGTAATCGATGTAAACCTTGATGGCTCCGGTCGGCACTCCGTTAGTGTAGTACAGGAGAGGTCGGGATATGGGGTATGTCCCATTCAGAGAAGTTTCTACGCTGGGTTTAACCGCCGTGTCGCTGGCTGTTTTCTTGATACCTAGGGCTTTTACGGTATTGTTAAGGTAACCCAGACCGGTGTAGAAGATGGCGTTGGGATTACCGGCTACCTGTGATACCCCTTCTTCGGTAGAGGGGAGCATCAACACCTTGTTGCCGTATTCCAGCGTCGTGTCCTTGGTAGGCAGGCCGGCCATCTGGACTACGGTCTCTTTAAAGTAGGTGTAAGTGCCCGAGTTGGTATCCCGGCTCATGACGACAATCGGCGCATCTTTACCGCCGACCTCTTTCCAGTTCGTTATCTTGCCGGTGTAGATAGCGGAGAGCTGAACGAAAGTCAATTCCGACACGGGGTTCGAGGGGTTCACGACTACGGAAAGGGCGTCCGTAGCGACCTGAATTTCGTAAGTGGTAACCCCCTTGGCTTTAGCCTGATTTATCTCGTCCTGCGTAATCAGGCGTGACGACTGACAGATGTCCGTGGTGCTGTCAATCAGGGCAGCGATGCCGACTCCTGAGCCGGGGCCGCTGACGGCGATGCTGACCTTAGAGTTAGCCTTCATGAAGTTTTCCGCCCATACCGCGCTCAAGGGAGTCACCGTATTCGACCCGATAATCTTGAATGAGCCGGTGAGTGCGGGAGTTGTGGGAGCGGGGGTTGTCGTTGTAACAGAGGTAGAGGTTGGTGTTGACGCTGTGCTGCAGCCCGTGAAAACAAGGGAGAGAACCAGTATCAGCGCCAGGGGTAAGAGCCATTTTTTTACAGATTTGTTCAAGTTATTTTTCTCCTTTTATTCTTTCTTTTTCTAGTTATGTACCGGGGCCATTTCCTCAAGAAATTGCGCCTCCAGGTGATGCCCGCTTAATGCCTCCGGGTGCTCGAAGAGGAGATGCAGGACTGCCTCCGCCGTGGCGATGTTTGTCGCCAGCGGGACACCATGAGCATCGCAGACTCTGAGCAGCGCCGAGACATCCGGTTCGTGAGGATGGGCTGTCAGCGGGTCCCGCAGGAAGATAACCGCATCGATTTCTTCATTGGCCACCATGGCGCCGATTTGCTGGTCGCCGCCCAGCGGGCCGCTCTGCATGAGCGTTACCGGCAGTTTGGTCCTCCCCATGACGAACTGTCCCGTGCTTCGGGTAGCCACAAGGTCAACCTTGGTAAGCTCATCTTTGTGGGCTTTTACCAGCTGCACCATGTCCTCTTTCTTGGCATCATGGGCTATAAGCGCTAGAGTGAATTCTTTCATTTTTCACCCCCTTTCAATATAATCGAATCTTTTTATCCATCTAATAATAGTCTAAGCGGCGGAGTTTAAAGACGGATTAAGGCTATGTTAAGGTTTGGTTAAATTTAGGGGTTATTTGCGGGGAAGGTTGAAAGTAAAGGTGGAACCCTTGCCCTCTTCGCTTTGAGCGTGGATATCACCGCCGTGGGCCTGGACGGTATGTTTGGCGATAGCCAGTCCCAGCCCGCTCCCGCCGCCAGTGCGCGCTTTATCGGCTTTATAAAAGCGTTCGAAGACGTGGGGTAGATCATCTTTAGAAATGCCGATGCCGGTATCGGCGACGCTAACGGTGACTGAGTTGCTGTCGTAACCGGTGGAGACGGTTACTTTCCCGGCGGGTTTATTGAACTTTATGGAATTGTGCACCAGGTTGATTATCGTCTGCCGGATTCTATCTTTGTCAGCTTGGATAAGAGGTAGGTCGGCGGATAGTTTGTTAGATAGAGTTACCTGCTGTCTTTCCGCCAGCGGATTCATCTCCACAAGTACCCCTTCTATCAGTACGTTAAGATTAACCGGCTCCATTTTCAATTCAGCCCGGCCGGTTTCAATACGGGAAAGCTGGGTTATCTCGGTTACTATCTGGGTAAGGCGGTCAGCCTCGCCCACAATCCTGCCAAGGAAGTTTCTGGCTGCCTCTTTATCATCGATAGCGCCGTTTTGTAGTGTCTCGGCCATCGCTTTAATACCGGCGATGGGTGTCCTGAGTTCGTGGGAAATATTGCCTACCAGTTCCCGCCGCATTGTTTGCAGATTTTTCAATTCGGTCAGGTCTTGAAGCAGGAGTAGTACCCCGTTCAACCGGCTTTGTTTATAAATTGGGACGGCGATAGCTCTAACAAACCGCCTGGTAATACCAGACTCGAATTGCGTGGTTTGCTCCTGGCGTGTTTTGAGGCATAACTTCAATATCCCATCGACTTCATGATCATGAACTACTTCAATGAGAGGTTTGCTAACAGCATCTGGTTCTTTAAATCCGAAGAGCTTGCCCGCTGCCGGATTGGCCAGCACAATATTTCCTTCAACATCGGTCAGGATAACGCCGTCAGCCATGTTACTAAGAACACTAGCTAGCTTGGTTTTCTCGGTAGAAATGACCTCCACGGTCGTTTTAAGGTTGGAGGACATCTCATTAAAAGCCTGGGCGAGCTGGCCGATTTCGTCTTTCGTTGATACGGTTATCTTTTGACCGAACTGACCAGCGGCAATCCTCTTTGATGCCTTGGTGAGCTGCCGGATAGGCCGTGTCGTTGTCCTGGCGATAAGCCCGGCAGCCAGTATCGCCAGTATGGTTATGATGACTGTTGCGAGGAAAATTATCCGCGTTACAAGACTCTCCGAATTTTCCACATTGGTAATGGGAAGCGCTACCCTGGCTATCCCCAGCACCCTGCCCTGGCTGGTGATAGGCACTGCCACGTACATCATTTGCTCGTTTAAGGTAGTGCTGTAGCGAGTTATCTCGCCGAGACCTGAAGTCAATGCATCTTTAACTTCAGGGCGTGTGGCATGATTTTCCATGGTTGATGGATTTTCATCAGAATCACCTAAAACTGTACCATCTGGAGCGATAATAGTGATACGGGTATCGATTTCCTTCCCCAGCTTCTTAGCTAGAGTGTCCTGAGAGTCCCCTTGCCCTAGAAAAGCGGGCAAACTGGCCTCAGCTACAATCTTCGCCTCCTGTTCGAGGTGGAAGCGAAGGTTATCAAGCTGAGAGTTCCTGACTGAATTCGTGAGGTAAATTCCCAGTACGCCCATGCTGGCAACTATCAGAATGATGAAAGGTATGGCAATACGCCACTGGAAACTACGCAATTCTAACCCTCCAGTTTATATCCGGTGCCACGGACTGTGACTAGGTATTTGGGATGACCGGGGTCGGCCTCTATTTTCTGTCTCAGCCAACGGATGTGCACATCAACGGTACGCGTATCGCCGGCAAAGTAATAGCCCCATACTTTTTCTAAAAGCTGCTCCCTGCTGAATACCAATCCCTTATTCCTGGCAAGAAAGACAAGCAAGTCGAACTCTTTAGGCGATAGTTCTAACGCCGCCCCTGATAAAGCCACTCGGTGGCGCGCAAAATCAATTTCCAGATTGCCGATTTTCAATGATGCCGGTTCACCTGCCGGCGGCGCTTTCGCCATTTTAGTCCGGCGAAGCATCGCCCTGACACGAGCCAGAAGTTCCCTTATACTGAAGGGCTTGGTCATGTAATCATCGGCACCGATTTCAAGTCCTACTATTTTATCGGTTTCATCAGCTTTGGCCGTCAGCATCAAGATAGGCACTATCATCTCCTGCCGCAGGATACGGCATACCTCAAAGCCATTCAACTTGGGTAGCATGATATCGAGGATAAGAAGGTCAGGTTTTTCTCTCCGGGCAACCTCTATCGCCTGCTCGCCATCGCTGGCCGTCACTACATCATAACCCTCTTTGCGGAGATTGTATTTTAGAGTCTCCAACAGGTTAGCGTCGTCTTCGACAATGAGGACTTTATTATCAGCCATCTTCATGCTCCACGAATTAGTATAAGGCTAAAAGTAAAGCACATCAAATTCTGTCTGTTAACCAGGACTCCTGTTTTTTAAAACGTCGTCTCCCGGTGGGGAGTGGACGATAATCTAGCGCTTGAAATTCAACATTCTGAGTGTTTGTGACTTTCAAACTACATAGAAAGGTACGATACCTAGAACCATCCACCTTCGGAGGAATGGGATTCCACCCGACAGAATCTTTTTAATGACTTTCAAGTGGGACAAGATCTGATATTCTCTAGTCAGTCCTTAAGCGGTAGCCAATTCCTGGTTCAGTAATAATGAATTGCGGGCGTGCCGAATCGGGCTCTATCTTGCGGCGCAGATTGCTGATGTTCACATGCAACATATGGAATTCCTCGCCATATTCTGCTCCCCACACTTCCCGCAGGAGGAAGCGATGGGTCAGTACTTTTCCTGCATGAGTTATCAGCACGCGAAGTAATTCGTACTCGGTGGGCGTCAATTGCACTTCACTACCAGACACGCTTATTAGCCTTCGTTCCAGGTCGACTTTCAAACTACCGCTCGTGAAAACCGGCTCGCTGGTTGTTTGAGCAGCTCGACGCAGGGCGGCACGGAGTCTCGCCAACAGTTCTCCCACACCGAAGGGTTTGGTCAAATAGTCATCCGCTCCGGCATCAAGCGCTGCAATTTTATCACTCTCCGCTCCCCGGACCGAAAGAATTATTATCGGTATCTGTGTCCATTGGCGAAGCAGTCTGGTAACTTCGATACCATTCATATCCGGTAAACCTATATCGAGGACAATGATGTCCGGTTTATCGGCCGCAGCTTTTACCAGAGCCTCCTGCCCGGACACTGCTTCAATAGTGTTATAAGCCTGGGCTGTCAGCGTAACCTGTAAAAATTTCCTGATTGCCGGCTCATCATCGACTATCAGTACTCGCTCGTCAGGCATGAGACTGTTCCCCATTGCTGTGGTCGGACTCAGTCACCGGTAGAACTAATTTAATGATAGTACCACCGCCCGGACGATTCTCGGCAGTAATACGCCCGCCGTGAGCCTCAATAATACCTTTACAAATAGATAAACCTAACCCTGTGCCCGTTACATTATCAGGGCGTTGTATGCGGTAAAACTTATCGAATATATGTGATAAGTCCTGTGCTGGAATTCCAATGCCACGGTCGGCTATTTCAATCTGCATCTCCTGGCCAACTTGCCGCGCCCTGATATCGATAGGAGAATCGTCCAGTGAATATTTTAGAGCGTTATCCAGAACGTTTACCAATGTCTGTACAATAAGGCCAAAATCCACCGATACAAAAGGCAATTCGGCCGGTATTTCCATATTAATCGGACGGGCGCCAACACGGCTGCCCAGCTGCTCCAGGGCGGCACCGACCAAATCCTGTACATCGGATGGCTGTCTGGATATTTTAATTGCCCCGGCCTCAATCCTCGATACATCAAGTAGATTGGATATCAGATGATTCAACCGCTCGGCCTCCTCGCGGGCTACCTGGATTAGATTCATCTTGGCAACGTCATCCAGGTGCATCCCTTCTTCTTGAAGACTGCTTAAAACGCCAATGACAGATACCAGCGGTGTACGCAGGTCGTGCGAAACCGCATTGAGAAGGGCGGTCTGTAGTTTTTCCGTATCGCGTAAGACTTGCGCATTTTGTGCCTCATTAGCCAACAAAATACTCTCAATGGCGATAGCGGCAAGGTCAGCATAGGCCTCCAAGAGCTGTTCTTGCTCGATGGTCAACTCGCCACTGGTATCTGTCGCCGATATGGCTATTACTCCCACTACTCCCCTGGCAGTAACCAGCGGCAAATATCGCTCTTTAGCATTAGGGAGAGTATCAGTGCCGTGTCCCACTATCCTCTGGTGCTGAAAAGACCAGATGGCGGCGGCTAGTTCATTTTCATCGATACTTATATTTGGGATACTGGCATATGGTTTGAGGGTTTCTTTGTTTTGAGGGTCGGGTAAAAAAACTATCGCGTCATGCCCGAATGTTTCCTTTGCTCTTTTTATAATTGCACGGATATAAGACTCAAGGTCACTGGAAACAGCCAGGTCCCGACCCAGAGAGTAAAGGGCGGCTGTTTCGCGCTCGCGACGCCTGGCTGACTCGGTTTGTTGGCGAACCCGTAATGCCAGATAGCTGATGACGACAGCAACGAAAAGTAAGGCGAGAAAAGTAAAAATATACTGTGTATCCGCTACCCTGAAAGTCAGATATGGTGGAATATGGAAGAAATCAAATGCCAGTACGCCGAGAACGGAAACCAGAATAGACGGGCCCAGCCCCCACAAATAAGCCGTGATAACGACAGATAGCAAATACAGCATGGCTATGGTAGTGGGAGCAAAACGACCATGTAACAATTGACCCAGTAAGGTAGCCAATAAGACTAATCCCAGACCTCGCAGATAGCCCCGCCAGTTGTGGGGTTGCCTTTTACCCGGAATTATGTTCGGTTCAGGTTGTGCGGGTTCTCCCCGGCTACCCACGATATACACATCAAAATGCTCACTCTGGCGAATGAGTTGATTCGTGATTGATCCCGCGAACAGGCTCTGCCATCGGTTTCTGTGTGATTTGCCAACGACTATCTTGGTAATATTATTCTTACCGGCAAATTCCGTCACCGCCGAGAAAGCATTATTTCCTTGAATAGTAGCGACTCTAGCCCCCATCCTCTCCGCCATCCGCAGTGTGCTCGTCAGACGTTCCTGCTGGCTGGGGGATAAATGCGCATCCGGCGTCTCAACATAGATAGCAAACCATTCCGCACCTAACTGATAAGCCAGCCGGCGGGCGTTGCGTACCACACGGGTACCCGCGGGACCGGAGCTGACACATACCAGAAGACGCTCTGCGGATGGCCACGGTCCAGGTATGGCATGAGCCTTCATATAAGCTCGCGTCTGCTCATCGACGTGTTTGCCGGCATTACGCATAGCCAACTCGCGCAATGCCGTAAGATTTCCCTTGCGGAAGAATGATTCGGTCGCCGGTGCTATTTGTTCGGGGATGTAGACTTTCCCTTCCTTAAGCCGCTTCAACAACTCGTCAGGGGGCAGGTCAACCATCTCGATTTCTGTAGCGCTATCGATAAAGCTATCGGGTACTGTCTCGCGTACCCAAACGCCGGTAATCTGGGCCACCGCATTACGTCCGCTTTCTATATGCTGGATATTAAGCGTGGTATAAACATCGATTCCGGCCTCCAGCAGTTCCTCAATATCCTGATAGCGCTTGGGGTGGCGGGAGCCCGGCGCATTCTCGTGGGCTAGTTCATCGACTATTGCCAGCTGCGGGTGACGAGCCAGCACCGCATCAATATCCATTTCGGTTAGCTTAATGCCGCGGTATTCTACCTGTCGGCGCGGTATAATTTCAAGACCCTCAAGAAGAGCCTCTGTTTCAACCCGTCCATGAGTTTCCACAACGGCAACGACAACATCAGTGTCCTTTTTCTGCAGGCGGGCCGCTTCTAGCATGGTGTAGGTCTTCCCTACGCCGGGCGCGTAGCCGAGAAAGATTTTCAGTTTACCGCGCCTTTTTTGCTCTTCCTCGGCTTTGACCCGTGCCAGCAATGCGTCGGGATTAGGACGAGATAAGTCTTCAGTCATACGATTCATGTCTCCAAAGCAATTCTATACTTTATGACATGTCAAGTCTATTTCACAGCGTCGAGCGCCAGGTTTAGCTCTAAGACGTTAACGCGCGGCTCGCCCAGGATGCCTAGCTGGCGGCCTTCGGTAAATTGCCTCACCAGGGCACTTACCTGCTCCTCAGTTAACCCCCGGTATCGGGCTACACGCGTAATCTGGTAGTCTGCCGCGGCAACGCTGATATCAGGGTCAAGGCCACTGGCGGAAAAGGTTACCAAATCCACAGGTATTGGCTGATTGTTATCCGGGTCAACAGCTTTTAGTGCATCTATACGCGCCTGGACAGCCTCCTGAAGAGCCGGATTAGACGGGCCATAGTTGGAACCTGAAGAGGCGGCCGCGTTATACGGGAACGGCGCCGTTGCCGAAAGCCTGCCCCAGAAATACTTAGGGTCGCTGAACGGCTGCCCGATTAGCTCTGAGCCGACACTCGTTCTGTTTTCGGTAACCAGACTGCCATTAGCCTGACGGTGAAAAAAGGCTTGTGCGATGCCGGTCACAAACAGTGGATATATTATCCCCGTTATAACCGTGAATATCCCCAGGAATATCAGGGTAGTTTTAAGCTGTCGCAGCATAAGTCCTTTCTTTTGCCTCCCCGTTTATACCAGGTGTAGCGCAACTAAAATCATATCAATCAATTTGATACCGATAAAGGGCGCAATTAACCCGCCTACTCCATAGATTAACAGGTTGTCGCGTAGAAGCCTGGCCGCTCCCACCGGACGGTACGGCACGCCACGCAAAGCCAGTGGCACCAGCGCCATAATAATGAGCGCATTGAAGATCACCGCCGAGAGGACGGCGCTTTCCGGCGTCGCCAGGTGCATGATATTCAATGCCCCCAGGGCAGGGTAAGTGCTGGCAAATGCCGCCGGTATAATGGCGAAATACTTGGAAACATCGTTGGCGATGCTGAAAGTAGTCAGAGACCCCCGCGTCATCAGCAACTGCTTGCCCGTCTCCACAATTTCAATGAGCTTGGTAGGATTGCTGTCAAGGTCAATCATGTTGGCCGCTTCCCGGGCCGCCTGTGTCCCGGTATTCATCGCCACGGCCACGTCGGCCTGGGCCAGGGCAGGGGCATCGTTGGTGCCGTCGCCCGTCATCGCTACCAGNNACCAGCCGCCCGCCGGCCTGGTGCTCGCGTATCAACTTGAGCTTGGCCTCGGGGGTAGCCTCCGCCAGAAAATCATCCACTCCAGCCTCGGCGGCAATAGCCGTCGCTGTAAGCGGGTTATCTCCCGTAATCATGATTGTCTTGATGCCCATCTTCCTCATTTTAATAAACCGCTCTTTAATGCCGCCCTTAACAACGTCTTTGAGGTGAACTACGCCAAGGGCTTCTCCATTACGCGCCACCACCAGAGGTGTGCCACCGCTCCGTGAAATACTATCCGCGATTGTTTTAACTTCCGCC
>PLLL01000115.1:0-124 GCA_003141235.1 Dehalococcoidia bacterium
CCGCCAACGATGGTGGTATTGTCCTTGTCGGAAGTCACGCGGCGGGCGCGTCCCAGGTCTTCCACGGTAACGGAATCGAGCTTCCGCCCGACTTCTTCCGAGATAACCTTGCCGCCGGTCAGGA
>PLLL01000115.1:198-4573 GCA_003141235.1 Dehalococcoidia bacterium
ATAAGCAGGTTCTTGGAAACCTGGAGGATTTTCTCCAGCGCGGGCAGAAGGTCAGAAACTGCGGATATCTTCTTATCGGTAATCAAAATGTAGGGGTCTTCGATGACTGCTTCCATGCGCTCGGCGTTGGTNNACGCCGTCCTTGCCGACCTTCTCCATGACCTCGGCCAGCAGGCCGCCGATTTCTTTGTCCTTGGCAGTGATGGTGCCCACCTGGGCAATCTGGGCCTTGTCCTTAACTTCGACGGAGGCCTTTTTCAGCGCCTCGACGACTACGGCAGTGGCTTTCTGAATGCCGCGCTTTAAAGCCACGCTGTCAGCACCCGCAGCGATGTTCTTGAAACCGCCGGTGACAATCGCATGGGCCAGGATAGTCGAGGTGGTGGTGCCGTCGCCGCAGGCATCGTTGGTCTTGCTGGAAGCCTCTTTGACGAGCTGCACACCCATGTTCTCAAATGGATCGGGAAGCTCGATGTCCTTGGCGATAGTGACGCCGTCATCAATAACCGAGGGAGCTCCCCATTTCTTGTCCAGCGCGACGGGATGGCCCTTGGGCCCTAAAGTAACTTTTACCACGTCCGCCAGAGTATCAATACCCTTCTTCAGGGCGTGTCTTGCTTCTTCACCGTAAATAATCTGTTTTGCCATTATCTTCCTCCTTCGCTTCCCTCGTTATTTAGACTTCTTAGCCAGGATATCGCTCTCGCGCAGAATAATCAGATCTTCGTCATCGACCTTGATTTCCGTGCCGCCGTATTTGGCGTAGATGACTCTGTCGCCGACCTTAAGATCGGGCAGGATACGCTTGCCGTCATCGGCCATTTTACCGGGACCTACGGCCAGCACCTCGCCCTCCTGGGGTTTTTCTTTAGCTGTATCCGGCAGGTAAATCCCTGATTTGGTTTTCTCTTCTTTTTCCATGGGTTTTACCAGTACGCGGTCAGCCAGCGGATGAATTTTTACTACCATTCCTTGCCTCCTTCCTTATAAACAGTGTTTATTCTCTTACATTAGTTAGCACTCTCGCGTTGAGAGTGCTAACTACTTCATAATAGCGTAGATTCAAGTTCATCGCAACTCTGTGTAGCGACATATACAGGGCTTTATAGCTATTGGTATCATGTTTTCTCTGATTATCTCTTGATATCTCCATAATGTTATCGCATTACCCCACTATCTTTATTATTCATAATGCGGACAGACTATCCCCACGACCAACTGCGTGAAGATGGCAAAGCAATGGCAGAACGATGCGTGATTATTGCACACTTCTATGAACCAGCTAGTGTTTATGCTATACTTTTGATAGAAAGGGCTACTTTTAATTCTCTAAAATTATATGACTCAAGAGCCAAATTTTGAACCAAAAATACTCGGCTTTCTGTGCCGCTGGTGCAGCTATGCCGGCGCTGATTTAGCCGGGACTTCCCGTAAAAAATACCCCGCCAACATCAGAATTATCAAAATCCCCTGCTCGGGGAGAATCGACCCGCTGCTGATAATACGCGCCCTGCGCAACGGCTTTGACGGCGTGCTGGTTTCCGGCTGCCACCCCGGTGATTGCCATTACCAGACCGGCAACTACCGCGCCCGGAGGAGAATCGCTATTACGAAGAAGTTTCTGGAATATATGGGCATCGAGCCGGAACGGCTCCAAGCCAGCTGGGTATCCGCCTCCGAAGGCGGCAAGTTCGCCGAGGTCGTCGCCGAGATAACCGCCGACCTGAAAAAATTAGGCCCTAACAGGCTATTCAATGACAAGTAAGATAGAACAGAAATTGCGCAGTGTTGCCCGCGAGCTGCTGGAGCAGGGCAAGGTGGGCACTATCGTGGGCTATGAGGCCGGCAGCCTCAAGTTCACCAATACGCCTTTAATTACTAAAGATAAAGAGGCCGCCGACCGCCTGGTCATTAATCCTTTCATTATTAATAACCTCAGCGTGTTTCTTAAGGATATCGGCGGCAAAGTCGGCGTCGTGGCCAAAGGCTGCGACATCCGCTCCATCGTCAGCCTGATACAGGATAAGCAGTTAGCGCGGGAAAACGTGGTTATCATCGGCGTCCCCTGCGCCGGCATCATCGACCTGGATAAGATAGAAAAGTTAATGGGCAAAGACCGCGACGAGCTGGATGATATAGTTCGTGAAAACGATAAAGTAATCGTAACTGTTCAGAGAAGCAAGAAAGAATATCCGGCTAAAGATGTTCTGATAGATAGTTGTCTCGCTTGCGACCAGCCTAAAATTAAAGAGTACGATATTCTCCTCGACGAAGAAGCTACCGTCGTCTGTGATGACGAAGCAAGCCGGAGTCTGATTAAAAAACTTGAGGCGATGCCCCCGGCGCAACGCTGGGAGTTCTGGAAAAGCCAGTTTGAGCGCTGTATCCGCTGCTACGCCTGCCGCCAAGTCTGCCCGGCCTGTTACTGCAAACGCTGTTTCGTGGAAGAAACCGAGCCGGCATGGATATCGCCGCTGCCTAAATGGCAGGATAATCTGATTTTCCAGGTGACCCGGATGATGCATGTCGCCGGGCGCTGTACCGATTGCGGGGCCTGCGAGCGCGCCTGCCCTGTGGGCATCCCCCTGCACAGCCTGAGCAAAAAGATGGCGGAGATAGTCCAGGAACTCTTCGAGTATCAGGCCGGCACGGACAAGGACGCCTTGCCCCTGATGGCCGCTTACGAATCTAAAGAGGCTGAAGACCTGATAAGGTAAGCCATGAAAAAGATTAAAAAACAGGATATTGCGAAGCTCCTGAGTCAGTGGCAGAAGGATTTTACCGTCTTCGTGCCTTCTAAAGAAAGCGGGACGGCGGAAATGGCCGTGTGGGACGGAAAAGACGCGGGCTTCCTCGACTGGTACCGCAACACGGTTGTCCCGCCTAAAGCCAACTTCCTCCAGAATATGGAAAAACTGTTCGGCTTCCGTAAAGAAGGCGGCAGCTTTAAGCTGGAAACGCCCCCTCCCGAAACCAGGAAGCAGCTTATCTTCGGCATCCGGCCTTGCGACGCAAGGGCAATCGCTATAATCGATATGGTGTTCAAAGACGCTTATGAGGACAAGTATTACCTGAGCCGAAGGCAAAACTCGCTGCTCATCGGTATGGGCTGCGTGAAGCCCTATGACAGCTGCTTCTGCACCTCGCTGGGTTTAGGTCCGGCGGAAGCGGCGGATGTGGATATAATGCTGACCGATACCGGTGATGAGTATCTCATCGAAGAAATTACAGCTAAAGGCAAAGAGCTACTAGCTAAGACATCCGGCGCTGAAACCGCCAGCCAGACGGATGAGAATAAAGCCGTGGCGGTTAAGCAGGCTGCCTATAATAAGGTAACGCGTAAGATAGACACGAAGCAGATTAAGCAGAGGTTGCCGGACGCTTTCGAGAATAAAGAGTTCTGGGAGGGCGTTTCCGCTAAATGCGTTAGTTGCGGCATCTGCACTTTCCTCTGTCCCACCTGCTACTGCTTTGATATTAACGACGAGATGCTTAAAGGCGACGGCGCCCGCTACCGCAACTGGGATAGCTGCAGCTTCCCCGTTTATACCAAGATGCCTGCCGAAAATCCGCGCGAGGAAAAGTGGAAGCGCGTGCGCCAGAAGGTCAATCATAAATACGATTTTTATCCCCGTCTTTTTAATGTCATCGCCTGCACCGGCTGCGGACGCTGTATCCGGCAGTGCCCGGTGAACTGGGACATTACTCAGACGCTGTCCGGCCTGCCCGCCGGGGCGCCGGTTACGGAGAAAAAATAATGGCCATCAGCGATATCAGCGGGCGCAAGAGATATTTACCGGAAGGGAACGTCTACCTGCCGTATATCGCCGTCATTGAAAAGATTGTGGAAGAGACGCCCGGTGTGCTGACGTTCCATTTCAACTTTAAAGATACTAAATTAAAAGAAACATTTACCTTCGAATCGGGGCAGTTCGGGGAGTACTCGGTTTTCGGTATCGGCGAGGCGACTTTCTGCATCTCCTCCAGCCCCACCCGCCGCGGCCACTTCGAGTTCGCCGTACAGAAAGCGGGCACGGTTACCAACGCTTTACACCGGCTGGGAAAAGGGGCGGAGATAGGCTTCCGCGGGCCCTTCGGCAACAGCTTCCCCCTCGATTATTTAAAGGGCAAGAACCTGGTTTTCGTGGCGGGGGGCATCGGCCTGGCGCCCTTACGCTCTTTAATCTGGAACGTCCTCGATAACCGCGACAAATATGGAAATGTAGATATCATCTACGGCGCACGCAGTCCGCAAGACCTCTGCTTCAAGTACGATTTAGATACCTGGAGTAAAAACTCCACGGTAAAAATGACCACCACTGTAGACAGGCAGGCCCCGGACTGGACAGGCAATGTGGGCTTCGTGCCGAACGTG
>PLLL01000027.1 GCA_003141235.1 Dehalococcoidia bacterium
AAAGGGAGATAAGAGAGGGATTTATGCCCCCTGGCACTTGCCATAAGATGAGCGCAATGATGTTCATGAACCATACCGGCGAAAGCCGGTATCCAGCGTCACCACCCCCTTACCAGTTTCCCTCTTTAACAAAGAGGGATTAAGGGAGATTTTGCTCTTTAGGGTATTGACGTCTCCCTATAAAATACCGTACCTTCCTCTTAACCTCTCCCTTGATGGGAGAGGAATGAAAAGGTGAGGGTGAGCTAAACGTAAAGGGAGATAAGAGAGGGATTTTGTTTCGCATTGATATTTGGGGTATTTCGTCCCCCTTTATAAAGGGGGAGAAAAGGAGGATTTTACCCCACACACTTGTCATAAGATGAGCGCAATAAAAAGGAGGGCTTTGTCTAAAGCGCTTTCATATTTAAGTGCACTCTTAGCGCCGTTTCAACTTGGTCTAAGAGGGCATCCGGTAACGAGCCGCGATATCCGACTAGTCTTTTTTTATCGATAGTACGGATTTGATTTGCCTTAATTCGCGAATTTTCGGTTAACCCCCCGATTCCTTTTGCAGCCAGAACTTCAAATGGATAAGCTTTTTGAGGGGTTTTGCTGGTTATAGGTAAGATGGTGACCGTAGAGGAGAATTCGTTATTCACATTATTTGATACCACTAATACCGGCCTTCGCTTCCCTGTTTCGGCTCCAAATATTGGATTTAAATCGGCATCAAATATATCGCCGAAACGGGGGAACCCTGTTTGAGATTTGTGTTTTAAATCGGCCATTGCCGTATTAGCCTGACCTAGTCTATATTTTCTAAGGTAACCTTTTCCCAGTCCTGGTTCATTTCGGCATCTTCTTCGTATCTGGCCTGATACCCCTCTTCAAGTTCCTGTTCCAGCTGCTTTTTCTTCAATTCTGCTAATCTGCTCCTGACAGCTTCGGTAACAAACGCGCTGCGCTTACTTTTAGTGATACGGTTTTTCAACTCGCGAGCAATATCTTCGGGAACGGTGAAATTTAATTTCAATGTTTTAACCATCGTGAATATACCCCATAAATACTGATTAGTAATAAGTATAAATCATAAGTATAAGAAAGTCAAACGATTTTTATTTGTCATTCCAGCGAAGCTTTGCCCCGCATGAGCAAAGCGAATCGGGGGCTGGAATCCATATAGTGTCTTATTACTCTTTAGGGGTTTATTGTCCCCCTTGTCAAAGGGGGAGAAAAGGAGGATTTTACCACACACTTGCCATAAGATGAGCGCAATAGAACTGGCATTTGGGGTATTTCGTCCCCCTTGTCAAAGTCCCGATTCACGCGGTTCATACGGGATTCCGTATGAGGAACGAATCGGAAGGGGAGTGAGGAGGATTTTGTCTCCCCTTCACTAACTACAAACTACTAATTACAAACTACTCGTTTAGTTCTCTTTTCTACCGCCGATGCCCTTAGCGGTCTTGGCATTTTTTTTCTCGCCTTCTTTGGGGCGCAGGTCGCGGGTCGCTTTACCTGCCAGCCACATCTCGGAGTTATGCATTACGGCCAGTTCCTTGCCCAGCAGTTCCTTGTAGTCCGACCCGCCGCAGGCCTCGATAACGCGTTTGGTTTCTGTGCCGGAAGCAACTCTTTCGTAAAGTTCCTTGAAGACCGGCATGACTGCCTCTTTGAACTTGGGTTTCCAGTCCAGCGCGCCGCGCTGCGCGGTTGCCGAGCAGTTGGAGTACATCCAGTCCATGCCGTTTTCCGATACGAGCCTGATGAGGCTTTCCGTCAGCTCTTCCACTGTTTCGTTAAAAGCCTCGCTCGGGCTGTGGCCGTGCTTTCTTAAAGTATCGTATTGTGCTTCCATGATGCCTGCCAGTGCGCCCATCAGTACGCCGCGCTCCCCCACGAGGTCGCTGAAGACTTCCTGCTCGAAGGTAGTCGGGAAGAGGTAGCCCGCCCCGATGGCGATGCCCATAGCGATGCAGCGCTCTTTAGCCCGGCCGGTAGCGTCCTGGAAAACGGCAAAGCTCGCGTTGATGCCCGCGCCGGAAAGGAAATTACGCCGTAGTGATGTCCCTGAGCCTTTCGGCGCGACCATGATAACATCGACGTCTTTCTGCGGTATCACGCCTGTCTGGTCTTTATAAACAATCGAAAATCCGTGCGAGAAATACACCGCCTTGCCCGCTTTCAGGTGTTTCTTAACAGATGGCCATATTAACCTTTGAGATGCATCGCTCGTTAGCATCTCGATGATTGTTCCCCGCTCTACCGCTTCCTCAATTTCGAAAAGGTCCTTACCGGGCTTCCAGCCGTCCTTGACCGCGCGGTCCCAGTCCTGCATAAACTGTTTCGACTGCCCGATGATGACGTTAAACCCGTTATCCTTCATATTTAAAGACTGGCCGGGGCCCTGCACGCCGTAGCCGATAACGGCGATGGTTTCATCCTTGAGAACTTTGCGCGCTTTCTCCATCGAGAACTCGCTCCGCATGACGACTTCTTCTTTTACACCGCCAAAATCAATAAGTGCCATTTTTCTTTCCTCCGTAAAATAAAAAACCTGTATTTAGAGTATAATATCTCCCTGTGGATTAAATCAAGAAACACCCATTGGACAGTATTTCAACTACTATATTAGCCTTAATAAATGCCTGCTTAACATAACATTTATAACGATTCAAAGCTACTCAGCTACGGATTCGTTTCCTTTTTAAAAGGATTATTGGGTTGGATTTAGAGTGTCGCTCTTAAAATATCTTCTCTGAAAGTATAGCGCTACGTTCACCAACCCGATGAGCACCGGCACTTCCACCAGCGGGCCGATGACGGCGGCAAAGGCTTGCCCTGAACTGATGCCGAAGACGGCCACCGCTACGGCGATGGCCAGCTCGAAGTTATTAGAAGCCGCTGTAAATGCGATACTGGCCGTCTGACTGTAATCCGCCCCGATTTTCTTCCCCAAGTAGAAAGAGACCAGGAACATGACGACGAAGTAAATCAGCAGCGGAACGGCGATAATGACCACATCCAGCGGCGATTCGACTATTGTCTTACCCCTGAGCGAAAACATGACGATGATGGTAAACAGCAGCGCCGCCAGTGTAACAGGGCTAATCTTCGGAATAAACTTACTCTCATACCATTCGCGCCCCTTTGTTTTAAGGCATATAAAGCGCGTCAGCATCCCGCCGAAGAAAGGTATGCCGAGGTAGATTAGAACGCTTTTAGCTATCTCGCCGATGGTAATATCGACGGCGGAGCCTTGCAGCCCGAACCAGCCGGGCAGCACGGTGATAAATACATAGGCGTAAACCGAATAGAAGACAATCTGAAAAACGGAGTTGAAAGCGACCAGTCCGGCGGCGTACTCCCTGTCGCCTTTAGCCAGTTCGTTCCAGACGATGACCATGGCGATGCAGCGCGCCAGCCCTATCATTATCAGGCCGGCCATGTAATCCGGGTGCGGCCAGATACGCCCTAAGAAGAGTATCGCCAGCAGGAACATCAGCACCGGCCCGATAACCCAGTTCTGCACCAGCGATAGGCCGAGGACGCGCCAGTTGCGGAAGACCCGCCCCATTTCCTCGTACCTGACTTTAGCGAGCGGCGGGTACATCATCAGGATAAGCCCGACCGCTATCGGGATTGAGGTTGTGCCTGCCTGTAATGAATTGATGAAATCGGCCACGCCGGGAACAAAATTGCCCAGCCCCACCCCAATGCCCATCGCCAGGAATATCCAGAGCGTCAGGAAACGGTCGAGGAAAGAAAGACGGCTGGTGGTGGAAGCTGGCTGGTTCATATTGTATATATTAATGTTTTTAGTTCCCCGGTTTCAAATATCAGAGTCTGTTCTGAGTTAAAGTTCGTCTTCTCTTCTTAAATCCTTTCCTTCAATTGGCGCTTTGTGAAAAATTTGATGTATACTTGTTCTTATTATTAGTTGCTAAAAAGTCAACGCAATACTAACATGTTAGGCATTTATGGCCAATGTGTCTCGTATGTTATAAAATCATTAAGAACGCTAAGCTTGGAGTAAGTCAGGTGAATGATAGAACCAACCTGAAGAAAAAGCAGATTTTAGATGCAGCCCAGAAATGCTTTCTACAATACGGATATTCAAAAAGTTCTTTTAAAGATGTAGCAAAAAGAGCCGGGATATCACGCGCCTCGTTATATTTATACTTTAAAAACAAGAGTGATTTGTTTGTAACTATGAACAAAGAACTTCACGACGGATATGAAGAAAAATCCAGAGAAATTCTTAAAACCAACCGTTCTGATAAAGAAAAACTCGCCGGGATTATTGATGTATGGATTGTAGCTCCGTACCGAATATTAAAGAAAACAACTTATTCGAATGAGTTGCTGGATGGGCTCGTACAAATTTCAAAACAGAGTGAGATGAGATTCAGAGAGCTTTTTATAAAATCAATAGCACCGTTAGTAGGGGATGAGATTGCAGAGATAATCGTCATGGCAATACGGGGCCTGATGGATGACAGACCACCGGTAAAGATATTACAAAAACGTATCGAGCTTCTTACCAGTGCCTTGATATAGCTCCGCCAAAATAAATCGACCTTAACGCGCGTCTACTTCTTATACACCCCGTATTCTTTAGCGGCTTCGACCATAGCGCGCAGGGTTTCCACTTTAGGATTACCGATGGAAGCTCCGCAGCCCAGGATATAGCCGCCGCCTTTACCGCAGTCCTCGATGAGCTTGCGGCAGTGCTCTTTAACATCACGGGGGTTACCGGTCACTAGCATGGATGAAGGCACGTTGCCCTCCATGCTGAATTTGCCGCCGAATATTTTCTTGGCTCTAGCCATATCCGTGCGGTCGAACTGCCAGTGAATGGAGCCTTTTGGAAAATCGGTAAAGCTTTCCAGTCGCGTATTGAAGCTGCCTTCGGCGAACAGGGTCATTATATAACCCTCTTTAATGAAAGCATCCATGACTTTTTTCAGGGAAGGGAAGTAAAAAGTGTCAAATTGTTTTTGAGACATCCAGCCGTCGGCGCCTTTGTGCAGGGGGTACCAGACATTAAAGCCTCTAGCAGCTTTTTCTGAATTGAGGATGGTATCGATGGTCAGATCAGCGGCGGCGTCCAGCGCTTACAGGAGTTTGTCCGGCTGACGGAACATGTCTTTCATGATTGGTTGAGTTCCTCTCAGGGTATCTCCCAGCATATCAAAAGGCGCATGGGCTATGGTCCTGCTAAGGCGCAGGAGATACCCTTTTTCCTCGACCTGCCGGCTGAATTTCCCGGTGATTTTACCGAACCGGGCGATTTCCTTGCCGGCATCCATGAGCTTTTGCAGCATCGCCTGGACATCCGGCGAGGCCAGCGGCGCCAGGGAGCCGATGGGAAACTCGATAATATCGGTTAACGGCCCGACTTTTCTCAAAGGCTCAAACGCGCCGAACATTCGAGGCATGTAAGTGCGCATCCAGAAATCGGATGGGTTTTTAATAAAAGCGTCATACTCATCGGTTTGCATGTATTCGCCTTCATTGAACTGGTAGCCGGTGGCGCTTTCTGGTATGCCGTGCCCCGGCCAGGCATAAAGTTTAAAGTCGAGTATATCAATCACCCTGGCGGGGAAGATGCTGGGCGCAGATAAGCTGTCAAGCTCAACGCCGTGCTCTTCATTGAACTTAGCGTAAGCCTGCACCGCTTTTTCGTAATTATAGATAGCGGTATGGTAATCAACGCCATTGGCATAAAGCGGTGTTTCGCCTGCGGATATGGCCACCGGCACGCGGTCCGGCTCTTTGACCTTATATACATTAATCAGCCGTTGCAGCTTCGTCTTATAACGCTTCTCTGCTTCTGCGCTGACGAATTTAATCCCTTTGGCTGAATCAGCTAACCAGTTTAACCGCTGCTCCCGTTTTTGCTCCGGGTTAAGCTCGCCCCAGTTTTCCGGTTTATTTAACATGTTATCGGTCACAGTTTTCAATACCTCCGCTTATTTGGACTTTACTTACAGGTTTTTTTACATTATATTAGGCAATTATCCCTTGAAAACACGTAGTATCTGTGCTATTTGGATTATCCATAACATTACTCCTTCGGTTCGCTATCTATAGGCTTATGATTAGCAGGGACATTAGCTAATTGATAGTGATTACATTTCTTACAAAGCCATACTTTTCTTTCTCTATCCAAATACATTCGTTTTTCTTTTTTATCCCCATACTTTTCCTCGATAATATGGTCTAGGGGGTTAGGGCATATTTTTACTCCTTTGCAAATATCACATTCACAATCAGGATTACGTATTGGTAGTGGTGGAGAAGACTGCATCCACTGTTTGAAAGGGTCGGGAAGAATAACAAACTCTTTACTCTCTCTGTTTTGGCAAGTATGGGTATGGTTGATATAGTCCCCGTAGGGGATTCTTTTACCACAGCCTAAACATTGTATGAATTCTATTTTAGAATCATCCACTATTCATTCTCCTATTTAGGCAATCTATTTGTCATTGTCCTTCTTTTCTTTAGTCATATTCATTATGGCTTTGGTAATTAGTGCAATCCCATTAACGATATCAGCAACAGCATTTGTATTGTTATCTTGCTGAATAGATTTAAGGCGTTCATTTAATAGTTTGACTTCCGATATTAAGTCATCAAGCCTAGTATCTTTGGGAGTGCGTAACATCAAGAAATAGTTAACCAATGCCATTACTGCAAATATTCCAGATATTATGAAACCTGCTAATACTATATTTGGTAATGGTTGTATCATAGCTGCTCCTCCAGAGAGTATGATGGCATAGACCGAGATACTAACACCAACCATTGCCATAAAACCATAAACAAAGAAGTCAAACCTATTGCGATAGAAACTACGCTTATCGTCCATCTGGTTCCTCTCCTACTTGTAGTAGTAAGAGTATAATGTAGGTAGGCGGGTAGTTTCAAGCATAATTTATGCTTTGAGGCTATACGTGCCGTTAAGGGATACTCGCCTTATATTATTAATACTCCCTCTTTGGAAAGAGAAAGCATGTTAAATAGTAGGCTATTATTATTATAAAGTTAACCAGATTTTAACATTTGACTGTTATCCTCAAAACAATAGGAGGTGGAGAGCTATGAAGAAAAATAAAAAAGTAATTTTTATTGCACTGGCGGCAGTACTTGTCGTTGGCGCTACACTTGGAGTTGTGGCCGTCGCTAATGCGAATGACAATGGGACCGTCCAGGCTCAATCAGCCAACGTTTCCCTGTTTGACAGGGTAGCGGCAATCTACAAAACGAACACCGGGGCCACTATTGATTCTGCTGCGCTGCAGAAAGCCTTCCAACAGGCTCAAAAAGAGACGATGGCCAAGTTCCAGGATACTAAAAAAGAGCGGGCGCCTATGTCCCAAGACGAAATGCTGCAAAAATTAGTAGATTCCGGCAAAATCACCCAGAAGCAGGCCGATGATTACAAGGCATGGCTGGCAGCCAGGCCGGCGCTTAACACGGACGCGTTAAAGAAATGGATGGATTCCAAGCCGGCAGGTATTCCTTTCGGGCCGGGAGTGTCTGGAAACATGACGCCGCGCGGCCCCAGTGGAACTGGAAAAATGTTCGGCCGTTAGTTATGCCCTGAATATCGTAAAATAAAAAAATACCAAGATACTTTTTCTGCAAGAGGAGGGAGGAAATTATTTCCCCCTCCTCTTTGTTTTAACAATATCTTAACATTTATATCTTAACATAATTATGATATTATCTGATAAGGATTTTTAAATGACGGGAAAAAAAGTCCTGGTTGTTGATGATGATGCCAAGACGGTAGAGTTGGTTAAACTCTATTTAAACCGTGACGGCTACCGCGTTATTACCGCCGGTGACGGTAATGAAGCCCTGCGGCTGGCACGGGAAAATTCTCCCGACCTTATCGTCCTCGATCTCATGTTGCCCGGTATCAGCGGACTGGAAATATGCCGCATTTTGCGTGACGAATCAGATGTTCCTATTATCATCCTTACCGCCCTGACTACTGATGATGATCGATTAAAAGGCTTGGACCTCGGCGCGGACGACTATGTGACCAAACCCTTCAGCCCCAGGGAGTTGGCGGCCAGGGTGCGGGCGGTACTGCGCCGCCTGCCCGGGGAACGCGGGCCGGAAAAGATCCAACACGGCGGGCTGATTGTCGATTTCCTGAAGCATGAAGCTTTCCTGGAAGGGAAGCCGTTGAACCTGACGCCCATCGAATTTAAATTACTCGGAGCCCTGGTCAAAGAACCTGGCCGGGTTTTCAGCCGCGCCCAGATTATCGATAAAGCGCTCGGCCATGATTTCAACGGCTTCGATCGTACCATTGATGTCCATATCCTGAAGCTGCGCCGCAAACTCGAACCGGACCCCCACCACCCCAGATATTTAAAGACGGTCTACGGAGCCGGCTATAAGCTCCTGGAGAACACCGGTGAGACATAGCTTAAACTTCAGGCTTCTGGCCGCCTTCGCTACCGTTATCGTCGTCATTATAGGCACGGTATTTTTCTTTACCTACCGGACCACCCGCGGTGAAATTAACCGGATTGAAGATCGGCTGCAGACGGCGCAGGATACGCGGGTGGAGACAGAACTTATACGTTATTACCAGTTCGCCGGCACATGGGACGGAGTCCAACCCCAGGTCGTCCAGTTGGGTAAACTATACAATTCACGGATTATTATGACCGATAACGCCGGAATGGTCCTGGCTGATTCTGATGGAAAACTCATCGGCACCAAGTATATCACTAAAGAATCGGGTCGAGTGTTGGGAACCACGATTGGAAGGTTTAATAGCGCTCTGGGAATAGGACAGAATAGCGTAGCAACCGACCCGACATCAACGCCGGTTACGGCAACCTTTGCTACCGGAGTTCTCTATATCACTCACGGTGATTCAACCGATATTAACCGCGCTTCATTGCAGATAACTTATAATACGATAGGGCGTTTCTTCCTCTGGGGTGCCCTGCTGGCGGTTGCCATCGCCATAATACTCACTTTTTTCCTTTCACGCCGTATCCTGGCGCCGGTTAAGGCCCTCACCAACGCTACCAGGGAGTTCGGGAAAGGCAACTTTTCACACCGGGTGGATTCCAAGGATGAAGGTGAAATGGGCGAATTAGCTCGCTCTTTTAATGCCATGGCCGATGACCTGGAGCGTAACGAACGCCTGCGTAGGAACATGACGGCCGATATCGCCCATGAGCTGAGGACGCCTTTATCTAACCTGCGTGGTTATCTGGAAGCGGCTAGTGACGGGCTGGTCAAAATGGATGATGCTGCCGTTCATTCCCTTGGCGAAGAGGCCTCTTCACTTTCCCGCCTGGTTGATGACCTCCAGGAGTTAAGTCTGGCTGATGCCGGAGAATTGAAGCTGATTATTCAACCGGAAGATATATCTCATCTCATCACTGAAACCGTAACGGTATTACAGGCCAAGGCCTCGGTAAAAAATATTAATATATCCACTGACCTGCCGGCTAAACTCCCGGAGGCAAATATCGATTCGCATCGTATCAAACAGGTGCTGTATAATCTTCTGGATAATGCCGTAGCGCATACCGGCCCTGAAGGCCGGATAACGGTCACCGCCCGGCAAGAGGGAGATTGCCTGTATATCAGCGTGGCTGATACGGGTGAAGGCATACCGGCGGAAGACCTGCCGTTGATATTTGAGCGCTTCTACCGTGTAGATAAGTCACGCACGCGGGCCACCGGCGGCACTGGCCTCGGCCTGACGATAGCTAAACGCCTGGTGGAAGCTCACGGCGGCAGGATTGATGTCAGGAGCAGACCCGGTCAGGGCACGACTTTTACGTTCAGCCTGCCCATATCAAATGACTTAACAATTTAAATATTATCTTAACATTTGTCTGGCATATTAGTAATGAGCGTTCTATCATCAATGGTCGGTGAAATACTTATTTAGTCACGGGAGAAAAAACATGAAAGTCATGAAAACATTACTGGTTATACTGGTGGCGGTCGTGCTGTTGTCTACCCTTTTTGGCTGTAAAGCGAAGACGAGCAGCTCCACGACCAGTACCCAGCAATACACGGTAAAAAGAGGTAACCTTTCCCTGGATATTACGGCGGCCGGTAACCTGGCGCTTTCGGTCACGCAAGACCTTCCCGTCAACCTCTTCTACCCGAACGGCACGAAGGGGACCATCGCCAGCGTCCTGGTACAGTTAGGCGACTCCGTGAAAGCGGGCGAGGTGCTCGTCACAATAGATAATGACGAATGGAATGACCAGATGAACAACCTTGTGGTTACTCTAACTGCCGCGCAGCGTAACCTCACGCAAATGCAGTCCAACCTTGTATCCGCCAATCAGACACTTACCAATGTAATGGATACAAGCGGCCAACAAAAAACAATATTAAGCGATGAAATTGCGCTGGAACAGGCGCAGACCAACCTGGCGACGGCTGTATCAGCCGTAGATTTTAGCGCTTCTTACGCGGCGCTGCAAAAAGCCCAGACCTATTATGATTACGTTAATAACGTGTTAAGGCTTCAAATGGGGACTCAGCGGCTGGCGGATTGGGAACTGGCATTGCAAGGCGCCCAGGACCGGCTGACCCAGGCACAAACCAACTATGATAACGTGTTATCCGGTTATGATTCCACTGACGTGGCACAGAAAAAGAGGCAGGTACAGATTGCTCAAATGACGCTAGATGCGGCGAATGCGGCGCTTGCAAACAACCCGCAGGCAGTAGCTTTACAACAGATCCAGGTGACTCTGGCCCAGGGTAAAGTGACGGACGCCCAGAAAGCAGTATCTGATGCCCAGAAGAAAATGACCGATGCTCAGGCCATGAGCCCAGAAATTAAAGCTCCCTTTGACGGCTTTGTCACCAAGGTTAATGTCGCTGGCGGCGATCAGGTGCCTAATGGTACGATAGCGGTAACCGTGGCCGACCCCAATAAATTTCAAATGAATATCCTCGTCAGCGAGATGGATATTATGAAGGTTAGCATCGGGGGAGACGCCACTATCACCTTAAATGCTATAACAGGCCTGAGCTTGCCGGCCAAAGTTACTCAGATAGCCCCAACGGCTACGATATCATCGGGCGTGGTCAATTATGCCGTCACTGTAAATGTTACCTCTATCCCGTCTCTTACCTCCAGTTCAATCCCGTCGGCCTCGGCTAACGCCACCGGACAATTTTCGGCGGCGCTGCAACAGGCAGTCCAATCCGGTAGAATTACCCAGGCCCAGGCAGATGCCTTGACACAAGGATTAGGGGCGGGAGGCTTCACTCCGGCGCAAATTGCGGCGGCGCTGCAGCAGGCGGTTCAATCTGGTAGAATCACACAAGCACAGGCAGATGCTCTAGCGCAGCAAAGTGCTTCGGCAGCGGGAGGCTTTACAGGACGGGCCGGAACATCAGGAGCGGGGGCGAGCAGCCGGGCCACCGGCCAGTTGCCTTCCACGGGGACACAAAATTACCAACTCAAGCAGGGACTCACCGGTACGGTGGACCTTATCGTATCGCAAAGGACCAATGTGCTGCTGGTGCCCAATACTGCCATTACCAAGTCGGGGACTCAGAGCACTGTCCAGGTAGTTACGGGTAATACCACTGCTACTGAAAAGCGTATTGTGCAGACTGGCCTTGCTGACTGGCAGAACACCGAGATTACCAGCGGGCTCAGCGAGGGGGAAAAGATAATCGTGCCGAAGACTACCACTGCGGCGGCCGCGACGACGGCGTCACAGCAAAGAGCCCCTGGAATACAACAAATTCTTCGGTAGGTAAAAGACTATGTTTATGATTAAACTTGAGGGTTTAACCAAGGTCTATTCCATAGGTAACAGGGAGTTGACCGTGCTTAAAGACATTAACCTGGAAATTGGGAAGGGGGAGCTTGTAGCAATCATGGGACCCTCCGGGTCGGGTAAGACGACGCTGCTCAACCTCCTTGGCTGTCTGGATA
The DNA here is from genome assembly GCA_003141235.1 of Dehalococcoidia bacterium. Lineage (GTDB taxonomy): Bacteria > Chloroflexota > Dehalococcoidia > Dehalococcoidales > RBG-16-60-22 > Fen-1077. The sequence continues at coordinate 11,945 of PLLL01000027.1, forward strand.
AGCCGACATCGGGTAAATACTATTTTGAAGATAGAGAAGTCAGCGGCTTAAACAGTAACGAACTGGCTGGTATCAGGGGGCAGAAAATCGGTTTTATTTTTCAGACTTTTAATCTGTTATCCCGGCTCACGGCGCTGGCCAATGTGGAACTCGGCATGGCCTATGCCGGCGGTATTGACCATCAGCGTGCCCGGGATGCGCTGACCAGCGTCGGCCTCGCCGAACGCATGAGCCACCGCCCCGTCCAGCTTTCCGGCGGCGAACAGCAAAGGGTAGCCATTGCCCGCGCTATAGTTAAAAATCCCCCGGTGTTCCTGGCCGATGAGCCTACCGGACAGCTGGACAGCCACTCCGGCGAAGAAATAATTTCCATACTAAAATCTCTGAGCACCGAGCGGGGCATTACCGTAGTGGTGGTAACCCATGATGCTAATGTCGCCCGCTTTTGCCAGCGTATCATTCGCATTAAAGATGGTGAGATTGTGGCGGAGGAAAAACTATTAAAAAGTGGTTAGGCGTTTTGTCGACTGTCTGGATCGGCATCAGCACTCATAAGCTGCGCAGCTTCTTAACGATGCTTGGTATTGTCATCGGCGTCGCCGCAGTGATTACCCTGATGTCCATCGGCAAAGGGACTACCGCCAGTATCCTGTCCAACATCCAGCGCATGGGGGCAAACCTTATCACCATCAGCCCCGGTTCCGCCACTGTAAGCGGTATCAGAAGTGCCGGCGGCGCTACCAGGACGTTGACTTTAGAAGATTCTCAGGCGATATCAGCGCAGGTATCCAATATCTCGGGGTTATCTCCTATTAATTCGAGCAGCCTCCAGCTGGTCGTAGGCAGTAAGAACACCAGTGCCCAGGTCAACGGTGTAAATACCCAGTATTTTAAGGTGACCAACCTGGAAATAGCCAGCGGCGATTCCTTCACGGACCAGGATTATACGGATGGTGCCAGATATGCTGTGATAGGCTCCAATATCGCCACGACCCTTTACCCCGACAGCGACCCCATTGGGCAGCAGATGCGGATGGGCACGATTATTGTACGCGTTGTCGGCGTGCTGGTAAGCAAGGGGGCTGGATTTGGTTCCTCTGATGATGCTGTCTATATCCCCCTGACTGCTATGCAGCAGACGGTAGCCCTCCAGCGAACCGCCCAGGGCGGCACCATCGTATCCTCTATAAACCTGACAGTAACCGATTCATCTAACAACCAGCAGGTCATCGATGATATCACCAGCCTGCTCCGCACCCGTCACAGGCTGTCGGCATCCGCTGATGCTGATTTTCGTATCCAGTCCATGGAACAGATAGCCGCTACTCTTACTCAGACAATGGGNNGCATCGGTGTGATGAACATCATGTTGGTTTCGGTCCTGGAGAGAACCAGGGAAATCGGTATTCGCAAGGCGCTGGGCGCCCGGGAACGGGATATCTGGACTCAATTCCTCATCGAGGCGGCCCTGCTGTGCTTCGCCGGCGGCATTCTCGGAGTGGTGATTGGCTGGGGAATCTCCTATATACTAAATAGGTTCGCGATAATGACAACCCTGGTAACGCCCGATGTTGTTTTTATGGCGGTTGGGGTGTCGATAGGCATCGGGCTGTTCTTTGGCTTTTACCCCGCCTGGAACGCCTCACGTCTCAACCCGATTGAAGCTTTACGGTCAGAGTAAGTCCTGATTCTTCTTATGCTGGACTGATTCTGACACAAGCGAAGCTCTTTCGCTTTTTCAAGCGCTTGTCTTGTGATGCTGGTCTGTGTCCATAGTATGGTGGGTGCGCAGGGGTATCTCTTTAATAAAAAGGTTAACGATGAAACCGAGTACCACGGCGAAAAAGGCTATTAAAAATACGTGGTTGATGGCCGCGCTAAGAGACTCACGCAAAATCTGTAACAAGTTCTGAAAGAGGGCGGCGCCCTGCTGCCCGAATTGACTAAAAATTCCCTGGAGCTGGCTTTGTGCCTCAGCGCTGAACAGCGCCTGAGGGTTATGCACTATGGCATCAAGCTGCTGCTGGGGTACGATAGTTTTAATTTCCGGGGGAATCCTTACCGCCAGCTCCGCGGCAAAACGGCTGCTCATTACCGAACCGAATATCGAAAGACCTACCGTGCCGCCGATGGAACGGGTAAAGGCGGTAACCGAAGTAGCCGAGCCCAGGAAGTTATAAGGAACGGCGTTCTGCACGGCGATGATATAAAGCGGCATCGTGATACCCTGACCGAAGCCCGCGATAATGATATTTCTTACGGCGGCGGCATGCGAAGTAGTTACGTTCATACGGGAAAGGAGAAACATGCCAACGGCCAATATCGCCACGCCGATAGCGCCCTGGATACGGTAATGGCCGCCGGTACGGGACAGGAATTGGCCGGAAAGAAAGCTGCCGAATACCGTGCCCAGCATCATCGGTGTCAGGAAGCTGCCGCTGGTAGTGGCCGTGGCCCCCAGGACACCCTGGAAGAAGAGCGGGATGAAGATAGTGCTGCCGAACATGCCGAAAGCCGTCACAAAATTCATGACCTGCGAAATAGCTACGATACGGTTCTTAAAAAGAGCTAATGGCACAACAGGCTCCCGGCTGCGTCTTTCTACCAGGATGAAAAAGACAAATGCTATTACTACAAAGATAAATATCCCGATGATTTCCGGCGAACCCCAGGCATACTCCACCCCGCCCCATGACAGGGCCAGTAACATCGGCACCACGAACAGTATCAGCAGCGCTACGCCGGGATAATCGATGCTGTGTTTTAAGTTATCGGGCCGGAAGTTGGGAAAGAAGAAGACAAAGAGGATGATAACCGCCAGTCCCAGGGGCACATTTATAAAAAAGATCCAGTGCCAGGAGAAGGCATCCGTAATGAATCCCCCCAGAGTGGGGCCGATGATGGATGAAAGCCCGAATACCGAGCTCATTAATCCCTGGTATTTACCGCGCACCGCCGGAGGGAACAGGTCGCCGATGACGGTGAAGGCGTTGGCCATCATGACGCCGGCGCCGATACCCTGAAAGCCCCGGAAGAAAATCAACTGGGTAATAGTATGGCTGAGACCGCACATTACTGACCCCAGAATAAAGATAGCCACACCGCAGATATAGAAAATCTTGCGCCCGTAAATGTCCGTCAGCTTGCCGACAATCGGCACGGTGACCGCCGAGGTAATCATGTAGGCCATGGTCACCCAGGTATACTGGCTGAAACCGCCGAGATCGGCGATAATGTGGGGCATAGCTGTGCTGACGACCGTTTGGTCGAGCGAACTTATAAACATGGCCAGCATGACGCTGACCAGCGTAATGATGACCTGTTTCCGGGGTAAAGAGCGTAAGCCGATAGGCGGAGCCTGTGTATCTTGAGACATGTTAATTTATAGGGAAGTTAGTTTACTTTCTAGATAGTATACTAAATTAATTATATCACATTAAAGATATATCGTGAAATAGTGTTAACTGGAAGGCAACCCTATTTTCGTTGGAGATAGCTCCAGTCTGCAGGTATCATGCTATAATATAACGATAATTACGGAAGAGTTATAAAACAATATGGATAATAAAAGCCTGGAAATGCTGGAGTTTCCCCGGATACGGGAAATACTGGCTGGTTATACTTCATTTTCCGCCAGCCGCGCGCTAGCTGCCGCCCTGATGCCGCAGCAGGAATATGAAAAGATTTCGCTGTTACTTCAACAGACGGCGGAGGCGCGGCGTTTGCTCGCCACGGACAGGGGCTTCTCCATCGGGAGCGTGACGGATATCCGTGACAAGGCGAAACTGGCGGCGCTCGAAGGCATCCTCGACCCCCTGAGCCTGCTTGAAGTCCAGCAGACCCTCGTCGCCTTGCACGAACTACTACGCTATCTTAAAAGCATTGCGGTCGATTTCCCGCTGCTCTGGAATATCGCCGAAGGCATCGTCGAGCTGCGCCAGATTGAAAAAGACATTTTGAACTGCCTCGACCCGGCCGGCGAAGTCCTGGACACGGCATCACCGGAACTTTCGGCCATCCGGCATCAGCTGCGGCAGACTCGCGGGCAGATAATGGCGCATCTGGAGGGTATTATCAGGTCGCCCCACGGCAGCCGTATCCTCCAGGAAGATGTCATTACCGAGCGGGAAGGTCGCTATGTTGTCCTCGTTAAAGCGGAAAACCGCCATGATTTTAAAGGCATCGTCCACGATATTTCCAACACCGGCGCCACGGTTTTTATGGAGCCGACCGCCAATGTGGGGCTGGGCAACGCCCTGCGGGAGTTGGTCATTGAGGAAAGACGCGAGGTAGAGAAAGTCCTGCGCCTGCTCACCGCCGAGGTAGGCGCCCACAGCGAGGATATTGCGCGTTCTATCGATCTGGTCGCCGAGCTTGATCTGGTGATGGCCAAGGCCCGGTATGCGCTAAGATGCAGAGCGGCGGAACCTGAGATTATCGAGCCGGATTTTAAGACGATCCGGAACAAAATGAGCTTTATCAAGCTCGTGGAGGCGCGTCACCCGCTCCTCGGCGATAAAGCGGTGCCGTTTTCCCTGGATCTGGGTCAGGACTTTACCGGACTGATCATTACTGGCCCCAATACCGGCGGCAAGACGGTGACGCTCAAGACCATCGGGCTGCTTATCCTGATGGCGCAGGCAGGTATGCCCATTCCCGCCTCAGCGGAAAGTCGCCTGCCGCTTTTTGACGGCGTTTTTGCCGATATCGGTGATGAGCAGAGCATCGAGCAAACGCTTTCCACCTTTTCCTGGCACATGGGTAATATCGTTCGCATTATCGGGAGCGCCACAGGTAAAAGCCTGGTGCTCCTCGATGAACTGGGGACAAGCACCGACCCCGCCGAAGGTTCTGCCCTGGCGCGCGCCATACTACGCTATTTCCTTGCCCGGGGCACGCTGACCGTCGCTACCACTCATTTCAGCGACCTCAAGGCGTTTGCCCATGCCACCCCCGGACTGGAAAATGCCTCGCTGGAGTTCGACCCTGCCACTCTATCGCCCACCTATCATCTCACCGTGGGCATCCCCGGCGGCAGCAACGCCATGTCCACCGCCGCCCGGCTGGGTATACCATCTGAGATTATCCAGGATGCCCGTGGCATGCTCACCGGCAGCACCCAGGAACTGGAAGGGCTGCTGGCCAATCTCATGGCAGAAAAACAGAACGTAGCTTCGCTCCAGAAAGAACTTACCGCCGAGCGGGACGAGTTCGCCCGGCGTAATGCCGCGCTCGATAGTGAGCTGCAGCGGCTCAAGACCGAGGAGCGCAAAGCAATTCAGGAAGCCCGGGACGCGATAGTGCGCGAGGCGGCGGAGCTGCATAAAGAAATCCGCCAGGCAGCCGCAGAGCTGCGTAAGGCGAAAAGTACTGCCGGTATTGAAAAAGCCAAACACAGCTTATCCGCGGTGCGCGAGCAACTGGAAAAAGAAGTCTGGCAGCCCAGGGTGGCGGAAACGCCTGAAGCAGATGCCGGTATTATTAACGTAGGGGATACGGTGAGGGTAAAAGAAGCCGGCCTGACCGCCACGGTGCTTTCGATATCCGAGGAGTCCGGCGAAATCGAGGTACAGGCCGGGAGGACGAAGATGAGACTCGGCCTGGACAGCGTCATAAAAGCGACTCCATTAACGGACACAACCGCGCCCCTGTTCCAGCCTGTCGGGCGGAGAGTCCCCCGGGAACTCGACCTGCGCGGTAAGCGCGCCGATGAAGTGGAGCCGGCGCTGGACAGTTACCTCAACGATGCCGCCTGCTCCGATATGCCGGAGGTGCGTATTATTCATGGTATTGCCACCGGCACGGTACGCAATATCGTACGGGAGCTGCTTGCTGGGCACCCGCTGGTAAAATCCTTCCGCTCCGGCGAACGCGATGAAGGCGGTGATGGAGCCACGGTGGTGCGATTATAAGTATTAGAACCCCCCTGTGTCCCCCATTCAGCTTCAAAATCTACCAACCAAGGTATCAACAGGTAGTATCTTGTTCTTTCCTTCCCGTTGCGATATGCTTGATTCATATTAACGGAGGATAAAAATATTATGATATACCTCGTCCGTCACGGCCAAACCGATTGGAATTTGTTCGAAAGGTTTAACGGTTGTACAGATACCTATTTGAATCAAACAGGAATAGCGCAGGCAAAACTGCAAGCCGAAAATTTGAAGAGTGTTAGTTTCGACGCGTGTTTTTGCAGTCCTCGAACACGAGCGCGCCAAACCTGCGAAATTATCTACCAGGGACCGATTGTGTTTGATGACAGGCTAGCCGAAATAAACGCCGGTGAGTTTGAGGGCGCAGACGAAACTGATGCGGAAACGATGAAACTGGCTTTGCATGTAATCATGAGTGGCGATAAGGGCACCGAAAACTTCAAAGATTTTATGAAACGTTGCTGCGATTTTTGTGATATGGTTACGGAAAACTACAAAGATAAAAACGTCTTAATAGTTACTCACGGGGTAGTTGCACGGGTAATTAACTATTATTTCAATGGCAAGCCCAAGGATTATGATTTTGAGCCAAGTGTTATCAAAAACGGCGGGTTGCTTACATTTTGAAAATTCCAGGAAAACTATATTGTGTATTCAAAAAATTCTATTAACGGAGGATAAATAAATATGATATACCTCGTCCGTCAGGGTGAAACCGATTGGAATTTATTCAAAAAGTTCAACGGTTGTACAGATACTTTATTGAATCAAACAGGAATAGCACAGGCAAAACTGCAAGCCGAAAACTTGAGGAACGTTAGTTTTGATGCGTGTTTTTGCAGTCCCCAAAAACGAGCACGCCAAACCTGCGAAATTATCTACCAGGGACAGATTGTGTTCGATGACAGGCTCATCGAACTAAACTGCGGTGAGTTTGAGGGTACTGCCGAAACAGCGGATTCTATGAAATTGTTTTGGCAAGCAGCCATGAGTGGTGATAAGGGCACAGAAAGCTTCAAAGTATTTATGAAACGTAGCTGCGATTTTTGTGATGTGATTGTGGCAGACCATAAAGGCAAAAATGTCTTAATCGTTACCCACGCGGCGAACATAAGGGTATTAGACTATTATTTCAGTGGCAAGCCCAAGGACTATAATTTTTTTAAACCAACCGTTATAAAAAACGGCGGATTGCTTACATTTGATAATTAAAAAAATAAAATTAAGAGTTGTTCATCACGGTAAAGCCATCGGTGTGCGTTTGTTGTAAGTTAAACACTCAAGTTGAATACGAGAATAAAGTCCTTGTCAGCACTGCCTATTAGTACTTCAGTTTCCCGCTTATAAAGGGGACAGAGAATCATATACCGATGGGAATTGACAGGCGATCTTTCTCCCTTTCGTAAAGAGCCTGCCCCGTAATTAATACCGGGGAGACCAGGAGGGAAATCTAATGAAAAAACGCATTCTCAACCGGGCGAAAACACTGGAATATCTTAACAATCTGGCCGATGCGCCCGGGAAAGGCGTCACGCTTTGTTTACCTCCCCGCCTTTCTTCCGGCGAAGTGCAGGGCGTCTGTAAAGAAGCTGATATCCCCGAAGACGTCCATCCTCAACTGATAAAACATGCGGCTGGTTCGGCCACGGGATGCTACGTTTTCTGGAACGCTGGGCAAAAATGCCTGGTGATACCCCCGTTCCCCACGACCGAAAAACAGGCCGTACAGCCTCTAGACCTGGCACAACTGCGCTCCCGGCTGGAACACGACCATGTGATTGCCTTGGTGCTGATAAGGCTGGGCGCTTACGCCGTCGGGGTGTCCCGTGGAGAGAAGCTGATTAGCAGTAAAGTAGGCACCGGCCTCGTTCACGGGAGACACCGGCAGGGAGGGTCGTCATCCCATCGCTTCGAACGTCACCGCGATAAGCAGATTGAAACTTTCCTCAACCGCGTTTGCGAGCACGTCCATGAAACTATCGGGCCTTACGTCAAGAACCTGGATTATATCGTCTACGGCGGCGCCCGCGACACGATACAACTGCTGCAAAAGTACTGTCCTTTGTTAATGCAGTTGAAAACGCCTGTTCTGCCGCCGCTGCTGAATATACCCGACCCGCGTCAGGAAGTCCTGGAAAAAGCCGTCAGTCGCGTGTGGTCGAGCACGGTAGTGGAGTGGAAAGAAGAATAATGTCATTCCCGCGAAGGCGGGAATCCAGGTGGTGGGAAAAGGTTAGTACGTTTTCTTCAAACTTTTCAGCCGGGCAACTGCCGCCGGTAGTACTTCGCTGATACCCTCGGGAAAAAGCATATGAGCGTTTGTATCATACGGTGTTTCGCCCTGGTTGATGATGACCAGTTTTGCTCCTGCATTTAAAGCCACCCGCGGCATTTCCGCCGCCGGATAGACCACCAGGCTGGAACCGGCCACGATAAACAGATCGCATTTCTCCGAATGTTCGTAAGATTCTGTTAGGTCTTTAGCCGGTAGTGAATCCCCGAAGTCCACCACCGTCGATTTCAGTTTCCCGCCGCAGAGAGGACACTTGCGCTCCCCCTCGACCCTGTCCATTTTGAAATCGCATTGGACGCAGCGCACCTTGGTCAGATTGCCGTGCAGCTCAGCCAGCAGCTCCGGCCTTATCCCCGACTTCAGATGCAAATTATCCACGTTCTGCGAGATGAGAAAGGCCAGTTTGCCCAGTTTCTGAAGCTCCAAGATGGCCACATGCCCGGAGTTAGGCTCCACATTATTCCAGTTCTGCTCCGGCGTAGCAAGCCCCTTATCGCGCCGTGTCCACAGCCCATCCGGCCCTCGGAAGTCCCTCAAGCCGGACTCCGTGCTGATGCCGGCGCCGGTGAATACTACCAGGTATTTAGATGCCAGTATCCACTGCGCCAGGCCAGTGATTCTCTGATTTAAGTCGGTCATAATTCAGATTCTCCGCTAGATATTTTCAATTTAATATTATCGCTGATTTTCAGATGCGTCAACAAACAAGTCCAAAACTAGAGCCATTCCGGCGAAAGTAGCATACCCCGTATNNAAAAGGGGCGGTCTAGATTATTGAATCAAGCTTAGAAATATTAATAAGAGATGGTTAGAGAATTTCGCAGACATTAGTAGGGGCGTTTAACATAAAGTTATTCCTCGCTTGCGTGCTTGCTTGTCTTCTTGCGGAAAAACAGCAGTACTACGATAGCGCCGACCCCCACCACACCAAAACCGATGATGAATAGTTTGTTCTGAACAATGCTCTGCCACTTCGGCGGTGGAGCGGTAATATTACCGGCAATGTCTTTAACCGGTGTTGATGCCAGAGTGTTATTCTGCAGGGGAGTGGCTTGAGAGGTTTTTCCCGCAGCGGTTGATGCCGGTGTTTTCACTTCGGTCTTTACAGAAGAATTCGCGGGAGAAGTAGGGACACTGCTGAGAAGCGGTTGCACGGATAAACTGACCGTTTTTTCGTTGTTGGATTCATCGCTTTCCGCGATAGCATCGTTGCCGTCGGCAACCAGCCTGAGAGTATGGTTGCCGGAAATGAACGCATAAGTAAAGACGACTTTCGCTGTTCCGCCGGGACTGATTTCACCGGTTTCCAGTGATATTGGCGCAGCGCTATCGAAGTAGCAGTACAAAAGCGTACCCGCGGAACTTCCGTAGCCCCGGTTTCTGATGGTAGCGGTGAAAGTTACCGGTACAAATTCAGTGGGGGTTACCGGAGTCCATGTTATCGAGTCGATTAAGAGGTCCGGGGCGGGCAGGGTGATTGTCCTGGAATTGTTAGATTCATCTTTTTCGCTGATTTCACCGGCTTCATCGACAATAGCGGTGAAGGCGAATGAATCTTTCTGTGTCACCCATATGAAAATTCTGGTAACCGTAGTACCGGGTTCCATATCATCAATACGGTGCTTACCCATGAACACTTTATCCACGTAGTAGGAAATATAGGTGCTGCCTGCCTTCATGTCCCCCTGGTTTTTCACGGTTACATTGAAGGTAACACTATCCCCGGCGGACGGAGCTTCCGGCGACCACCTGACGGACTGGATTACCATGTCCGGGGCCAAAATCGAGAAAGGTATTTCCTTTTCATTGTTTAGCTCATTGGTCTCGGAAACGGTGTTTTTACAATCGAGCAAAACTCTGAGAATATACGTGTCTTTGAAAGGGAGCCCTTCCAGTGAAAGGTTGATATCTTTTGTTAATGACGCTCCAGCATTGAGCCCGTCAATATAAACTTCATTCATCAGCTTGCCATCGATATAGATATCGGCATAAGAGGGGTTGGCGGCGCCGGTGCCCTGGTTTTTCACGCCCAGCGTGACGGTGATGGTCCCTCCTATTAGCGGCTTGCCCGGTGAATACGCTAAATTCTGAACAATAAGGTCAGCGGAAGGGGTCAATTTCGAAGCGCTTACCGTTTTCGTCATGGTGTTATTAGACTCATTGCTCTCTTTAATGAGGTTGGACGTATCGATAGCCGCCTTAACGGTGAATGATGTGTACAGGGGCACCCACATTAACGTAACTGTTGTTGTATCACCGGCAGCCAGCTCGCTGATTACAGAAGTAAATTGGTAAATTGTATCTATACCAAATTTAAGCTCTGTGTATCCGGCTTTACACTTACCCTGGTTTTTAACCGTTATGGTGAAGAATACAGGGCTGTTTATCTGGGGAGCTGAAGGTGACCAGGTAATGTCCTGGATAATAAGGTCAGGCAAAGCCACTGGTGATGGAATGGTTAGGATATTATTGGTTTCATCGCTTTCTTTAACCGTGTCGCTGGCATCGGATATAAATTTAAAGGTATGCGGCTCGCTTCCTGCAATCCAAAAGAATGTTACTGTCGTAGTTTCACCGGGACTTAAAAAGCCTATTACAATTGAATCCTGCTGGCTGTCATCGACGTAGAAAGACACACTGGATGGCTCGGCTTTACCGCTGCCTTGGTTTTTAACGATAACTGTCAGCGTAACATTATCGCCTGCCGAGGGATTTTGCGGTGATACTGTTACAGAATTGATTATCAGGTCGGGTAGGGCGGTAGAGCAAATAGCTTCTAAAGTGTTATTGGCCTCATCGCTTTCAAGTACCTGGTTTATTGCATCCGCTGTTGCTCTGACTTTATGCGCACCTGATGTAGCTATCCATACAAAAGTCTCGTTCACGCTGGTGCCGGGTTCCATCCCGAGAACGACGTTGAAACCCCGGGAACTGCCGTCGATGGAGAAATCAAGCTGGGAAACGCCGGCCCTTTTATTGCCCTGATTGGTAACCTTTACCGTGAAGGTCACTTTATCGCCTGTGACCGGATTCGCTGGCGTCCAGGAAATCGCGCCGATGGCCAGGTCAGGGGCGAGGACAGAAAAGGCGAATGTTCTATCGTTGTTATTTTTATTAGACTCGGCGATGCTGCCGTCGCTATTAATCACGGCTTGGAAAATGTGCGGCCCGGCCTGCGCTTTCCAGGTGCAAGTTATTATCGTAACCGCGCCGGAGTCAAGGGAATCGACCGGGGCGGTAGGAAGGTTAGCGCCCTCGATTGAGCAAGTGAGCTGTGCCATCCCGGACGGAGAGTCCCCCTGGTTTTTTATCGTCACGGAAAAAGTTAACGTATCCCCGATGGACGGGGATTCCGGTGAAAGCGCCACCGATTCGATGACGAGGTCGGGAGCCGGCGTGGCAGCCGCAAAGACTCTGGCTTCAGTACCGTATAACCAGTTAGGTGTGTACCAGCCTGCGAGCAGCAATAGGATTACCAGCGCGCCGGATATCACCCGGCGTTTGCAGTAGTTCATGGGTTCAACCTTCACGTGACGGCTGATAACAGGATAGCCTGTTAGGCGCGGCGGCGATTGGGCTTTAGCCTTGGTTTAGGCATGGTGCTATCACCCATTTTAGGAGGTGCAGGATGTGGATTTCAGGGATGTTTAGAGGATACCTTCATCGGCCAGTTTTGTTATTTCTTGCTCCGTATACCCGAGCATTTCTGCGAATACATTGTGCGTATCCTGGCCGAGGAAAGGAGCCGGGTAGTCGATTTTTCCGGGCGTCTTGGACATTTTTAACAGGGAACCGGGTACTTTAACTTTTCCTGAGATGGTCTGATCGACTTCAATAATGGCGTTACGGCTTAGTAGCTGCGGGTCTTTACAGACCTCCTCGAAGGAGGGGAATTTGGAGCAGGGCACATCAGCTTTCCTGAGCAGATTCATTATATCATCGGTCTTCTTTGTTTTTGTCCACCCGGTAATGATGATATCGATTTCGTCTCTATATTTATAGCGTTCGTTCTGGTTGGCGCAAAGGGGGGTATTCAGCAGGTCTTGCCGCCCCATGACAGTGTAAAGCCTCCTGAGTTGGTCGAGGACGCCGGCCATAATGAAGAGTCTGCCGTCCTGGGTGGGATAAAGGTTGCAAGGTATCATCGCCGCGTGCCTGTTCTCCAATCTGGGCGGATTTTTCCCGTTCAGGAAAAAATACGGGGCGAACTCGATGGATGTCAGCTGCCAGATACATTCCTGCATGGAAATGTCTATGGTCTGGCCTTCACCTGTTTTCATCTTGTAGAGCAGAGCAGAGACAATGGCAAAGGCGGTGAAGAAGCCGGAAGAAAAATCCGCGATGGATACACCGCATCGGTTGGGATTATCCTCGCTACCTGTAACCGCGGTCATGCCCCCCATGGCCTGAGCGACCGGGTCAAATCCCGGGTAATCACGTAAAGGCCCAGTTTGCCCATAAGCGGAAATCGAAGCATATATCAAGCCCGGGTTTAGCTTGCAAAGTACTTTACTGCCCAGGCCGAGTTTATCCATGGTTCCGGGGCTGAAATTCTCGACCAGTATATCGACTTTTTTAGCTAATTCCTTGCATATGTTGCGGCCTTTCTCGGTGGCGATATTCAGGGTAACACTTCTTTTGCCGCGGTTTAAGATAATAAAAGCGCCGCCCTCCAGCCCCTCGGTGTGCGGCACATCATTTCTTATCAGGTCTCCTGCGCCGGGTCTTTCAATTTTGATAATCTCGGCTCCGAGGTCTTTAAGCAGCAGCGTGCAAAACGGCCCGGAATATACCTGAGTGAAATCGAGTATCTTGATTCCTTCCAGTACGCTGGCCATGATGCCTCCTCAAGATTATTTGTCGTACTATGCATGGGGCGGTAAAACTCCTGTGACCTGCTTTGGAAAGGGCAGGAATAATGTTCTATATAGCTTTTTGATTATAGTCTATTCGCAGTTCGACAATCAAATTATCGCTTGTTAGTTGGAATTTGGGGCAAGGAGGTAAAAGAGGAAAGATATAGTGAGCCATTGTGGACAATACGCAGAACTTTTGAACTCGCTTTTAGCCTGACTATATAGTTAGCAGTTGCACAAAACAAGCTAATGTGACCTGACAATTTACTTTAGTATTAAGTAGTGCACATTTCGGCGACTGGTTAGCTGCCACCTATTGACAGTGATAAGTAATTTCTACGCCGTACTCTTTATAGCGTATCCGTTAAATATTCAGTTGCAGCCCGCTTTCCCGGGCCGGTTAACGTTACGAATCAGCCCGGCGTAATCCTCAGGCAACTAACGCCGGCTCAGATTCGAATTGCGCGATATAAGGAGTGACAGGATTGCCTACGATGCCTGCCTGGGCTGCGATAATAGCCGCATGGGTGCGGCTGCGCGCCTGCATCTTATCGATAACGTTGCGCACATGTTTTTTGGTAGTGTCCAGGGTGATACTCAGAGCTGCGGCGATTATCTTGTTCGAGTCTCCGTTGCCCATAAGCCTGAGCACATCGACTTCCCTCTCGGTGAGGTGGGCCGCCTCAGCCGTGCGCTCGGCCAGCGTCTTCCGGCCGTTTTGAATCAGATTCTCCACGGCAGTGTGCAGCAACTCCGTCGTCATCTGGGTGCCGCCCTCGACTACACGATGGATACTCTGTAGCAACACTTCCGATGACATGTCCTTGAGGAAGATGTATCCCGCCGCGCCCGCGTGGATGGCGTCAATCACATAAGAATCGTTGATGTTCTCCGTCAGCACCATGACAGCTACCCCCGGGAATGCATCTTTGATAAGCCTCGTCGCTTGCACACCATCCACTTTGCCGCTCCGGGTCTCGGTCAAGACAACGTGGACAGGCCGTCCCCGGTCACGTGCTCGTTTAATATACAGAAGGGCATCAGTCCCATTCGGAGCATCTCCGATCACTTCAATCCCTTCGTCTTTATTCAGGATAGCCTGCAGACCCTCACGAATAACCGGGCTGAAACCAATCATCAGAACTCCCAGATTTTTAGATTCGTCTTGTTTGATTGCCATTATAGGACGCCTCCTTGGTACACTTTAGTTTACTATTATTGGCGCTTTAGTGCGCCTTTTGGCTAACATTCTATCCCCCCAATACCCACCTGTCAAGTGCTATTAATTACCACCTATTAGATTAGCCGCCCGGCACTTATATACCTGTTCCATCCCCGCCAGGGAGGTTTGTGACCCCCGGGATACGGGGTACATACTCATTAGGGGTGGGACTATACCTGATCACACCTAACCATATATAACATAATAGCTCATGGGGTGGAGGTGGTCTACCACATTAAGGCTTAAAAAGGTAGATGACATAAATATGTAACTTTTTAAATCGCCGTTTTATAACTATTACATATAGGCAGTTTTATAATATCAAACAATAAAGGGTAAAAGGAGAATGAAATTGGTCAATCAAAATAATCCAAACAAAAAAACAGAAAAGCCGGTTGAAGAAAAACCCAAGAAAATAATGGTACAGCCACTTCCGCAAATCCTGGATGAGATTGAGAATAGCATTAATTTGGCTGATGAAGCCGCAAAAAATGCCAGAGAAGCAGCCGAGGAAGCCCGGAAAGCCGGAGAGAAAGCTGCCAGAGAAGCTGCCAGAGTCGCCGCGGAGGCGATTTCCAGAGTTGAACAAGCAGTCAAGAGCGCCCTGCAACTAGCTGAACTGTTGAAAACAACACTTATCGAGGCGGCTGCTACTATAGATAAAAAACTTTCGGGAAAGCGATAACTTTAAGCAGCCTTTCAGAACTTGATTTTTTCAGTGGTTTTCGCTTGGGGCACACCCAACCGAAAAGGGAGAAAATACCATGTTCGAAGTCTACAAAGACAAGTCCGGAAAGTTCCGCTGGAGACTAATCCATACGAATGGACGGGTCATTGCGAAATCAGGTGAAGTCTATCCTACTAAGGTAAAAGCAGTCAGGGGCATCTGGGGTGCATTGGCTGTTATAAACGGAGGGTAGAATCCATCATGTTGAAACTATTAATTATCAAAACGT
>PLLL01000107.1 GCA_003141235.1 Dehalococcoidia bacterium
TGCTTTAAGGTAAAGGTGGCGGTGTTAAGCGTTAATGGGTCCATCGCCTGAGTGAAGAACGCGCCGACTTTAGTATTAATAGGTACATTTACGGCATGATTAGCATTGATGGTATAGCTAACCATGGGTAGCGTTGGCGTCTGCGACACCGTGGTTGTGGGAGCATTACAGGTACAGGCGGATACCAGTGTAATGGCAAGAATCATGATGATAGATACAGAGATCCACAGTATATTCCTTTTTTTCATTTGAAATCTCCTGTTAAATATATACTAACCTTATCTGTTCACTGATATGCTTATTGTCTTCATACAAACCTGCTTAAAACTTGTGATTTGTTGCTCATAACCATGGCTCCTTGGCGGTCCTATCTTCGACAGCCGCGTTGGGCGCATTCGCCTTGACGGAATTAAGGCCATTTATTGCGTTTACCTTAGANNTTCGCAATGACCCGTCCATTCGTATGGGTTAGTCTCCAGTGGAAATCTCCTATCTTGCCCCTGTAGATTTCGAATTTCCCTGACATGGATTCCTCCTTATCGTTTGATATTATATAACTGCTTATATGTAAAAGTTATAAAACCGCGATTTAAAAAATTACATATTTATGTCATTTACCTTTATTGAGCCTAAATCTGGTAGAACTCATCCGCCATATGAAACTTTTGGGGCGCCTGCCAATTAAATAGCATCTACTGAGTTTCCCCCTTAGCGGTTGGTTTTACCTCAAGCGAGCGCTACTGAAAAACTCAAGCTCTGAAAGGCTGCTTCCGGTTATCTCTTTCCCGAAAGCTTTTTCTCTATGGAAGTAGCCGCTTCCAAAAGTATTGCGTTTAACAACTCCGCCAGTTGCATCGCGTTCTTGACTGCTTGTTCAACCTTTGAAATCGCCTCGGCGGCGACTCTACCAGCTTCCCTGGCAGCCTTCTCTCCGGCTTTCCGTGCTTCCTCCGCTGCTTCTCTGGCATTTTTTGCGGCTTCATCGGCCAGGTTGATGCTGTTCTCAATCTCATCCAGGATTTGTGGAAGTGGCTGCACCATTATTTTCTTGGGTTTTTCTTCAAGCGGCTTTTCTGTTTTTTTGTTTGGATTGTTTTGATTGACCAATTTCATTCTCCTTTTCGTTATTCTTCATTATATTTTGCTTGGGAACTAGCTGCGTGACTTCTATTTTCCATTCTTCAGCCAAGCATCCCGCCGAAAGATACGACCACGGAGGCAATCCGCCCGACCGCCATATGGTTTCCTAGTTAACATAAGTATGTGCCCTATATACCGGGGCTACAAACCTCTCGGGCGGGGATGGGGTAGGTATATAAGTGCCTGGCGGCTAATCTAATGGGTGGTAATTAATAGCACTTGACAAATGGGTTTTAGGGGGGTAAAATACTAGCCTAAAGGCGCACTATAGGGGTAGATGATAGTAAACTAAAGTGGACAAAGGGGGGGGTGTCCTACCATGACAGTTAGCCAACGCGATACTGAAACATTGGGAGTTCTGATGATTGATTTCAGCCCGGTTGTTCGTGAGGGTCTGCAGGCTATCCTGACTAAAGACGAGAAAATTGAAATGATTGGTGATGTTCTAGATGGGCATGAAGCTATTCAGCATATTAAACGGGCAAATGACAAAGGACGGCCTGTCCACGTTGTCTTGACCGAGACCCGGAACGGCAAAGTGGATGGTGTGCAAGCGACCAGGCTTATCAAAGAGGAGTTCCCGGGGGTAGCTGTCCTGGTGCTGACGGAGAACCCTAACGATTCTTATGTCATTGACGCCATCCACGCGGGCGCGGCGGGATACATCTTCCTCAAGGACATGTCATCGGAAGTGTTGCTGCAGAGTATCCATCGTGTAGTCGAGGGCGGCACCCAGATGAAGACGGAATTACTGCACACTGCCGTGGAGAATCTGATTCACAACGGCCGCAAGACGCTTGCCGAGCGCACGGCTGAGGCGGCCCACCTCACCGAGAGGGAAGTCGATGTGCTCCGGCTCATGGGCAACGGAGACTCGAACAAGATAATCGCCGCAACTCTGGGTATCACCCTGGACACTACCAAAAAACATGTCCGGAACGTTATCGACAAACTACAGGCGCGCAGCCGCACCCATGCGGCTATTATCGCGGCTCAGGCAGGCATCGTAGGCAATGCTATCAATGGTCTCGCCGCTGTCCTTGAAACCCATTCTGAGCCGGGGTAAGTTGCCTGAGGGTCAGGCTATACTACAATCTGCCCGTGCTTCCCAATAGTAAGAAGATGGATACAGCAGGAGTTCTGACTATTTATCCCCTTTGGTGGAGCCGGGGGGATTCACCTTCCCAAATACAAAGCACTCATACCAGGTACTGGTGTGGGTAATAGGGTGGGGTTATTGGTGGAATAAAGTGCCCAAAATGTGCCATAGATGTGCACGTAAATTTAATTCGATTGCCTAACCGAGTATAATGCTAGTAGCGCTCCTGGATAAGAAGGAAGTACGAAGTGCCAATGAATGAAGGCTTCGGTAAAAATTTATGATAAATATTGAAAATCTAACCAAGAAGTTTGGTGAAATCACCGCAGTCGAGGGACTTACGTTACAGGTTAAGGAAGGCGAGGTCTTTGGGTTTCTTGGGCCAAACGGTGCCGGCAAGACCACTACCGTTGAGATAATCGAGACAATACGCACGCCAACGTCGGGAAAAGTGAGCCTTCTCGGGATGGACGTCACGAAAAAGAAGCGCGATCTTGTCCATCGCATCGGCGTCCTGCCGCAGGGGTTCCGCTCGTTCGACAGGATAACGGTCAGGGAGACCCTCCAGTACTACGCGCGGCTCTTCGGCTGCAGGAACACCGATGTCGATGGGCTGATAGCGCTGGCGGACCTCAAGGACAAGGCCCAGGAGCAGTTCAAGAACCTCTCCGGGGGCTTGAAGCAGCGCCTCGGAATCGCCGTGGCGCTCGTGAACGACCCCGAGGTCGTGTTCCTCGACGAGCCGACAACAGGACTCGACCCCCGCGCCAGGCGCAAGGTGTGGGAAGTCCTGCTGGGCCTGAAGAACAAGGGGAAGACGATATTCCTCACCACGCACTACATGGAGGA
>PLLL01000094.1 GCA_003141235.1 Dehalococcoidia bacterium
CTCTAGTGATGACCTCCCGTGAAATGACTCGGCTTATAACCGCAGGCCTGGGCATCTTCCTCCGTATGGAAAGCAATCAGATTCTCCAGCCTGATGTCTTTCGCCCAGTGGCTGTCCGCGCTGTGGTATTTTTTAAATTCCGTTTTGCCTTCATGCGACTCGGCGCTGGCCACGAACTTCGGCTCGAAGCCGTGTTCGCAGTAAGTACAGCGCAATGTCAGGGGTTGTGTGTTCACAATCTTGAACTGCGGCTTAAGGTATTTGGCCTCGGTTTCCTGAATCGAGACACACCTCAGATTGGGGCAAACCGGACTCGGTTCCTGTTGATAACGTGGATAGTCTATAGGAGGAGGCGACTCCACTGCGGGCACAGCAACATCTTTGACGCCCAGTAATGCGGCCAACAGCGCCATCCTGACCGGCACGCCGCGGGCGGCCTGTTTGCTATACATGCTGCGTTCATCGGTATCGATGTCATAAGCCAACTCGTCCACCCTGGGTAAAGGGTGCATGACCAGCGTTTTCCGAAATGCCTTGCCCTGAAGGAGCTTTTTATTAACCACCGGGTACTTCATTTTCAGGGACTGTCCCTGTTCGCTGGCGGTAAAACGCTCTTTTTGCGGCCGGGTTACGTAGAGGGCATCTACGCCCCCCTTAAGCTCTACCTGGGCGCTGATGTCCGGCATCATCGCCAGTTGGTGGGGGCTGTTCGGCGTGGTATAAATGGCATCTACGGGGAAGAGGTTTTCCTTATCCTTCTGTTCGGAAGCATCCAGTCTTTCCACCTCGCCGCCGTATTCGGTAGTCAGTTTATCAATGACATGCTGGGGCACTTCCAGCCCGGGACTGGGGCAGAAGAGGATATCGGCCCCGAACCTGGCCAGCGCGAAAATCAGTGAGTGGGTGGTGCGGCCGTATTTCAAATCCCCCCAGAGCGCTATTTTTAGTCCTTTAATGGACTGACGTTCCTTGATGAGGGTATATAAATCCAGCAGGGTCTGGGTCGGATGCTGGTGGCCTCCGTCGCCGGCGTTTATCACCGGGATACCGGCGTAATCGGCCACGACCTTAGCTGCGCCTTCCCACGGATGGCGGATAACGACAATATCGGCATAGCTGCCGACTATTTTGGCCGTATCCGCGATGCTTTCCCCTTTAGCCAGCGAGCTTGCGCCGACATCCGAGGCGGTAATGACGCTGCCGCCGAGCCGGAGCATGGCGGTCTCAAAGGAAAGTCTCGTCCGGGTGCTTGCCTCGAAAAAGAGACTGGCCATAACTTTACCGCGGCACAGGCCGTACTGCGCTTTCATGTCCGCCGACATTTCGTCGACCAGTGAAAAAAGCGCCAGTATCTCGCCATTGGAGAGGTCGTCAATGGTCACCAGATTTCTATTCACCAGTGTCATATCAGTTCCTTCCTCCCGATTTCATCGGGATTCGGTTTTCTCCGCCTGGCTGGCCACGATATGATTGTTGAGCGGGCTGACGATGACCACCTCGTCCCGTCCGTCTGTCTCCACCAGGCGCACCTGGATATCTTCATGGCGGGCGCTGGGTATATTTTTACCGACATAGTCGGCGCGGATGGGCATCTCGCGGTGGCCGCGGTCGATGAGGACGGCCAGATGGATGGAGCGGGGTCGTCCCAGGTCGATAAGGGCGTCCATGGCGGCGCGAATGCTCCGGCCGGTATGCAGGACATCGTCGACGAGCACCACGGGCTTGCCGTTGATATCGGACGGGATGTCCGTGCGCGGGACGTTTTTAGACCCGTTAGCATTAAGGTCGTCGCGGTAGAGGGAGAAGTCCAGCGCCCCGACATTCAACTTGGATTTCTCGTACGTTTCGATGATGTCGGCTAGGCGCTTTGCCAGGGGGACGCCGCGCGTGCGCAGCCCCACGAGTATCAGCTCGCTGGTGCCCTGGTTGCGCTCGATAATCTCATGCGCGATGCGGGCGAGCGTGCGCCGGATGTCCTCGGCGGTCATGACTATTTTTTCAGGCATAAAAAAACCCCTTGCGCTTGGCTAGGCAAGAGGTTGCAGGTATATGCGACCGGTTTATGTCCCTTGCCAGCCTCACCGGACTGGATTAAAGGTTTTCGGTTGGGCTCCTTTTAACGCGTTTCAACAATTATAACAGAAAAGTGGGGAGGGAGTAAAGGTTTTTTTATTTATTCGCTCCTCATCTTGCGCTCACATGCTATAATACACTATAATTTCTCTTGGCATAGGAGTGTAGCTCAGTTGGTAGAGCAGCGGTCTCCAAAACCGCTTGTCGCGGGTTCGAATCCTGCCACTCCTGCCATTTTCTTGAATGCCGAGGTGGTGGAATTTGGTAGACACGCCATCTTGAGGGGGTGGTGCGCGTAAGCGCGTCGGAGTTCGAGTCTCCGCCTCGGCACCATTTGCTTTCTGCATAAAGTTTAACATAATATATTGTATTATCATTACCGAGGATATACATGGCTGAACAGGCCCGGTTAATTGATATCTACATCATGGGGCGGCGCTGCCAGGTGCCGGAAGGGCTCACTATCCTCACGGCGCTGGAGTACAGCGGCTACCGCATGGTGCGCGGCTGCGGCTGCCGCGCCGGTTTCTGCGGCGCCTGCGCTACCATCTTTAACTTCCTCCACGATCCCCAGCTCAGGTACGACCTCGCCTGCCAGAAAACGGTCGAGCCGGATATGTGCCTGGTACAGATACCTTACTTCCCGGCCAGGAAAGCGACTTACGACTTAGAAAAAACGAAGGCCGACGCCGAAAAAATCAAGACCCTCTACCCGGATATTGTAAAGTGCTTCGGGTGCAATACTTGCACTAAGACCTGCCCGCAGGAGCTTGAGGTTATGTGGTTTATGACCGATGCTTTAAGGGGCGATATTAAAGCGGTCGCCGAAAAGTCTTTCGATTGCGTCATGTGCGGCCTATGCGCCGCCCGGTGCCCGCAGGGGCTGGTGCCTTACAATGTCGCCCTGCTCTGCCGCCGCCTGTACGGGCGCTACCTTTCGCCGAATTCGGCGCACCTTGACCAGAGAATCGCGGAAATTGAGTCCGGCAAGTTCGATGCGGAGATTGAAGAATTGAAAAAGGCCGATAAGAAAACGCTCCGTCAGAAATATACCGGGCGCGATATCGAACCTGCCCATGACCAAGCGTGGGAATAAAAAAGGACGGTAAATGTACCCGGCTTATTTAGAAGAAAACATCCATCTCGTCGAGGATAAGAGGGTCAGGCGGCTTATCGAGGTCATTCCGCGCCTCGGTGAAGATGAAAAAGAAGCACTGTTACGCGGGTATCACCCCGATTATATCAAATCCAGCATGCGCAAGCTCAAGGTGGGCATTAACAAGGGCGACGCCACACCCGTCGAGCTGGCCGATTTACTTGAAGGCAACAGCCGTATCGACCCGGATAAAATCGACCCTTCCAGCCCCGATTATAACGTCGATGTCCTGGTTATTGGCTGTGGAGGGGCTGGGGCTTCGGCGGCTTTACTCGCCCAGGAGAACGGCGCAAGAGTTCTCATCGCGACCAAACTACGCCTGGGTGACGCCAATACCGTCGGCGCGCAGGCGGGCACGCAGGCTGCCGATCGTCCGAACGATTCCCCGGCGCAGCATTACCTGGACACGATGGGCGGCGGACATTTTGAAAATATCCCGGAGCTTGTCGAAGTGCTGGTCAAAGACGCTCCCTCGGCCGTAAAATGGCTGGAAAAGCTGGGGGTAAACTGGGACAAGGCGCCCGATGGCTCCATGCACGAGCTGTCCGGCGGCGGCACTTCAATACGGCGGCTGCATTCGGCGCGGGACTATACGGGACTGGAAGAGATGCGGGTCCTGCGCGACGAGCTGAAGAACCGGAAAATCGATTATATTGAATTCGCCCCGGCTATCGAAAGGATATTAGACGATAAAGGGCAGATTGCCGGCGCCATCCTGCTTAACCTGGAAACCGAGGAGCTGATCGTCGTCCGGGCGAGGGCGATCATCATGACTACCGGCGGCATCGGGCGGCTCCACATCCAGGATTTTCCCACCACCAACCACTACGGCGCTACCGCCGATGGCTTGGTGCTGGCCTACCGCGCCGGCGCTAAACTGATTTTTATCGATACCATGCAATATCACCCCACCGGCGCCGTTTTCCCGCTGCAGATACTCGGCCAACTGGTCACCGAGAAAGTCAGGACGCTGGGGGCGCAGCTTGTCAACGCCAACGGCGAGCAGTTTATTATGCCGCTGGAGCCGCGGGATATCGTCACCTCGGCCATTATCCGCGAGTGCCGGGAGCGCCATCTGGGGCTAAAGACGCCTCACGGCGAATCAGGCGTCTGGCTGGACGCGCCGATGATTGATGTTATCCGTGGCGCAGGCACAATAGCCAGGGAACTTCCTGCCATGGTGCGACAGTACCGCCGCTTCGATATCGATATTACGAGGGAACCGATTCTGGTCTATCCCACCCTGCACTATCAGAACGGCGGCATCAAGATCGATACCGAAGGAGCTACCAATGTGCCCGGCCTTTTCGCCGCCGGCGAGTGCACCGGCGGTGTGCACGGGCGGAACCGCCTCATCGGCAACTCGACGCTGGAGCTGTTCGTCTTCGGGAGGAGGGCCGGCAGAGCCGCGGCCCGGTATGCTAAAGACGTTAAGAGAGGCAACCCGACGCTGGAGCATGTGCGCCACTGGCAGAAAGAGCTCAAGCACGCCGGACTGGCGGGGGAACGCCCGCTGTCACCCAAGATTCTCCCGAACTATGCCCGGACCACCCGCGGACATACTAAGCTGGAAATTTAAGATAATAAAAAACACGTCATTCTGGCGAAGGCCAGAATCCATGTCCCCCTTTTCCCATACCTCCTGGATTCCAGCTGGAGTTTATCCCGATGAAATCGGGACTGGAATGACAATAAATACTAGTTTAATAACTTGTAACCATTGGAGTAAACGCCATGCCGATGCCCGAGCAGCGGGATATTAAAGAAATTGAGGTCATCCTCAATGAAGTCCTGAATACCAGGTGCCCGCCGGTAGGCCGGTGCCGCCTGCTCTCCAGCGGCTTCGGTACGGCCCATGCCTTGAACATTGCCGAAAATATCAGCGGCCACAAGGAGTGCCTGGGCTGCGGCAACTGTGTGGATATTTGCCCCTTTTTATCCCGTGAACCTGCCCGCCGCGATAAAACGGAACAGCGTACCTCCATGGCGCTGGAAAGCATCGTCGGCGAGGACTGTGACCTGTGCGACGCCTGCATTCTCGTTTGCCCGCAGGTGGATACAACTATTAAGAGCTACGTTGTCAACCACCGCATGGTGGAGGTGATGTCCCGCATCGAGGGGAAAATCGGTGATGAAGCCGAACCTGATTTAGACCTCTTTTTAGAGGAAGCACTGGATTCGGAGTGAAAAGAAGAGGGGAAAGGATTATTTAATTCTCCCTCCTGTCCCTCCTTACGAAGGAGGGATGGAAAAATGACTAAACCAGAATAGATATGATTTAACCAATCATCCTCTCCCTTTCGTAAAGGGAGAGTGAGAGAGGGATTTTATTCCGGGGGAAATGAGAGACTATGGACTTTGAGCTATCCGAAGAATTGAAAATGATACAAAGTCTGGCCAAAGACTTTGTCGATGAACAGCTTAAGCCGCTGGAAAGGGATATATTAGGGCGCGCCGCCGACCTTTCCGATTCCCGCGTTTATCTCCCCGCTGAAAAAGAGGTTGCTCTTATTAAGATGGTCAGGGATATGGGGCTCTGGGGTATCGGCGTGCCTGAGGAACTCGGAGGCCCCGGCCTGAGCGCCCTGGGGATTTGCCTGGTCGAAGAAGAGCTAGGCCGGACGGTAGTCCCGTTCCGTTTCGGTGATGTGAGCCCTATTCTTTTTGATTGCACGGCAGAGCAGAAGGAAAAATTCCTGCTGCCGGCTTTGAATTATCAGAAACGCTCGTATCTTGCGCTGCTGGAAACGGATAGCGGCGCTGACCTCCCGGCCATGCAGATGACGGCGGAGAGAGCCAACGGACATTACCTGCTCAATGGTACAAAGCTGACGCTCTCGCGGGTGGGTGAGGATTACTTCGCTGTAGCCTTCGCCTCTACGGGAAATGGGATTACCTGTTTTTTGGTAGATAAAGATACGCCGGGATTCACCGTTGCCGGCGGCGCTGAAAGGACGGGCTGGCTTTCACGGGTGAGAGAGCCGATGTCGCTGTTATTTAAAGATTGCCGGGTAGGGGCAGCCAATGTCCTGGGTGAAGAAGGCCGGGCCTTCCACCTCGGTAAAAAGTGGCTCCCGCAGCGGCGTATCGTCCGGGGAGCGCGGTGTGTTGGCGCCGCCCGCCGCCTGCTTGACGAGGCTGCTGCTCAAGCCGGATCTGTCGAGACATTCGGCAGGTCAATATTAAAGCGTACCAATATCCAGGCCGCCCTGGCCGATATGTCCATGCACATCCACGCTGCACGGCTAATGGTGTACGAGGCCGCCTGCACAGCGGATACAGGTAAACCGGTACGGCGCGCCTCGGCCATGGTAAAGTTATACACCACCCAGATGCTCCATACCGTCGCTGATAGGGTAGCCCATGTCTTTAACGGGCCGCCATACCTGGAAGGATTACCCATAGAAAGGCTCTGCCGCCGCGCCCTGGAGGCCAGCGCCGTGGATTTTGCCATGGAACGTCAGCGGAATATCGTCGCGGCAGACATAATAAAAGGTTTAAAATAGAATAGGACAGGCTGAATATGAAACAGTATGACTATATCATCGTGGGCAGCGGTATCGGCGGGCTGTACACTGCCCTGCTCGCCCGGGAAAACGGCAACGTGCTGGTTATCACCAAGGGCAGTATTGAAGACTGCAATACGCGGTACGCCCAGGGCGGCATCGCGGCGGCTATCGGCAAGGATGACTCCCCGCAACTTCATCTGGAAGATACTTTAAATGCCGGTTGCGGCCTGTCCGATGAAGAAGCGGTGCGTATTCTGGCTGAGGAAGCCCCGGCCCGTATCGCCGACCTCGTTAATTTCCGCGTCCCGTTTGATACCCTTGACGGTGAGATTGCCCTGACTCTGGAAGCGGCGCACAGCGTATCCCGTGTCCTTCATGCCGGCGGCGACGCTACCGGCGAATATATTGAAGGGGCGTTAAGCAAGGAAGTGCGCTCGACCGGGGGGCGGATTACGGTTCTCGAAAATTTCCTGGCCACGGAGATTATGGTGGAAAAGGGGAAGGTTACCGGCATCAGGGCGCTCGACTGCCGGACAGATACTACCGAGGAATTCGAATGCCGTCACCTTATTTTAGCCACCGGAGGCGCCGGACAGCTGTTTAAATACAACACCAACCCCAATGTAGCTACCGGCGACGGTGTCGCTCTGGCCTTTAACGCCGGCGCCGAGATAACCGATATGGAGTTTTTCCAGTTCCATCCCACCGCCCTGCGCATGCCCGGCGTGCCCCCGTTTCTTATCTCGGAGGCAGTGCGTGGCGAGGGAGGTCTTCTGCGCAATGCCAGGGGATATCACTTCATGCCGGACTACCACGAAAAAGGAGACCTTGCGCCCCGTGACATCGTCGCCCGCAGTATCCTGAACGAGATGAAGAAATCCGGCACCGACCGCGTCTATCTCGATGTTACTCATCTGCCTCCCCATCTGATTACTACGCGTTTCCCGCATATCTACCGTTTTTGTCTCGACCGCGGCCTGGATATTACCCGCAACCAGATACCGGTAGCGCCGGCGGCCCATTACGCCATCGGCGGCGTCTGGACTAATAGCTGGGGAGAGACCAACATCGTCGGGCTGTTCGCGACCGGGGAAGTTGCCTGCACCGGCGTCCACGGCGCTAACCGGCTCGCCTCTAACTCGCTCCTTGAAGCTATCGTCTTCAGTAAAAGGATAGTCGAAAGGACGAAAGGCAAGTCTAAAGATAAGACCGTTCCTGCTGCCAGGAGTAAAGATGTGTATTCCTCGCTGGGTCAGCGGCCGGTTCCCAAAGGTATACCCGCTCCCGGGCTCGCCGCCTTACAGCAGTTGCTTTGGGACAAGGCCGGCATCATCCGCGATAAAGACGGTCTTAACCAGGCGGCAGGTATCCTGGCGGCCTGGCAAAATAGCCTGCCCAGCCCCACCGACCAGCCCTCCTACGAGCTCAGTAACCTGGTATTGACCGGCCGTCTACTGACGGAAGCGGCCTTTATCAGGGAAGAAAGCCGAGGCGCCCATTTCAGGTCGGATTTTCCCCAGACCTTACCGAAGTGGCAATGCCATATAGTATGGAGGAAATAAAAAGGCTGGCAAAGACTTTTTATTTTACCCCCTTCCCTGGCCAAAGGAATGGGGTCAGGGAGATAGGTTAATAAGTTCTCTCTTAATAATGGATTTGATAATTAAGTGCCTTATGCATTATAAATATAGAGGCGGTCAAGATAATTTATAGATAGAAGGATAAATCTGTGGCTAAGAAAAAAAGAGAAGAAAAACCAAAAGAATATACCCATCGGCAGCTATCTCACTTTAATAAACAAAAGCGTAGACAGCTTATCATCCTTATCACTGGAATAACGGTTATCGCAGCTATTATTCTGATACCGATTATCGGATGGTTCGTTACAGAATACCTCCCGCTGCACCAGACCGTGGTGAGCGTAAATGGCGTAAAATTCAATATGGCTGAATATATCGACACCATGAAAATCCTCAGGATGAACGATTCGAGTATAGCGTCCGAGACGCTGGCTAGTCAAGCATTACAATATATAGGCCAGGGCGAGGAGATAAAGCAGGGCGCCGCGAAGCTGGGTGTCACCATCAGCGATAACGAAACAAAAAGCTATCTAAAAATGGCGGGCTTACCTGATACTAAAGCCTTCATGGACTATTATGGGAACCAGATTCTGGCGTCAGAATTACAGAACAACTACTTCGGGGCGAATGTGACTAAGGAAGAAAATCAGGTTCACCCCCTGATGATGATGCTGGAAAGCGATAAACAGGCGCAGCAGATAAGGGACTTGCTGGTCAACGGTGATAACTTTACCGCGCTGGCCGGGAAATACGCCCTCAACTACTATTCGGCAAACGTCAATAGCGGCGATTTCGGCTGGCATATCCGGCAGATACTAAAAACCCAGACAGGTACAGACATCCCCCTGGATTATGCTTTCAGCGCCGACGTGGGTGCGTTAAGTCCGCCTCTGACCGATAACGCGACTTATAAGCAGTTGGGCTACTGGCTCATCAAGCTCGTGGATAGGCCGGAAGAGGGCAAGGTCAATGTGCAGGCCCTGCTTTTGAGCGACAATGCCACGGCTATTGATATCAAGGCCCGGCTGGAGGCCGGTACGGCGAGCCTGGCGGATATGGCGGATAAATATACCCAGTATAGTCTATCCAAAGAAAAACACGGTGACTTCGGGGTGATAAACAGTACCGATAATAGTACCTATACGCAGGCCTTTAACGACTACGTGTTTAATCCGGCTACACCAACAGGTAAATGGAGCGATCCTCTCCTTGAAAAAGAACTGTGGACGCAAGGGGGCTCCTGGTTGGTAAAAGTACTTGAAAAAGAAGAGAACAGAGCGGTCAGTAGTGAGGACAAAAAAACCATTATTACGGATGCCTTTAATAATTGGTTTTCCGGCCTTTCTTCTGACCCTAACATGAAAATCGATACCAGCCTCATAACTGACAAAATGGCTCAGTGGGCGATTGAACGGCTAGATAAAGAATTACCGGCATCATCGGTACAGTCATCATGAAGAAGAAAAGCATCGGAATCGGGCTGATGGGGTTGGGGGTGGTATCCGGGCAGGTGGCCAGGGTACTGACGGAAAAGTCGGCTGAGCTGGCGGAAAAGGTCGGCTGCCCCCTTGTTCTGCGTAAGGTCAAAGTCCTGGCGCAGGACCTGGCGCGACCGCAGGCAAAAGAGATGCCGGTTGGTCTTCTCACCACCGATGACGATGCTTTTTTCAATGAGTCCGGCATAGATATTATGATTGAAGCTATCGGCGGGGAGCACCCGGCCCTGGAATATATCCGGAGGGCGCTTACCGGCGGCAAGCATGTCGTCACCTCGAACAAGGAAGTTATCGCCAAGCACGGCGTAGAGCTATTAACTTTAGCGCGCGAGCATGGTGTCGGCCTGCAGTACGAGGCCAGTGTCGGCGGGGGCATCCCGCTGATTGCCCCTTTCAAGCACGACCTTGTAGCTAATAGAATAAATGGTATATTTGCTATTATCAACGGGACCACTAACTATATCTTGAGCCGGATGGCTAAAGAGGGCATAGACTTTGCTGCTGCTTTGAAACAGGCGCAGGAACTGGGCTATGCCGAGCATAATCCGGAAAACGACATCGAAGGGATAGACGCCCGCTATAAGCTCGCTATCCTCGCCTCGCTTGCCTTCAGAATGCAGGTGCGCCCTGAGGACATTTACCGCGAGGGGATATCCCGGCTCACCGGCCGTGATTTCCGCTACGCGCGGGAACTGGGCTTCGCTATCAAGCTCCTGGCCATAGCCAAGCAGAGTAACGATTCTATCGAGGCACGGGTGCACCCGGTCTTTATCCCGCAGGATTCTTTCCTGGCCAAGGTGGATGGCGTCTATAATGCCATTCAGGTAGAAGGCGACCTTGTCGGCAAAGTGCTCTTTATGGGCGAGGGCGCTGGAGCCAAGCCTACCAGCAGCGCCGTTATCGCGGATGTCGTTTCCTCGGCGCGGAAGATAGTCCTGGGTGTCGGCAGCATCTCATTATGGAAAGCTGATTCGGGCAAGACCATAAGGTCTATAGACGAGATTGAAACGCAGTATTACGTCAGGCTCGCCGCCAAAGACCGACCCGGTGTACTGGCGCAGATTGCCACCGTTTTTGGGAAAAACAAGATAAGCATCTCCTCCGCCATCCAACCGGAGTCAGATGAAAAGACAAAGACCGCGGAAATCGTGATTATGACGCATCCGGCCCGGGAAAAGGCCATGCAGAAAGCCATCCGTGAACTGGAGCAACTGGAAACCGTTAAAGAAGTAAGTAATTTTATCCGTGTTGAGGACATTGAGGGAGGGTAACTCTGAGTTGTCATTGCGAGCCATTCCGATGAGCCATAGCGAATCGGGAGGCGTGGCAATCCCTTTGATGGTGTTCAATTTGATGATAGAGATTGCCACGGTCGCTTCGCTCCCTCGCAATGACATAGTAATTAATAAACGAAGGGAATAAAGACATGAAACGCGGAGTCCTTTTTCACTATAAAAAATATTTACCCATCACCCGGAAGACGCCGATGTTTTCCATCGGTGAAGGGGATACCCCGCTCGTAAAATGCGATAGGCTGGCGCAGAAGTACGGCTGTAAAGAGCTTTATTTCAAGCTGGAAGGTTGCCATCCTACCGGCTCTTTTAAAGACCGCGGCATGGTAATGGCCGTTGCCAAGGCGGTAGAGGCCGGCAGCAAGGCGATAATTTGTGCCTCTACGGGCAACACCAGCGCCTCGGCGGCCGCTTTCGCCGCTTACTGCGGGCTGGAATGCATCATTGTTATCCCCGGCGGGAAAATCGCCCTGGGCAAACTGGCGCAGGCTATTATCTACGGGGCGAAAATCATCGCCGTTAGCGGTAATTTCGATAAAGCGCTGGAAATCGTCCGCGACTTGAGCGAAAGGCACCCCGTGACGCTGGTAAATTCGCTCAATCCTTACCGCATCGAGGGGCAGAAAACCGGCGCTTTTGAGATAATCGATGTCCTCGGCGACGCACCGGATTATCACTTCCTGCCGGTGGGGAATGCCGGTAACATAACCGCTTACTGGAAAGGGTTTAAAGAGTATTTCGAGTTAGGGAAAGCCACGAAAAAACCGAAGATGTACGGCTTCCAAGCGGAAGGCTCCGCGCCTATCGTCAGAGGGCATATTATCGAGAAACCGGAAACGGTAGCTACGGCGATACGCATCGGCAATCCGGCCAGCTGGGAGAAAGCGGTAGCCGCCCGCGATGAGTCCGGCGGCATTATCGATATGGTCAGCGACGACGAGATACTTTCCGCCCAGCGCATCATGGCTTCAGAGGCGGGTGTCTTCGGCGAACCGGCTTCATGTGCCCCTCTGGCGGGGCTGATAAAGCTGACGGGACAAGGCAAGAAATTTACGGATAAAGTCATCGTCTGCGTGGTCACCGGCAACGGGCTGAAAGATACCGAGACCGCGTTAAAGAAAGCCCCATCCATTATGGA
Source organism: Dehalococcoidia bacterium (assembly GCA_003141235.1). Classification (GTDB taxonomy): domain Bacteria; phylum Chloroflexota; class Dehalococcoidia; order Dehalococcoidales; family RBG-16-60-22; genus Fen-1077. The sequence continues at coordinate 12,245 of PLLL01000094.1, forward strand.
GCTTCCGGCGGATATCAAGGTGGTGGAAAAGGCACTGGGGTGGGGGTAAGAAAAAAACTCTCCCGTGGAAGGGAGAGGAAATAGGAGGCGGTGTATGATTGATGAAGCTAAAATAAAAAAGGCGGTACAGAGTATAATCGAGGCTATCGGGGAAAACTCTTCCCGTGAAGGTATTAAAAAAACTCCCCAGCGCGTAGCGGAGATGTATACCGAGCTTTTCCAGGGTATGGATAAAGACCCTAAAACCGAACTTGAAGTGGACTTTGAACTGGGCCACCGCGAGATGGTGATACTGAAGGATATCCCCTTTTACTCCATGTGCGAGCACCACCTTCTGCCGTTTTACGGCGTCGCTCACGTGGGTTATATCCCCAATAAAGAAGGGCGTATCGTAGGTATCAGCAAGCTGGCGCGGGTGGTAGAGACGATCGCCCGCCGTCCCCAGGTGCAGGAACGTATGACTACCCAGATCGCCGATACTATATACAAAGGTCTAAGGGCTACCGGCGTAGGGGTGGTTATCCAGGCAGAGCACATGTGCATGATTATGCGCGGCATCAAAAAACCCGGCAGCAATATGATTACTTCCGCGCTGCGGGGCACGATGATGACCCAGGCAAAAAGCCGCGCTGAGTTCTTCTCTCTGATTCAGGGAAAGTAAGTATGGATAAACCTAAGGAAGCCTTTGAAACCATGGCTGCACACAAAATGAATTGCGCGCAGTCCGCTTTCACTGCTTTTAGCGGCGAACTGGGTTTGGATGAAAAAACTGCCTTTAACATCGCGCAGGCCTTTGGCGGTGGAATGCATATTAACAGCATCTGCGGGGCAGTTACCGGCGCGTATATGACGTTAGGGCTGGCGAACAGTGCGTCTAAAGAAAACCCGCGACAGAGCGCTGATAAAACCAATGAGCTGATTAAAGAGTTCAACCGGAATTTCGTGGCTCTCCACAGCTCGTTGAACTGCACAGAGCTTTCCGGTTACGATCTAAGCAAGCCGGAAGAATCGAAAAAAGCTCGCGAAAAGGGCGTTTTTAACACCGTGTGTCCTGTGCTGGTACGGGATTCCGTGCAGATAGTAGAAAACCTGCTTAAGCTGGGATAGGGTTTTACCCTGACAAGAGAAAATAGATAATGAATGCAGTTGAACACATCGTTGAATGCTATTTTAGATTTTGTAAGGATTGTTTCACAATGGCAGACATAAAAATTCACGGTGGAAACAACCGCAAATGTGATTTGCTTGCGTATAATATTACAACCAAAGCCCAATATCACGCTGAGAGTTCAGTTGCTCATGAGGAAAAATGGGGTCCCACGACGGAGAAGCTGCGCGAGATTTTTGATAAAAAATTCCTCGGTATGCCTCAAAAACGCAAGGGAATTAATACAGATTCTACTAAAGAAAAAAACTATAGGAAATACATAGAAGATACATATCGATTCTACGGTCTCAATCCATTAAATATTCATCGAGTATTCATAACATGGCATAAAGACGAAAAGAAGAACTACGAACAATTTTTGGATGCTTATGAAAAACAACACGGTATCAAGATTGTTATTTGGTACTTTCGCGATCAAATTCTCCGGGAGTTAGAAGAAAAAATTTCTACAAGCAACTACGATGACGAAGTTCTTAGAACCTTGTCCTTACTTAAACAACGCAGATTGCAGACAGGTTCTTAGCTAAACGTCAAGATTGGCGCTCTTGGCGTGCGTCTGGATAAAAGCCTTGCGCGGCGGCACTTCATCACCCATCAATATATGAAATACCTCGTCCGCCTTGGTCTGGTCCTCTACGTTCACGGAGAGGATGGTGCGGGAGGCCGGGTTCATGGTGGTCTCCCAGAGCTGCTCCGCCGTCATTTCCCCCAAACCCTTATAGCGCTGGAGCTCTGCCTTTTTTCCGCCTAGCTCTTTCAGCGCTGCGTCCTTTTCCTGCTCTGAGTAGACCCACTTCAAGTTTTGGCCTGACTTGATGCGGTACAGGGGTGGCTGGGCGATATAAAGGTGCCCTGCCTGGATGAGCTTGGACATGTGGCGGAAGAAGAAGGTAAGCAAAAGGGTGCGGATATGCGAACCGTCTACATCGGCATCGGTCATCAGGATGACTTTGTGATAGCGTATTCTCTCCGGGTTGAATTCTTCATCCAGCCCGGCGCCGATAGCGGTGATAATGGTACGTATTTCTTCGTTAGCCAGCATTTTATCCGGTGGAGCTTTTTCTACGTTAAGAATCTTACCGCGTAAAGGCAATATCGCCTGGAAACGGCGGTTTCTCCCCTGCTTGGCCGAGCCGCCGGCGGAGTCGCCCTCCACCAGGTACAGCTCGCACTGCGCGGGGTCTTTCTCCGAGCAATCGGCCAGCTTGCCAGGGAGCGTGCCGTAGTCCAGCCCGCTCTTTCTGATGATTAAATCGCGCGCTTTTCTGGCAGCTTCACGAGCCTTAGAGGCCAGGACGCATTTCTCTAAAATTTTCTTGGCGTCATCGGGATGCTCTTCCAGGTAGAGGGCCAGTCCCTCATTGACGGCGCTTTCTACCTGGCTCTTGATTTCTATATTGCCCAGTTTGCCCTTGGTCTGCCCTTCGAACTGCGGCTCGGCAAGCTTGACGCTGACGACGGCGGTGAGCCCTTCCCGCGCGTCTTCGCCGGTGAGACTGGGGTCATCGTCCTTGAGGAATTTATTTTTATGGGCGTAGTCGTTCATAACACGGGTCAGCGCCGAACGGAAGCCGGTGAGGTGGGTGCCGCCGTCTATGGTATTAACGCAGTTGGCGAAGCTGAAAACAGACTCGCTGTAGCCGTCATTATACTGGATGGCCACCTCGATGACGGTGGTGTCCAGTGCCTTGGTGATATAGATGGGCACCTGGTTGCGCACGATGCGGTTCCGGTTAAGGTGACGCACAAAGCCGGTGATGCCGCCTTCGAAGTAAAATGTCTGCTCCAGGTCTTTAGCCTCATCGATGATGGTTATCTCCAGGCCTTTATTGAGATAGGCTACCTCGCGTAAGCGCTCGCTTAACACGTCGAAATCATAGCTGATTTCGCCGAAGATTTGTGTATCGGGCAGGAAGCTGACCGTGGTGCCGGTCCCCTCGGCTTTGCCGGTTACTTTCACCGGCGCTACCGGTATCCCGCGCTTGTATTCCTGGGTATGAATTTTACCGTCGAGATGGACATCGACTCTGCACCACTCGGAAAGGCCGTTGACCACCGAGGCGCCGACGCCGTGCAGACCGCCGGATACGGTATAAGACTTGCCGCCGAATTTAGCGCCGGCATGGAGCACGGTCATAACTGTTTCCAGGGCGGATACTTTAGTGGTGGGGTGAATCCCCACCGGGATACCGCGCCCGTTGTCCTCGACGCTGACGGATTTATCCTTTTTAATAATGGTGGTAATCTTATCACAGCAGCCGGCCATAGCTTCATCGACGCTGTTATAGACAATTTCGTAAACCAGATGATGGAGCCCGCGCTGGTCGGTGCTGCCGATGTACATCCCGGGACGCCGCCGCACCGCCTCCAAGCCACCGAGAACGAGAATATCCTTGGCGGTATATTCGGGGGCTTTAGTTTTCTTGATATTATTGGTATCTTCCATAAAAGGCCTCACTAAAAAAAGTCACTGTAAAATCCGGTTTCAGGAGAACGGCATGACCTGAATAGCCCATAGCTATTGAATGACGAATAAATAAGCCAACAAAGTCGCTAACCAATCCGATTAATTATAGCATAAATCAGCTTCACAGTAAAGCTGGATTACCAGCTTGCCTGAATATAAATTCGCTTGACATTTGCATTCATTTTACGTTATGTTATACTCCAACCAGGGGGTCGTATTTTACAACTATTTACGCGCCCCTGGTCGGAGCAGAGGAATGGTGGAAAATAACTTAGGCAAAGCCCGGCAATTGGCCGAAAAGATAATTCATAATATCGAGAAGGTCATGGTGGGCAAACCGGAGGCAGTACAGCTGGCGGTCATAGCCCTCATCAGTCAGGGGCACCTGCTTATCGAGGATGCTCCGGGCCTCGGTAAGACGATGCTGGCCAGGAGCCTGGCAAAATCAATTAACTGTACCTTTAAACGCATCCAGTTTACGCCTGATATGCTCCCGGGTGATATTACAGGGGTTACGGTTTATAATCAGAAGGTTAGCGACTTCGAGTTTCACCCCGGGCCGATAACCGCCCAGATTGTGCTGGCAGATGAAATCAACCGGGCCACACCTAAAGTCCAATCGGCTCTGCTGGAAGCCATGGAAGAGAGGCAGATTACCGTGGAAGGTGTCACGCGGAAAATGCCGGCGCCTTTCCACGTCCTGGCCACCCAGAACCCCATCGAATACGAAGGCACCTTCCCTCTGCCGGAGGCGCAGCTCGACCG
>PLLL01000100.1:0-51935 GCA_003141235.1 Dehalococcoidia bacterium
CGACCTGGCTAATTTGGTCAACGAAGCGGCCATTTTGGCGGCCAGGCGCAATAAGAAAGCTATCGGCATGGTAGAACTCGAGGAGTCCATCGACCGCGTTCTTGCCGGCCCCGAGAGGAAAAGCCGCAAGGTCAGCCCTAAAGAAAAGGAAGTCATCGCCTATCATGAAGCCGGGCACGCCTTAGTAGCTAAGATGCTGCCTAATGCCGACCCCGTGCATAAGATATCTATCGTAGCGCGCGGTATGGCGCTGGGTTATACCAAGCAAATGCCGACGGAGGACAGGTATCTCACGACACGGTCGGAACTTAAAGATACATTAGCTATGTTGCTCGGCGGCCATGCCGCTGAAGAGCTTATTTTTAACGAAAGGTCAACCGGGCCTCATAACGATATCCAGAGGGTGACCGAAGTCGCTCGTCATATGGTGACTGATTATGGCATGAGCGATAAAATGGGCACGCGGACCTTCGGCAACAAGCAGGAAATGGTCTTCCTGGGCCGGGAAATCTCCGAGCAGAGAGACTATAGCGATAGAACCGCCCTGGAAATCGACCGGGAGATTGATAAGCTGATTGAAGAAGCTTACGCCACGGCTAAAAAAGTGCTTACCGAAAATAAAGATAAACTAGTGGAGCTGGCTACGAAGCTTATCGAGAAAGAGACGCTGGAAGGCGAGGAACTGGAGACGGTTTTTGATTCGCTTTCTCTACCGGGTATAAAGCGGCACGTTAAGAAGACCGATATACCTGCGCCCATACAGCCGGTGCCTGATGCCGAGCCTGCGCCCCAGCTTAAGAAAGCACCCGGCGTTCCCCAGCTTGTCCCTAAGCAGACACCGGCCCCATCCGATTAAAAAGTCTTACGTTTTTTGTCATTGCGAGCCATCCCCCGTTATATATAGCCCATCCTTATACCCCTCTCCCTTGATGGGAGAGGGACTAAGGGTGAGGGTGACATCGGGAGGCGTGGCAATCTCTATAATAGGTTTAATACAATGATTAAGATTACCGATAAACTTATTTCCCCGGAAACGGTCATCAATCAAGCTAGGACATCCGGCAGCGGCTGTGTTGTCACTTACGTCGGTCTCATCCGTGATAATTCCCATGGCAAACCCGTGCTTTCCGTCGAATATCAGGACGCTGACGGTAAGGCTGAAGACGGACTGCGCAAAATAGCCGCTGAGATTATGCAGAAGTTCCCGGTAAACGCCGTAGCTATCTGCCACCGGGTAGGCAAATTGAAAGTCGGTGATATCAATTTCGTAGTAGCGATAGCGGCGGCGCACCGCGGTGAGGGATTCGCGGCCAGCCAGTATGCCGTCGACCGCTTTAAAGAGAGCCTCCCCACCGTGAAAAAAGAGACTTTTAGGGATTAGCCCGCCTTTATCCTATTCCCTCTACCCTCTACCCTAATCCCTATCACACTTCGCGTACCAATACAAAATCAGCCAGGTCGTAAAGTGATTGCCGGCTGGCTGTATCAGGCAATGATCTAAGGTTGTGGCAGGCTTTTTCACAATACTCGGATGCTGTCTTGAAACACTCGTCGATAATATCTGAATTGCGCACCATATCAATCGCCTTGGCCACGTATTTAGTATCCTTCGTCTCAAATGTTTTCTGCACCGGGTTGTCTTCAGGATAGCGTTCCGCCAGCATAATCGCCGGCAGCGTCAGCGTCCCCTGGATTAAATCGGAACCGACCGGTTTGCCCATCGCTTCCTCGGTGCTGGTAAAGTCCAGGATGTCGTCCACGATTTGAAAAGCAATGCCGAGGTTATCGCCGTACTCTTTCATTATCGCCACAGATTCTTCCGGCGCTTCGCTCAATATAGCGCCGGATTGGGTCGATAGCGAGAACAGGGAAGCCGTCTTGCCGTAGATACGGTGGAAATAGTTTTCACGGCTTTGCTTGATATCGAAAGCCCCTCGGAACTGGTTGATTTCCCCGCTGGAGATAGTCCCCAGTGTCTGCGAGAATAGCTTGATGACACGCGGCGACTGCGTGTCCGCAACAGCCTCACCGGCCTTGGCAAACAGGTAGTCTCCCATGAGTATGGCAATTTCATCACCCCAGATGCTGTTAATCGTAGCCCGGCCCCGGCGCGTTAGAGCGTTATCGATGGCGTCATCATGCACCAGCGTGGCGGTATGCATCAGCTCCACAGAAACCGACATCGGCATCAGATAGGTGAGGTTATATTTAAAGCATTTGCCGGAGAGCAGCGTAAGCGCCGGACGGAGGGCCTTGCCGGTTTCCCTGACCAGGAAACTCAACTGCTCCGAAAGCCACTGGTAGTCAATCCGGCTGATGGACGTAAGGGATTTTTTAACCTTGATTAAATCTTCCTGGACGGGGGCGTAAATCTCGTTAAGTTCCAAGGCGTTTCGTCTCCTCTTCGATGATGCTGTCATCGAGCTTTTTAAAGAGGGGCTGAGGTTGACATAACGATTGCCTCGGTTTTACTGCTTGCGGCTGCCAGCCGTAATCTTCTACTTTGCCGTTGAAGCCGAGATATTCGTGCACTTTTTGTGAGCTGAAGGGCAGGAACGGTGAAAGCATTGTTTTCAGCCGGGATATAACATTGATAGCAACGTATAATGATGTAGCCGCCGCCTGCTTGTCTTCCTTGATTTTCTTCCAGGGCGCTTTTTCATCGAGGTAGCGGTTGGACTGCTGCGCCAGTGCCATAGCTGCGCCGATAGCCTGCTTGAAGCTGCACCGGGAGATGGCCTCTCCCACTTTATCCAGGCAGGCGTCCGCGCTATCCATAAGGTTTTTATCGGTCTCGTCCAGCGCGCCGGGCTCCGGCACTTTCCCATCGAAGTTACGGTAGGTAAAAGTCAACACTCTATTGACCAGGTTGCCATAGGTGGCCACCAACTCGTCATTATTACGCTGGACAAACCCCCGCCATGAAAAATCTGTATCGTTAGTCTCCGGCATGTTGATGGATAGCAGGTAGCGCAGGGGGTCGGCGTCATACCGCGATAGATAATCCGGCAGCCAGACCGCCCAGTGACGGCTCTTGGAAAGTTTACGGCCTTCGATATTCAGAAATTCATTAGCCGGCACGTCATAAGGCAGGTTGAGTCCTTCATAGCCCATCAGCATTGCCGGCCAGATAATGGTGTGAAATGGTATGTTATCCTTGCCCATGAAATAATAGGTTTTCGCGGTTTTATCTTCCCAGAAGCTTCGCCATTTATCTTCATCTCCGGCTATTTCCCTGGCCCATTGCTTGGAAGCGGAAAGATAGCCGATAACAGCCTCGAACCAGACGTAAAGCCGTTTATTTTCAAACCCTTTAACCGGCACGGGCACACCCCATTCGATATCGCGGGTTATCGCCCGGTCCCGCAGTCCTTCTTTCAGGTAACGTTGGGTGAATCCTGAAACGTTAGGTCTCCATTGCTTTTGGTCTCCGGCCCACTTTTCAAGCTTCTCCTGGAAAGCGCTCAGCTTCAGGAAAAAGTGCTCGGTTTCTTTAAGGATGGGAGGAGTCTTGCATACCTGGCAGTAAGGTTTAATCAATTCAACGGCGTTTAATGGCCTGCCGCAGGCGTCGCATTGGTCGCCTCTGGCGCCGGGGTCTTTACAGAAAGGGCAGGTGCCTTCCACGTAGCGGTCGGGCAGAAAGCGCGCGCATTTCGGGCAATAGGATTGAGATATGGTGTTTCTATAAAGATAACCTTTTTCCAGCAGTTTTAAGAAAATGTCCTGCGCTACCTCGGCATGATTTTTCGTGCCGGTAGTGGTAAATAAATCAAAGGTAATCCCGATTTTTTGCCAGCACTCGGTAAATTCACGCTGGTAGTAATCCACTATTTCCTGCGGTGTTTTGCCGGTCTTTTCCGCTTCTATGGTTATCGGAGTACCGTGCTGGTCTGAGCCGGAAACCATCAACACCTCATTTCCTTTGAGGCGGTGGTAGCGGGCAAAGATATCCGCCGGCAGATTCGCCCCGGCGATATGGCCTATCTGGAGTGAGCCGTTGGCGTAAGGCCATGCCACCCCGATGAAAATTCTTTCAGTCATTTTTTCTTTCTCAAGGGCAAGTTTGAAACCCGCCCTGCTTCAGCAATATCATCTTCCCCCTTTTGTAAAGGGGGAATTAAAAGGGGATTTTGCTGTTAGAAAAATGTGAGAATCTTTTCGCCTTTCTCTTCTTTGTAGCGGGCGAAGCCCTTTTTCAGGCAGCACTCCAGGCAGTAACGCTTGGTTTCGCCTTCCTCGTCCTCTTTACCGTCCTTTTCATTGATGGCCAGGTAGCGGTCGGGATAGGGAATAGGGTTCTGGCACTTGTCACATTTTATTTCGCCTAAAGAAATACAGCCGCGACGCATATGTTAGCTCCTTTTTTGTCCTGTCATTCCGAGCCCCGATTTCATCGGGGCGTGGGAATCTCTATCACAGATTCAAAGCGATGATTGAGATTGCCACGTCGCTCCGCTCCTCGCAATGACAAAAACTACTCTTTTTCTCTTTCCCAGACTTTATCCAGCCTGAGCCAGGTCTGGTATAATTCTTTCTTCTTTAATCCGGTCTCTCCGGCCATAGCGGCCACGGCTTCTTTCGCCGTAGCTCCCGCCAGGTACATCTGCTGTAGCTGCCGCTCGATAGTATCGGTCAACTGCGGTTTGTCCTTTATAACCTGACCTTCGATAACCAGGGTGAACTCCCCCCTCGGTTCGGTGAAGTGCTTGATAGCCTCGCTGATCGTCCCCCGGAAGACCTCCTCATAGAGCTTGGTCAGCTCGCGGCAGACGGCGATGCGCCGGTCGCCGAGGACGCCCAGGATGTCCGTCAGCGCCGCTGTTATTCGGTGCGGGGCTTCCAGGGCGATAATAGTACCGGGTTCAGCGACTACCGATTTCAGCGCCTGCCGCCGCGCGCCGCCTTTATTCGGGAGGAAGCCGATATATACAAACTTGTCCGTGGGCAGCCCGGAGACGGCCAGCGCCGTAGTGATGGCCGAAGGCCCGGGTAACGGGACGACCGGTATATTTTGTTTACTTGCCGCCGCAATAAGTTCATAGCCCGGGTCGGAGATACCCGGCATACCGGCATCTGATACCAGCGCTACATCGCCTTCTTTCAGGTATTCAAGTATGTATTCGAGTTTGGTCAATTTGTTATGCTCGTAATAGCTGGTCATCGGCGTTTTGATATCATACGCGTTAAGGAGGCGCCGGGTCTTACGGGTGTCTTCCGCAGCGATGAGCTTCACCTCACGTAATACGCGCAAAGCCCGTAACGTGATATCTTCCAGATTTCCGATGGGGGTAGCCACAACGTAAAGAACCGGCATAAAATAAGTATCCTTAACCTGCATATTATAGAACGATATGCCTCTGCCTGTCTAGCTTCTAGGCTGAAAAATGTCGAGGCGGACTTTATCGCCGGGAGGTTTTGTCCCTGAAACATTGTGAAGGAAAAATCGAAGGTGATATTGTTTAGGACTCGAAGTCGGCGTTAAATAGCGCCATAAAAATTATAATTACGATACCCACGGCCGCGAAAACGCCGAAAGCGATGTTGCCGCAAACCCAGAGGTCAGTACGCGCGACCAGGTTGACGTTAACGTAAAATAGGCCGACACCGCCGCCGATGAGGAAAATAAGCGCCAGAATTAAAAAAAGGATCGGCATAAAGTATACCCTATGACTCTATTACGTGATGGAATTATAAGGAGTTCTGCGGTGCATTGTCAATTATTATATTAAAAATATATTTTTAAAGGTTCTAGGCTCATTGATATTGAAAAGATGTCTTGCAAAACGTTTTTCTTTTTTGTTATAATTAGGAGCACTAACATGTGCAGTTCTAAAGCAGCTCCTAAGTTCAAACAGCTCCGGCAGACCTACGGTTTCGATGAAGTTGCCATTGTGCCCGGAGATGTTACCCTCAACCCTGACCAGACCAACACTGATTTCCGCATCGGCGATTTTACATTCTCAATTCCCTTTATAGCCTCGGCGATGGATTCCGTTGTTGATGTTAAGATGGCGATTCAGATAAACAAGCTCGGTGGTCTCGGTGTTCTTAACATTGACGGCATTCAGGCCCGCTATGAAAACCCGGACGAAGTGCTGGAGAAAATCGCTGGAGCATCCAGCGCCGAAGTAACCGCTTTAATGCAAAAAGTTTACAAAGAGCCGATTAAGGACAACCTGATCGGCGATAGAGTTAGTGCCATCAAAAAAGCCGGCGCGGTCTGCGCCATTGCCGTGATACCGGCCAATACCAAGCGCTTCGCGCCTATCATCGAGGAGGCCGGCGGCGATATCCTGGTAATCCAGACCACCGTCACCAGCGCCCGCCATATTTCCAAGAGCTACCGTGGGCTGAACATCGCCGAAATGGTCGAGCAGACAAAAATGCCCATTGTCGTCGGCAACTGCGTTAGTTACAGCGGCTGCCTTGAATTAATGCGGACTGGTATTGCCGGAGTCCTCGTAGGCGTTGGGCCCGGCGCGGCCTGTACTTCCCGTGAAGTGCTCGGCATCGGCGTCCCGCAGATTACCGCCACTATCGACTGCGCGGCGGCCAGGGATGAGTATTATCGGGAGTCTGGTAAATACATACCGATTATTACAGATGGCGGCCTGCGCAAGGGCGGCGATATCTGCAAGTCCTTTGCCGCCGGTACTGATGCCGTGATGATAGGTTCTCCTATCGCCCAGACTAAAGAAGCCCCCGGGCGAGGCTATCACTGGGGGATGGCTAATCCCCACCCCGCCCTGCCCCGCGGTACGCGTATCAAGGTGGGCACGAACACCACGCTGGAAAAACTGCTCTTCGGGCCGACGTCTATCGTCCACGGCACGGAAAATTTTGTCGGCGCTTTACGCACGGCGATGGGCTTCTGCGGCGCGGCCACTATCCAGGAAATGCATAACGCCGAGATGGTCATCGCCCCGTCCATCAGCACCGAGGGCAAGATTTACCAGATGACCCAGGGCGTGTAAATAAATAAAGAGAAAACCGTTTCGTAGGGGCAGGTTTTAAACCTGCCCTTTTTGTTTATCGGGGTTCTCAATATCTATTGACCATTTAATAGCGTTATTGCAGATGTATTCTCTAATTTGATTAAGCTCTATTTCATCTCGTATTACGTGTTCATAATAGTTTCGTTGCCAGATAGGGAGACCGGGTGTTTTTCGAATATTATTTATCTGTCTTGCCGAGTATGATTTAAACGACCGGACAATTTCATGTAAAGGATAACGTTTTATGAGGGCGGGTTTTAAACCCGCCCCTACAGTATCCGATTCTGTAATATTAATAATTCCATGCACATGATTTGGCATAACGATGAATGAATCCAGAAATACATTTGAATAACGAGAAGGTATATTTGTCCAGTCTATATGGGCAATCTCTCCATATTGATTTAAAAACATCGTCTGTCCGTTGATTTCACCGAATAGTGGAAATCTCTGATAAACAGCGATGGTAACGAAATACGCTCCCGGTTGAGAATAATCATAATCCTTAAGCCGTATAGAACGGCGATGATGGATATCTGGATTAAAGGCGGTCATATTTGTCCTTGCCATTCCTTTCCACCAGCTCTATAGGGCACAGGTTAGTGAAATAAAATTACTCGTCCTCCTCTTCCTCTTCGTCCGGGGGTGCTGAAGCGGGGCCGGTACGCGGTAGCACGGCGTCAACTTTGCCCTGTTTCCTCGCTGAGCGCTGCGGAAGTTTAGCGATAGCCTTCTGCAATTCCATTCATACATTTAGCAGGTCAGTTTTGCGCTGATAAGGCGGTTAAAACTTATATTTTCCTCTGCAGCCTCTATCTGTAGCTTCCTGTGAACTTCCGGCGGGATGCGCACGGTGAATTTACCTGAATAGCTCCTCGTTGCCAGAGGTTCCGGTACAGTCTCGCCTGTAGATTTCATGTCCTGGATAACCTGGTGGACGGTGTCTTTAATACCGGCCAGCGCCGCTTCCTGAGTATTAGCCAGCCAGCTGAGGCTAGGGAACTCGGCGCACAGTCCAACGTATTCGCCGTCTTCCTCAGACCATGTAACGCGGTAAGTATATTTGTCCATATCCTTCCCTATCCCTCCCGTTTGTTGATTGTCCTTCCTTATCCCAGTTTGTCAATAGCTCTTAATACTTGTCTTACTTGATAGGCTTTACCCTTTCCATTGTCATTTTGAATATTTATTCTTGGGTCGCCTTGCCACGGTATTTTGTAGATGTGGTGGCTGCCCTTTGTTCGGGGTTCTCCAAAATAATTTTCGCAAACTTTGCAGAGGTCGGCAAATCTCACATTTTTGGGATTATCCCTCATTTGCTCGACTATCTGCTCTATCTCTCTCTTACTCACTCTCACGCCATCTCACACACAAATATGGTATCACTATTGCCACCATTTGTCAAGGAGTAGTGAAGCTATTTTGCGAATGTTTCTTAAGAAATAATGTTATTATTGTTTGGGGAAATGTGATAAACGCGCTACATTAGTTCTGAATCTTCAGGCATGAGGATTACTCGTCCTCCTCTTCCTCTTCGTCGGGGGGTGCTGAAGCGGGGCCGGTACGCGGTAGCACGGCGTCCACCTTGCCGCGTTTCCTCGCTGAGCGCTGCGGAAGTTTACTGATAAGCTCCTGTAATTTCTTCAGACCGCCGGCTTTCATGGCCGAGGCCTCTACTACCACGCCGTCCGCGCCGGCTTCCCAGAGCGCTTTAAGCTCGGCCTCGGTGATATTAGCGGGGATATTGACTATCAAGGGCTTAGCCATGGTATTAGCCAGGTGCTGGAATATCATCAGCTCATGCCATACCATGGCGCCGCCCGTGAACGTATCCGCCGCCAGGACGGCATCCACCGGCAGGCTGTTCACAGCGCGCAGCAGGCTGTCATCCATCGCTGATTCCACCTGTAAAATCCGTGCGGATTTTTTATCCTCGGAGGCGGCGGAAATCCGGCTGGAGGGGGGAAATACAAAAAAGTCAGCTCCGGCCTCGGCAAATGCGGCCATTTCCTTATCGTCGGTATCTTCAAGATAAAGTCCCACGGGGATATCGGATAGCGATTCCGTTATTTTCTTGACGCTTGCCGCCGTCATCGGCGTGTCGTTCGGGCGTATGAGGACGGCGCCGGCGTTACCGATGTCGCTGGCGCTCTTGATAGCGTCCGCGGCCAGGCTGAGGATGAGCAGTATACCCGGCTCCGGCGCGGTTGCGCGGGCGGTACGGAAACCCATTGGCTGTACCGAGGACTTGGCTGCTTTATTGAATTTATCTATCAAACGGCTCATATAACTCCTTTTACTCACATCTAATTCATTATAAGGAAAAGCCGTCTGGCTTTCAAAGCGCCGTGTTTTAGGCTAGTGTTTTTCCGGCATTTGTGTGGGTGGTTTTCCCGCCAGCGCGTATTGGGCGGATAGCAGCGAATCGATTAAAAGAATAGGTTTCTCTATTTTTTTAAAGTTCAGCGGGCCGTGAATCATCCCCTTGGGGATATGCACCGCGGTCGGCGCGGTAATGATGTGCAATTCTTCTTCCTTGCCCAGGCAAAACTCGATTTCCGCGTGAAAATCCCAGGGATTCGCAAAGTCGGCCCCGCAGATAAGATAAAACTGGTCGAAGTCGTGGCTGTGGGCTTCTTTAATCATAAAGTAAGGCTCGGCGAGATAGTGTATTCTTTGGGAAAATTCCGCCCCTTCAAAATCCCTGGCGCCGTAAAGTATCCATCTGGGAAAAGCGCCTTGCAGCTTTCCTTTCGGCTCTGTTACCAGATATTTTCCGTATTTAGTCTCCATTGTTTTCTCCCATCCTTTTGTTTATTGCGTTTATTTTAGGTTCTATAGCTTGGGCTGTCAATTACGGGGAACGTCACTTTATTGAAGAATATAATTAAATATGAGCAGCCCCGCAAGGTAAGAACAGGCATTCATAATCAGAGATAATACCAGCATCCTCTTTGCTCCCAGCCGGAGCACCCATAATAATAACCGCCACTCGGCGAAAACAACACACACTTCCAGTGCCAGCGTCAGTACACCGGTTTGGTTAACTAAATGAAAATAGCTGTTGATTAAAATAAGGTAGTTGAGAAGAGGATTCGTAATTACATTAATAAGAATGACCGTGCCTAGTTCGTTTTTGCTCCGCAATCCAAAAAGCCAGGCTATACCGGCTTCTATCACAATTGTTAAGATTAAAGCTAGGGCAAACAGTCTTAGATATTCAAACATTCTTCTTTTTATTTTTTCTGCGGCGCTTTAAAAGTATGACAGCCAATATTATTAAAAAGACAATTCCTGCGCCAATAGCTAAAATAACTATGAGACCAATTGCTATTAAACCTGTAGGAATTCCCGCATCATAGTGAACTATTGGCCCCAGGGATTCCATGATCGGCGTTAAAATTGATAATAATATATTCATCCTCTTTCCTCTCTTTCCTCTGATTTAATTTTCAGTCCTATACGGGACAATATGTCTATTTTTTGTCCGCTTTCCGGTTGTACTTTATGATAATAGCGCAAACCGAGGTACAGAGCTACTACAGATATGGAAATAACAGTGATCGTAAATATCGAGTTATTTAATCTGGAATTAATTTCGGTAAAAGCCGGCAGAATGCCCAGTACCAGCGCCAGGCATGTTAGCCCGAAGGCCGTCCCCGGCCTGCCGGGAATCATATTGGAAACCATCGTCAGAGTAACCGGCATAGTAATGTTAAATAATAGCATTCCCATCATTCCAATAACAGGGATATTCACGCCCAGAATAAGTAAAGGAATAGATATCGCCAAAGACCCTACGGCAATCGGCGTCCAGCCGAATCTATCAGCTGCAAAGCCCCCTAAACCTTTACCAAGCGCTACGCACAAAGTTAACATGACCAGTAAGTTCACATCCGACTTCCATGGGAACACTATCGCCAATCCGCCCAGAGATCTTATCGCTATCACGAAGAGGACCAGGTAGAGGATATATTCAAATTTGAACTCCCGGCTTTCCGCGGATTTAGATTCCTGCCGGTACATAGCCGGTTTGGGAACCAGGAAAATTATTACTGATAAAACTGCCATCACCAGCAGAAAAGGCCAGGCCGTAAAATGTCCGCTTTTTCCCAGTAATATCCCGGCCATCAAGCCTAAAGCTCCCGGCGCGACAAAGATACCGGGGGCGGTGGCTTTCCGGGGGGTGAGGTTGAGACTGATAATCCCTCCCCCGACATGAAATAGCGCATTTCCTACTCCGGCAAAGATGACTGCTGCCACCGGTAGCGGCAGGAAAATGACGGTTGAGATACCTGTAATTATGATTCCCAGGAGAGCGGCTAACCGGGGGGCTTTAAGAATATCGACGACAAATCCCAGAATTAACTGTAGTCCAAAAGCCAGGAGGTTATAAATTAAAAATAGATAAGCCATCACCGTAACGCTGACGCCTTGCTCATTCAGGATGCTGAAAAGTACACCGGCACAAGCTGCATCCACCACGGCGTGCCCAATCCCGTATATTACGAGATTGGAGGGTATGATACTCTCTCTTCGGATCATAAACTGGTATCCTTTATTTTCCCCCATCCTCTTGTTTATTCCGTTCATTTTAGGCTGTATACCGCAGGCTGTCAATCGTTCATTTGTGACTTTATTTCAGAAGCCGTAAGCGATTACAATATTCATAATATATTAATTTTTGTTATCCGACTGTCAGGGGTGTAAGATTATTAAAAGAAATTGATAAAAGCCTGATTATGAATTACGCTATCGAGACTATTGATTTAGTCAAGAGATATCCGACCAAAGCCAGAAGGGGAGTCCGCCCCGGCCAGGGTGTCCAGTCCCGGCGGCGCGTTGACTCTTTCGGGGGATTCTTCGGTACCCTTACAGCGAATCATGGCGCTTTCGTCGAAGCCCTCCGCGGCGTTAATTTGCAGATAAGGGAAGGTGAGGTCTTCGGTCTGTTAGGTCCCAATGGTGCCGGAAAGACCACCCTGATTAAAATTCTTTGCACTCTGGTTATCCATGATGAGGGTCAAGCCCTTGTTCACGGATTTGATGTCAAAAAACAGCCGACGGAAGTTCTAAAAAATCTTCAGGCTATCCTGCCGGAGAGCCGGGGGTTTGACTGGAGGCTGTCAGGACGGCAGAACCTGGAGTTTTATGCCTTGCTCTACAGCGTACCGGATAAAGAGGCTAAAGAACGCATCGATTTTCTTCTGGACTTCACCGGGTTGAAAGAGCGCGCCGATGACGGCTATCAGCGCTACTCCACCGGGATGCAGCGCAAACTTTTGCTCTGTCGGTCTTTGCTGCGCAATACGCCTACCCTCCTTTTCGATGAACCGACAGCGGGATTGGACCCGGCTGCGGCAGCGGAATTCCGGAGCCTGCTGCGCGATAAGTTGTCCCGTGGAGAGGGGAAGACCATCCTGCTCAGCACGCATAATTTAGACGAAGCACAGGAAATCTGCGACCGCGTTGCCATTCTGAACCATGGGAAAATACTGGCCTGCGATACACCGGGTAATATTCAACGCCTTATGTTTGATAAAAGAACACTCACGGTCACCTTTGTCGGCGCTGTATCAGGCGAACCGCAGGAAAAGATTTTACAGGAACTGAAAGGCATCGCCGGCGTTAACAATGTGGCGCCTGATATTGGCCGCGATAACAGTTTACAGGGGTTATCTATTCAGGGGGATAAAGACATGGATGTCTCTGCTATCCTGGCTGTTTTGGTAAACAAAGGGCTAAAGATAGGAGAGATAAATACTGAGGAGCCAACGTTGGAGGATGTATTTATGCACCTCACCAGGCGCCGGACGGACGAACCGTCTGGGGTTCAGGATGAGGGGTAGTTAGAAGAAATGAACCTTCCGATAGAACTAAAACAAATAATCGCCTTCACCAAGCGGGACTTCTATAGCTGGACGACCTACCGGACAGCTGTATTCACTCAACTCATTAATGTTTTCATCGGCGTTTTCTCGTGGGGAGTGAGCGCCACTTATGTCCAGAAGCCGGTTCTGGAGATGTATAATAGCGACTATATCTCGTTCCTCGTAGTTGGCATCGCCATCGGTAACCTGATAATGCCGCTGGCACAGGGGATAGAAAGACAGCTCAACCCCTGGACTCTGGAGACTGTCCTGATGACAGGGATAAAAACCCCCGTGTTCGTCATCGGCAATATCATGTGGACATACATCTTCTCCGTGTTTACATTCATTCCCTACCTGGTCATCGGTATCTATTTCTTTGGTGCCAAGCTGCATGTCAATATACCCTGTGTCATCCTGGCTTTCGTAATCTCCGCCGCTATATTGGTCGGCTTGTCCATGATATCCACCGGTTTGAGAGTTGTGACTAAAGCCACCGACCCCGTTACCTGGGCCTTAAATGTGCTTCAAAACCTTCTTTCCGGGGTTTCCTTCCCCGTAATTTTTCTTGATACTATATTTTTCCCGGGATTTTCCACTATATCCTGGTTCCTGCCTCAAACCTGGGTATATCACCTCTGCCGTCTGGCCATGCTGACTGACCCTTCGCTTTTGGATTGGAGTACCGCCTTCGAATTTATGAAGGGGGCGGCCTTCGCCGTCGTTCTCCTGCCCCTCGGCTATTATGTATTGCGGTGGGGAATCGCGCGCTCCAAGCGTGAAGGAACCCTGGGCTGGTACTAACTGGTCTCTTTTTACACGGGATTTTATGATACAGCAATTTTCCTGTGAAAACTCTTTAAGGAGCCTCGCAATCCGATGTCAGAGCCGTCTCCTCTGGAACGCATAGGTGTCGCCCCGGGCAAATTCTTCTATGGCTGGATAATTGTTGCCGTATGCACCCTCATGATTGCCATCGCCTACGGGCTGATGTATAGCTATAGTGTATTTTTCAAACCTCTGGCGGAATACTTCAACTGGGACAGGGCTACGGTGTCGGCCGTATATTCGGTCTCCCTGGTTGTTCGTGGCGCTGTAGCTATAGGTATCGGCTGGCTGGCTGATAAGTACGGTTCCATCAAAGTGGTGGTTTTCTGCGGTTTTATGCTGGGGCTGGGGCTGGTTCTTTCCAGCCGGGTCAAAGAGTTATGGCAGCTTTATCTGACCTACGGGGTAATCGAAGCGGTTGGGTTAAGCGGTGCGTTCGGTATCGGTACTGCCATGGTCTCCCGCTGGTTTACGGAGAATCGTGGTTTGGCTTTGGGCATCGTGTCTACGGGTTCCGGTCTGGGGACGCTCTTTATCATCCCGGCTACCGAGCGGCTGATAAACGCTTTAGGTTGGTCTCAAACATTTTTAGTCTATGGCGTTACAGCGGGGGTAGTTATGATGACCACGGCCTTTCTTTTACGCCCGGCCCCCCGGCCGGCATTTGCCGGCAGCAATACCGCGGCTCCTCCTGCCGGGATTACCCTGGGACAGGTAATCAAAGATTCCCGGATGATGTTATTTATGGGCGCTGTCCTGTTATTCTTTTTTAGCATCCAGATAATTATGGTGCATCTGGTCAGCTATGCTACCGATGTGGGTATTGATCCCCTGGTAGCGGCTACCTTTATCAGCGTCATCGGAGCGGTTAGCATTGCCGGTCGGCTTTTAACCGGGATTGGGACCGATAAGACCGGCATATATAATATCCTCATCTTTACCCGGATCTTTCTGGTCGTATCATTTATTTGCCTGGTCTTTACCAGAACATTATGGTCATTCTATCTTTTTGCCGTAATCTTCGGTTTTCCCTATGGCGGAGAGATTCCCCAGGTTCCGTTATTCATTGGCAAGTATTGGGGGACTAAATCGATGGCGACTCTGGTGGGATTAAACCTGTTTGTCATCACCATCGGCGGCGCTTTGGGTGCCTGGGGAGCAGGAAAAATTTACGATGCTACTCATAGTTACCAGGGCGCTTTCATCGCCGGAGGCGTAGCCGGTCTGATTTCTTTACTACTGATTTTAATACTGAGGCGGCAAACTTCAAGAAACGATTAAAGATTAGTTCTGAATTTTCAACATTGTAAATAGATGTCGCCTTATTTATAATGTAACCGCTGTAAACCTCGCGTCTGTATTTAAAGGAGGATAACAAATGACATCATGGCAGGAGTATCTGGACAAGGAAGGCCACCCCCCGGTTTGGCCGTATCCGGTAAATTACGAAAAAGAGCAGGAAATTGAGACCGATGTCCTCGTGCTGGGCGGCGGCATCGCCGGGTGCTGGGCGGCTATCAGCGCGGCGCGGAAAGGCGTTAAGGTCGCTCTGGTGGAAAAATCCGCCACGATAAGAAGCGGCGCCGGAGGGCCGGGCGTCGACCACTGGAACGATTGCTGTAATAATCCGCTGTCAAAAGTAAATCCTGATGAATGGGCACAGCGATTAGCTAACAACAGCGGCGGCTATACCTGCGGCGGCGTCGCCCGCGAGGTGCAGTGCCGTGAGAATTACGATGCGCTCATCGAACTTGAGAATATGGGCGGTAAAGTCAGGGACACGGAAGACAAGTATAAGGGCGCTGAAGGCCGTGACGACAAGACCAAGTTCATGATTTCTCCCCGCTATAATTATAACCACGAGACGAATACCGTCATCCGCGTCTGGGGTTCGACCTTCAAGGCTGCCCTGCGGAAAGAGGCTTTACGTCTGGGAGTGAAAATTTACGACCGCGTCATGGCGACCGGCCTTTTAAACGAAGGCGGTGTCCAGGGTGCCAGGGTCGTCGGCGCGATGGGCGTCAATAACCGCACCGGCGAGTTCATGATATTTAAATCTAAAGCAACGATACTCTGCATGGCCGGGCCCGGCTCTATCTGGGTCTTTAACACGGAGCTGGCCGGCATCACCACTTTCAGGTCGCGCGCCATGTCCGGCGATGGACAGGTCATGGCCTATAAGGCCGGCGCTGAACTGACCATGATGGAAAAAACCGGCACGCTGAACCTTGGCACGGGTTTCAAGCACAACTGGTACGGCGGCGCTGGTGATGCCAGCTATGAAAACGTCCGTATCGTGGACGCTAACGGCAAAGCCCTCCCGGTGCCTTATGAGGGCTGGGGCTCTAACCTCGGCCAGATGGCGCGCGGTGGCGCTCCGGGGAAACCTCCCTGGGAGGTCGTGCGCGATGGTGTGCTCAAGGGCGAATACGCGCTGCCGTTCTACGGCGATTTCCCGAGCATGCCCAAGGTGGAGAGCGATGTTACCTGGGGACTGATGATTGGCGAGGAAGCCATTTGCCGCATTATCGTGGACACTTATAACGCGTCCGGTTTCGACCCGCGCAGGGACCAGCTCCAGAACTACCAGTTGATTGAAGGCCGCAGCATGCCTCAGTGGCGCTCTATCGATGGCGCGGGCGCGCGCGGTGGTATTCTCATCGATGACTGGAATATGAGGACATCGCTGGAAGGCTTGTACGCTACCGGCGACCAGCTTCCCGCTTCCGGCGACCATAACCTCGCGGCGACCACCGGGCGCTATAGCGGGCGTAAAGCGGCCGACTACGTTAAACAAATTGCACAGGGCAAGATTGATAAGGCACAGATTGCCGCCGAGAAGGCGAGGGTTTATGACCCGATTAAGAAAAACGAGGGTATGGACTGGAAAGAGTTGCATGCCGGCGTCGCCCGGACGATGCAGTACTTCTGCTCCGAGTATAAAACCGAATCGCTCCTCAAGATGGGGCTGGATTCGCTTAATGAAATCGCGGAAAATTATGTGCCTCGGCTGTTCGCCCTCGACCCGCATAAGCTGATGTGCAGCCTGGAGAGCTTGAGCACGCTCGAATACTCCCGCATGATTATTGAGGCGTCTTTAGCGCGCAAGGCCAGCAGCAAATTTTTGACTTTCGACCGGATTGACTATCCCCAGCAGGACCCGCCGGAGTGGAACAAGTTCCTCACGCTTAAGCTGGAAAATAACAAGGTCAAAATCGGCGAACGCCCGCTCGGTTTCTGGGGAAACATGAAAGAAAACTACGAAAAATATAATCAAGACTATACGGGCGTGTATAAAGGGAAATAAAGATGCTATTTTCGTCTGGTTGTATGTCGAATACTGGAAATTTTCTCTTGGTTTCCCCAAAAGGGGTTACCGCTGAAGGGGGCGTAAGCCCCCTTCAAAAACCCACCCCTTCGCCAAACTGATTATCCCAGGTTATTAACCATGCGCCGTTTGGAGAAGGGGAAAGGGGATGAGGTAACATAATACAAATACGAACAGGAACGGAAAAAGGAGATTAAGATGGCTAAAAAGATATTTGCTGTACCCAATGTGGCGACGCCGAGCCGCCCTGTTATCTTTACCGATAAATGCAAGGGTTGTAACCTCTGCGTCGAGGTCTGCCCGGTGGATGTCTATATCCCCCACCCCGAAAAAGGCAAAGCCCCCATTATCCTCCACCCCGAAGAATGCTGGTACTGCGGCTGCTGCGTGGGCGCCTGCAATATTGAAGGCGCGATAAAGTTCAACTGGCCCTTACAGCAGCGCGGCTACTGGAAGAACAAAGCCACCGGAGAAGTAAAGCGGGTGTAAGCTATTGTTCCATCCCGACGCAAGCATGCCCCGTACCCGATACGGGGTCGGGATCCAGTGTATAGAATAAGAAACTGGATGCCGGTTTTCACCGATATGGTTGATAAACAGTAGGGGCGGGTTTCAAACCCGCCCTCCTTTCCCTCTCCCCCATGATATTCGCTCATTCCGTTTCACCTCTCCCTTGATGGGAGAGGGCAGGGTGAGGGTGAAATCCTAGGAGAGGATTAAGGTCTGCACTGAGCGCAGCGAATGTGTGAGGCGTAAAGATTACAGGGTGGGTGGGGCATAGAGTAGCCTACCCTTTGTATTTCTGGAATAAAGAGAAGTAGAGGGGGTTGTCAAGGGACGCAAACCCGGTACAAATTTATTTCAAACGTTAGTTTAAGATACACATGAATTCTGGACTTCGTTGGTATATAATTATGGCATAGCTGGAAAACATGTAGTCCGCGCAGACAACACAAGGACAATCGAGATTGATAACCAACATTCACATTGGTGAAATATGCACAAGGAGGAACAAAAATGTTTGAAAGAATATTATTACCACTGGACGGTTCGGAATTGGCGGAGACAGCTATTCCTTACGCGGAGGAATTGGCGGGTCAGCTGGGTTCGGAAATTGTCTTGTATCATGTATATGGGCGTGAGCACCAGCAGCAGGAGCATATGCATCAGGCGTATTTGAACCGGCTGGCCGAGAGCGTTAAGAGCAACATTAAAAAAGGCCAGCGAAAGGGTGCGGAAGTCAAAGTAACCACAAAAGTCGAGGCTGGAGAGCCTGCGGAGAATATCTGCAACCTCGTAGACAAAAACAAGGTAGATTTGATCATTATGACCGCTGTCAGCACCTCTGGTCATAAAATCGGCAAGATGCTGGGCAGCGTGACTGATCACCTCTGTCGGACCGTACCCATACCTGTAATGCTCATCCGACTTCAGAATGCGCCGCGAACTGGCGGGAAAGGGCGACTGATTAACCATTTACTCTTACCCCAAGATGGTTCAGAGCTCAGCAAACTGGCGTTGCCTGTCGGAGAAGAACTGGCCTCAAAGTTAAAGGCTAGTGTTACCTTGTTCCAGATGGCGCGCAAAATTGTCCCCTTTTACGATCCGATGGGGAACAGTGTATATATTAATTATACGCAGTTTGATGAGGATGAAAAGAAGCGAGTTGGAGACGATATGATTGCATTGGAGAAAGAGCTGAAAGAGAAAGGACTCGATGTAACCAATGTAGTAACCTCTGGCTTTGATGCCGCCGGTGAAATCATTGATGTATGTAAGCGGATTGGGATCGACCTGGTAGTCATGTCCACCCATGGGCGCTCCGGATTAGGCCGCTGGGTTCTGGGCAGCGTCGCCGAAAAGATGCTGCGCCATGGAGAGACACCTCTGCTGCTGGTACATGCAAGAGCAAATTAACTTGGTGAGCTATTGCCGGACTTGACAATCCTCTACTGTTCTCTTGCAGTTAACTCTGATGGTGGCTTTAACATAAGACCTGTATAACTACCTTGGCCAGGTCACCTTAAAGTACTAAGTGACCTTTGAAGAATTCAAGATATTAGTGAGCA
The DNA here is from genome assembly GCA_003141235.1 of Dehalococcoidia bacterium. Taxonomy (GTDB): domain Bacteria; phylum Chloroflexota; class Dehalococcoidia; order Dehalococcoidales; family RBG-16-60-22; genus Fen-1077. The sequence continues at coordinate 19,094 of PLLL01000100.1, forward strand.
TTAATGTACTTTTTTAAGGTATTGACGTCCCTCCATATTTAACATAACGCTAAAAACAATTCACAGCTAACCAGCTTCCGATTCGTTTCCTGTTAATAGAAAAAATGGTGCCAAGTTCATGTTGGAGGGGCAAATGGGCAAATACGATAAGTTATTCCACGCGGTAAACCCGGAAAAATTCCGCAGCGGCGGCCCGGACGATTTAAAAAAATTCCCTGATGTCTATCATTTTGATTACCGTGATAACGTTGCCGCCCCTCACTTCATCGAGGGCAGTTTTGCTCGTAAAGCCGGCAAGGTCAGCCATATCGGCGGCATATCGGAATTCCCCCAGCCCGCTATCTACTACAGCTCCTTATATCGCAGCGACCATCGCCGCCAGTTCCCCAATAGTCACCCCATCATCGAAACTACCAGCCTGATATCTATTGACCCTGACCACCCCGATACGTTAGGCGGGACATTCTGGCACTGGATGGGAGAGGGAGATGATGCCGAAGCGCACATTATTAACAAACCCACCACTCTCCTTGTGCCGCAAGACACGGTGCATCTCCCGCAGTACTGCGAGGAGTTACATGCGCCCGTTATGACTGTTGTTGTCCTGGATTCGCCCCTTTTCCAGTTCATGCCGTCGCGCCGGATACTTCCCCCGGGCTTTGAAAATGCCGACGATGCCGGATGGGCGCCGCCGAAGTCGAATGCAGGCAGAGGTAAATACGATTATTGTTACAGCGCTGTGGACGTCAATAGCCTGCCGGTTTATCCCGCCCACCAAGGTAAAATAAAGCGCGTCATGTATTTTGACCGCAATATCAACGTAGCGGCCTGTCATTGCATGGATATGTACCTGATATATGGGGCGGGAGCCGGTTTCGGCCTTGGCGACGCCAGGATGGTGCCGGATTGGGCCAACGGGCGTTCCGATGAGTTCTCATCCTACGAGCCTTTAAAGCCGCACGTGCATGCCTGCAGCCAGACTTATAGTTTCATCGGGACCGACCAGCAGCATCTGGATGATTTGGGCGGGACAGTCGAGTTCTGGATGGGTGAGGGCAAGGACGCGGAAAAGCATACCATTACCGGCGCCGCAACCGTCCTTATCCCGAAGGACATTGTACATCTGCCGATGTATGTTAAAGAGGTGCATAGACCCTTCGTGCTGGCAATAATTCTGGATTCACCTGTATGGGCAGGTTGCTGGTCTCTGGAATTTCCCGGCGGCTTTAAAGCGTAGAGTTTTACATGGATTCCATTCCGGCGGAAGCCGGAATCTAGCGTGTCAAAGAAACACAACCATACCGGTGAAAACCGGTATCCAGCGTCTTAATAAGTTCTTTCGTTACTCTTTCTTTATCTTGGAAAACCCCGTTTTTGCCTCTAGCTTCTCGTCAATATAGAGATACTGGTCGGAAGCGGCTTCGTAAGCCTGCCAGATGCCCTTCTTTTTAGCGTTCGGGCTGCCCGTCTTTGCAAACTGGGCCCACATCGTCATCATCGCCTCGGATACTTTTTTATCCGCTTTATTAAGCTCCGGATCGGTCGGTTCGGGCGGCGCCGGAGGCGTATTTCCTGTCGGGCGGGTAGGGATAGGGCGATTCCACCAGCCGGATGTGTTGTCGTAGTCTCCAAAGACGTAATACATCTCCATACCGTGCGGCGCTTTCAGCATCCCGGCCTTTTTCCGCCCTTCCGGCGCTCGGTTGAAGATATAGGCGTAGGCCTTGGTTTTAGTCTCTTCCGCGCCCTTGAACATTTCAACATAAGTCGGGATCATGTTCGGCAGGAAAAGTAATGACTTATCATCGGTCGCTTCTCCCAGGTTCCCCCCGGCGATAAACGGAACGGCATTATACTTGCCTGACTTTAAAATGTTGACCGGATTATCCGGCAGCATCCAGCCGTCCACCGTTTCATCCCAGATTCCGATTAACACCTTTTCCTCGCGGCACAACGCAAAGTTGGCCTCAAGAATTTTTTGGACAGGGAGGGCGCGGGCCGCTGCAACAGGGTCGGCTTCTTTATCGACGCCGAGTTTGGCGAACAGTTTTTCGCCGATGGCTTCCATATCCTTCAGCGAAACGCCGGTCATGGCTCCGGCGGGCGGATTCCAGACGCTTTCGAGAATAGCTCGGTGAAAGAGCCCCTTCGCCATAGGCGTAGCCATCAGGACAGCGACCTTGGCGCCGCCGCCGGACTCGCCGAAAATAGTAACATTTCCCGGGTCGCCGCCGAAAGCCTCGATATTCTTCTGTACCCATTTTAATGAAGCAATCATATCCAGGAACATGTAGTTACCTGAAACGAGTCTGGGTGATTCCCTTGAAAGCAGGCGATGGGCCAGTAGACCTATGGCTTCCAGCCGCATATTGACGGTTACCAACACAACGCCGTGCCGCGCCAGCCGAGCCGAACAAAAGAGTTTTTCATTGCCGTGACCGCCCGTAAAGCCGCCTCCATGCATAAAAACCATAACCGGCAGTTTTTCGGTCGCCTTTTTCGCCGGTGTGACGACATTCAAATAAAGGCAGTCTTCTTTTTGTTCCAGGGGAGTCGTCGGGCCAAAGCCTACCAACTGAGGTGTAATCGAGCTAAAATCGAGACACTCACGGGTTCCTTCCCAGGGTACTACCGGCTGCGGGGGCTTCCAGCGCAATTCCCCCACGGGAGGGGCGGCGTACGGAATTCCCCGGTAGATACGTACCTCTTGTCCTTTATCGCCAACCATCGTGCCGGAAACGGAACCACAATCTGTTTTAATCGGATCCATGTGAATTGATACCTCCTCAATCAAGCTTGTCTGTCATGCCGCTAGATTCCAGATACCTTCAGAAAAATGAATTCTGGTCATATGGTAGTTCAATGACTGATTTATTGTCAACAAAATTATATTATCATACTCAACAGCTAGTTGACGTGAAATTGCTTTTCAGATTAGAATTAGCTCTAACTGACTGCCGGTAGCCTTGACGGCGCTATGACCGGCCTGGAAAAATGAAGGAGATTTATGGAAGTAGAAAAGAAATGGGAGGAGCTTACCCCTGAAGAAAAAAGGGAAGCGAGGTTCAAGCACTGGCTGGAAGCCCCGGGCATTAAATTCGATAACCCGGAGGCGCAAAAGAAATATAAGGCCAGGGTTACCAGGATAATCAAAGCCTATAAATTGCAGGAGCCTGACCGCGTCCCGGTTTCGATTCCGGCGGGGGCTTTTAGTATTTATTACGCCGGAGGGACCCTGTATCAAGCAATGCATGACCCGGAGCTAGTTCGCCGCGCCGGTCTGAAATACGTGCAGGATTTCCAGGATGATATGGATTATTTTACGGGGGCGGGCATCAACTCCGGGAAGCACCTCGAGATTATTGACTACAAGTGTATGGCCTGGCCGGGGCACGGCATTGGGAAAGACGCCTCGATACAGAATTTTATCGAAGGCGAAAATATGAAAGCTGAAGAGTATGATGACCTGATAGGAGACCCCTCCGACTGGGCGATGCGGACGTTCTTGCCCAGGGTAGTCAGGTCTCTCGCGCCGCTAAGGGAGCTCCCTTCCCTCGTTTCGCTACTGGGCTTTCCCACAAACTTCGTCACCCCGGCGGCTAATCCTTCGTTTCGGAAGGCCCTTCAAGCGATGATTGACTCCGGCATTGAGCAGGAAAAAATGCTCAATGCGAACATGGACGTCAGCCGGGCGGCGCTGGCGGCAGGTTTACCTTCGGTTCGGAGCGTGCCGGGCATGGCGCCCTTCGATACCCTCGGTGATATACTCCGCGGCACCAGGGAAATTTTTATGGATATCTTCCGCCGGCCGCAAAAAGTGCAAAAGGCGTTGGAAAAGATAACGGAGCTGACCATTGAGCGCTACAAGGCCGTGGGAAAAGACATTAACACGCTTAGCGTTATGTTCCCGCTACACAAAGGCGATGATACTTTCATGTCTGATAAGCAGTTCGCCGAGTTCTACTGGCCCACGCTGAAAGAGGTTATCAACGGGATTGTTAAAGAAGGCCTCATGGTAACCCTTTTCGCCGAGGGAAGTTATAATAATCGCCTTAAGCAGGTCAATGATGTTCCGGCAGGCTGGGTCAACTGGCTTTTCGACCGGACGGACATGAAAAAAGCCAAAGAAATACTCGGTGACAGATGCTGTATTATGGGTAATGTTCCAGCATCGCTGATGTGCACTGGCACGCCGCAGGCGGTCAAAGATTATTGCCGCAAGCTCATCGAAACCTGCGGCAAGGGCGGCGGCTATATCCTGGCCGGCGGCGCCAGCACCTCCCAGACCAACGCGGCTAACCTGAAAGCCATGATGGAAGCGGCCAAAGAGTACGGCATGTATTAACGTTATTATAGTTTAAGCGAAAAGGAGGACACTAAAAATGGCCAAAACGAAATACGGACACCTGGTGAAAAAGCTCGCTTTTAGTGATAATGTCCCGGGCGGCTATCGCCAGGGAACCGAGATGAACGGCGACTTTTTCGGGCTGGATGTGCATATCAAATACGGTTCTTTCTGGTCCGCCGGCAAGGTGGGAGAAGCGCCTTACGGCATCCACAAGCATGATTTTAACCAGGTTTTGCTCTGGCTGGGGGCCGACTGCGCCGACCTGAGCGAGCTGGGGGCGGAAGTCGAAATCAGCCTGGGAGAAAAACAGGAGAGAGACCGGCATGTGTTTACATCGTCCTCCGTTGTATATGTTCCCAAGGGCGCACCGCATTTCCCGGCCACTATCAACACTATGGATAAACGCTTTATTTATATGGAGATTTCGCAATCTCCTGAATGCAAGACCAAAGCTGTGGCTCTCGATAAAGAAGCTCCCGAAGCCCCATTGGCCACCTGGTTTTCCAAGAACAGTAAGCGTATTGACCACCTGACATTTCACCGTAAGAGCGCCTGGCATTACGGGCCTTTAAACCGCGATGATTCCGGCGGCTCGATTGCTGAAATCCACTGCAAGGACTTTCAGTACGGCATGATGTGGGAAAGCATTAAAAAAGCGCCTTACCGCTTCGGCCCGGTTCCTGATAAACCGCATGTCCATCAACATGATGAACTTCTCTTTTTTATCGGTGCGGATACCAACGACCTGAGCAAATTGGGGGGGGAAGTCGAGATGTATATGGGCAAGGAAATGGAAAGGCATGTCATCACCGAACCCACGGTCGTCGTCCNNAGAAAGGGTTCCCGCATTGTCCGCTGGTTGTCACGAAACTCGAAAAACCTTTTATCTTCGCTGTCGTTTACCCATACGGTAACGTCTCAATTAGACCTAAATGATATAGGGCTGATAGTCAGCAAAAGGAGAAGTTTAAAGATGGCGTCAACGAAATACGGGCACTATATTAAGAAATTAAAATACGATAAAAGGAAAGATGGCAAAGGGTCAGGCAACGCTGATTTTCTGACCTGGCCGAAGGGTAAAGATATGGAGGGCATNNTGAAGTCCTGGTTTTCACGGGGTTGGATTTTAATAATCCTGCCGAATTAGGGGCGGAAATAGAGTTTGAGATGGGACCCGAAGGCGAAAAGCATATTTTCAATACCCCCACCATTATCACTGCGCCCGCCGGGTTTCCGCATACTCCTCTTGTCACTAAGAAAGTCAGTAAGCCATTCGGTTTTCTGGCGATTAATCTCGATACAGAATATAAGCCCACTAATTTACCGAAGAAAGACCAGAAACCGACAACCGCAGATGAAAAATACGGTAACCTGATAAAGAAAATGGAATTCCGCGACCTGACCAAGCGCCCTATGGGCGGCAACGCCGATTACATGGCCGCGTGGAACGGTAAGAACATGGATGGATTCAAGCTGAATTTTACCTTCGCCTTTCACGGCGATACCGGCCCCTGGCATGGCGGGAAAGACCCTCATGTGCATATCAACGATGAAGCGCTTCTTTTCGTCGGGATGGACCCAAAGCGCCCGGACTACCTGGGGGCGGAAATAGAGGTCAGGATGGGCAAAGAACAAGAGGTTCATATCTTCGATTATCCGGCGGTAATTATCGCTCCGGCAGGATTTGTGCATTGTCCACTCATTACTCGTAAAGTAGAAACACCTTACATTTTCAGTGCTATCTGTCTTAACACCGAGCACCAGACCACGTGGCTGGGGACGGGCAAGTTTCCCTGGGAGCAGTAGGGCTTTAGCAAGACCTGTGGAGGGACTGCTCATCGCTACGGTCAATATAGGCCAAAAGTTATAGAACTATCTGGATTTTTATCCGCGTGTAAACACGTATAAAAACACCACGATAATTCGTTTGATTTTCAGGTGTTTTCCAAGGGGACAATCGTTATAAGACCATGGTACAATTACTCATAGGAAAGGAGTAATTGACATGAAAATAGGTCCCATCATCCAAAAGAGAGGCGCCAGTCTTTCTTTTGAGTTTTTTCCGCCCAAAGACAAAGCAGGGGAAGATAAATTAATTGAACATGCCATGAAATTAAGAGAACTGAAACCTACCTTTGTTTCATTAACATACGGGGCTGGGGGCAGTACTCAAAATAATACGAAGGATCTTATACTTCATCTTAAGCAGAAGGCGGGAATGGTTGCCATGCCGCATCTGACGTGCATCAATCAAAGCATGGATGAGCTTAAAGCTATTCTGGAAGATTACAAAAGGTTAGGGATTAAGAATGTGCTGGCTCTAAGGGGAGATCCGCCTAAAGGAACTGAAAGAACTACCCCAGGCAAGAACGGCCGTTGCCACGCCAAAGATCTGGTACGGCTTGCCTCTTCCATGTCTGGTTTCTCTATCGGTGTAGCCGTATATCCGGAAGGTCATCCTGAATCACCAAGCCTTGAAATGGATACCTTATACACCAAAGAGAAAATCGATGCCGGCGCTGACTTTGCCATAACCCAGATGTTTTTCGATAACCGTTATTTTTACGAACTTCTAGAGAGAACCGGTAAAGCAGGTATCAAGATTCCAATCATACCGGGAATTATGCCGATCAATGATATTGTCAAGATAAAGAACTTTGCTCAAAGTTGCGGAGCTACGATGCCGGAGAGCATCATCCGGCGGTTTGATAAAACAGGCTCTATAGCCGGGGATGCTGTTGAGATTGGCACAAAGGTGGCGATAGAGCAATGTGCGGATCTCCTGGGGCACGGAGTTCGTTACTTTCATTTCTACACACTCAATCGAAGCGAGCAGGTGTTACGCATCGTCACTGAACTAGGACTTCAGAATTTGGGAAAATAAAACATAGTTCAACCTGGATAGCCGTTATACCTTTAAACGCAAATAAAAAGGAGGTGGGGCTCATAACCCGGCCTCCTTTTTATTATTAATTGCCTTGACACATAGCAGGTAAGTTAGCTAATATGCCCATGATGATAGTCAAAGGAGGTAACTGAACATGGCGGATAAAACAAAATATGGTAAATATTTCATCGAATACGACCCTAAGGATTTTCCGAAAGAGAGTCGTCCGGTCATGGTGCGCATGCAGGAAAGCGTCATGAAGGGCAGCCATTTTTACCTGGTTCACTGGGTGACACCCAGTTTTGGTAAGGCTGGTGGTAATATCAAGCCCATGGGCGATTATAAATATGCGGGACATCCGCCGCATATACACAAGGACGCCGAGCTTCTTATCCATATCGGCTCTAACCCGGATGACCCGATGGATTTAGGGGCGGAAGTAGAAATGTACATGGGCCCGGAACTGGAAAGACATGTAATAACCCGGACTTGCTGTATTTATATCCCTCCGAACTTTATCCACGCCCCCTGGCGGCCTATTAAAACCACCCGGCCCTGGATATTTATTGAGATTAATCAGGGGCCGTCCCATACCGAGAAATCCTACCGGCAGATATTGCCGGAAGAAACCAGGGAAAAGATAGATTGGTCGAGGTGGCCGGACGAAGGCTACGATATCCCGGGCTGAAATCTTACGGGATTTTAATCGAATATCGAGGGAGGTCAATATGGCTTATAAAATAAATACGAAAAAGTGCCTTAAGTGCGGCCTATGCGCCACCGAATGCCCGGAAAAAGCAATAGCGGTAGACGATAGAGTTACCGAGAAGGACGGCCTGGTGCGCTATACGACGAGGATAGACGCTAAAAAGTGCACCGATTGCGGCACCTGCGTCTCCTTCGAATGGTGGTGTCCGAACAAAGCTATTATGAAGGGATAAAAAATACGCTACGGATGGAATGATTAAAAATGAAATACAGCAAGTACTTCCTCAATGAGCTTGCGCCCGAGGATAGAGCCAAAGGCTTCGGCAAGATGCCATCGATGGTGGCCTTCACGGATAATGACATTATCGAAGGCAGCCACTACTTCTCTGCGATGGTCATGGGCCCACGGGCTTTAAGCCGGGAACACGGCCCTCATACCCATAAAGACCCGGAATTGCTCGTGGCGCTGGGAACCGACCCGGAAAACCCGAAAGAGCTGGGAGCGGAGATTGAGTTGTATATGGGGCCGGAGATGGAAAAACACGTCATCACTACCTCGACGATCATCTTTATCCCGGCCAATTTCGTCCACTGTCCTTTCCGCGTTACACGCGTTGACCGCCCGTTTCTCTTTATCCAGACCCAGTACGCGCCCAAGCTGACCGAGACCTCTTTAAGAAAACTGGTAGCTAAAGATAAGCTGGACAAAACGATAATGATCGATGCGGACGGCACACAGAAAGATTGAGCCGGAATAGGGGTTGTTATTTCAGGGGATATCCGGCAGATTACATCAGCCAGTCGAGTGATTGAATGCGCCGGTAAAGCTCGATTTTGTTTCTGACGCCCAGCTTCCGGTAGATATTCTTAATATGCGTATGCACGGTTTGTTTGCTGATATACAGCTTTTCAGCCGTTTCTTCGTAAGACATATCCGTGGCCATGCAGAAGATAATATCTATCTCTCTCCGGCTCAAGTGGTATCTGTTTTGTAGATTGTTCTCTAATTTGTTCTTGCCGGTAAGGTCGGTTAAAGTTACCATAAAGTTAGGTACGGAATGCATTTTATCGGCTTTCCATACCAGGGAGCACGCGCTCCGGAATTGCTTCCCGCTCTCAGAAAACACGACCCGCTCTTTAGGTAAGGAAACAAACTGCGCTTCAGATTTGACCATATCAAGAAGTTCGGAGCAGTCTTTAATCACACATGACGGCACGGGGAAATCACCTTTTTCCAGGTTTATCGTATCGTGCGGCATTTTATTAAATAAATACAGGCAGATTTCTCTGGCTTTAGCGTTAGAATAAACCGGCCGGAACTTCTGGTCCAGTAAAAGCAGGCCATCGTTGTTATCCTCATCGGCGGAGCACTTTTTTCTCCAGCTACTGATTTTTGAGATGGCGCTGACATTATGTATGGCGAGTGTAAGATGAGGAGCGAGTATTGCCGCCCTCGCCATATCACCGGGATTATAATCCGTCTGCTGCCGGGAACGCCATAGCGTTATCATGCCTTCAAGGTTATTATTCCAGCGAAGGGTAAGGAACAGCTCCCAGTATAAATGCTGCGGAAGAATAAAATCGTTATAATAGTCAGTTCTCTCCCACGCTTTACATGAAATAGAGTTGCCTATTTTTAATACGGTTTTGGTTGAAGAAAGAGCAGCCTTTAGCAGGGGCGATTGCTGGAAAAACCCGTCTTTATAAAGCGCCGGATAATGCTTATCTTCGACAAGATTATGGTAATCAGATTTAAAAGACCTGGACTCGACGACGTCAACGCGCCGGGGCATTCCTTTGATAAGGTGAAAAGTGATACATTCCGAGCGGAACGACTTTATCATGGACTGGCATAGCGTATCTATCAGGCTCTCAGAATCCTGGCAGCGGTTAGCGGAATATACCAGATTTAGAATATCATGATACTCTTTGTTAGTCACAAAGGTCATATGGAATTATATATCACTTTTCCTTTCAGATGTCAATAAATACCCCGTTCAGGGTATTTAAAATCATGTATATCTATGCCATACTTCTGATAATCAGTTAGCTGTAAAAACTCCAGGCCGTATCTACCGGCACTTATGGTGTAATTTCAAATAATGAAAAAGGGACTACATATAGGAAGTGTGAGTAAAGAACAAGATACACACGCTTTACTTTGTTTTATTAATCAATTAAAATGAGAAACTGGTATTGTTGACAAAACGGCCAGTAATTTTCATAATACAGGGAGATAAACCTTACCATAGAAAGCTGAAACTAATCGCAAGACCGGATTCAGGAGACGCATAGCGTGACAGAATGGCAGGTAACAGCGACTACAATTTATTGTGAAGCGGTGGATGATGACGTGACATTGATAGTCGATAAAGACTGGAATGTAACGTGTACCGGATATAAGAAATACTCCACAAATCTTAGTAAAGAAACAGCCGGTATACTCAAACAGAAATCCAGGCGGCTCGGCCGAAGTCTTAAGTGCGAAGGGCCGCATGATTCCAGGGTTACAGATTACCGGGACAGGCTCAAGTCCTAGGAAAAAGCCCCAAAAGGCTAAAATAAGTATAATTATGGTGCCGGGAGGGATGCTGTCTTGAATGTAGAAACCCGGAAGCCGGTTAAAATTAAAATTGATAACATTTCGCTGAGTTTTGGCGGCGTCAAAGCTCTCGTGGATGTCAGCACGGAAATCCGCGATAAAGAGATACTGGCCATCATCGGGCCTAACGGCGCCGGCAAGACGGCTCTCCTTAACTGTATCAGCGGCTTTTATAAACCTCAAAAGGGCGATATTTACTTCGAAGAGCAAAAAGTCACCAGGATGCGCCCGGATAAACTGGCTAAAATGGGCATCGCCAGGACCTTTCAAAATATCGAGCTGTACACTGGTCTGAGCACCCAGGACAATATTATGGCCGCCCGGCACCCGCTCATGAAGCAGAACTTTGTCACCGGGGCGTTGTACTTCGGCCCGGCGCATAAGGAAGAAATCGAGCACCGCCTTATCGTCGAGGAGATTATCGATTTCCTTGAGATTGAAGCGCTCAGGAAGACCCCGGTCGGCGTTTTGCCCTACGGGATGCGTAAGAGGGTCGAGTTAGGCCGGGCTTTGGCTCTGGAGCCGAAAGTCCTGCTGCTCGATGAGCCTATGGCCGGAATGAACCTGGAAGAAAAAGAGGATATTGCTCGCTTTATCATTGATATCTTTGAAGGCCAGGGCGATACCTATCCCGATACGCCCGTCCTGAAAAACGGCATCAGCTGTATTGTTCTGGTGGAACATGACATGGGGGTGGTGATGGATATCGCCGATAGGATTGTCGTCCTCGATTTTGGAAAAAAAATAGCCGAGGGTACACCAGCTGAGATCAAAGCCAATCCAGAAGTAATCAAAGCCTATCTCGGGCAAGAATTAGAGGCGGAAAAACAGTAACTTTAATTGATGGAATAATATGCTTCAGGTAAACAACATCGAAGTCTATTATATGGGTGTCATCCAGGTTCTTCGCGGCGTATCGCTGGAAGTGGAAGATGGTAAAATCGTGGCATTACTCGGTGCTAACGGCGGCGGTAAAACGACGGCGCTGAAGGCGATATCGGGAATGCTGAAAACGGAAGAGGGAGATGTAACCAACGGCAGCATCGTTTTTAACGGCCAGCGCATCGATAAAAAGAATCCTGAAGACATCGCGGCTCTGGGCATAAGCCAGGTTATGGAGGGTCGGAGGGTATTGGGACATCTCAGTGTCGAGGAGAATTTACTCATCGGCGCCTATCGCCGGAAAGACCGCTCCGGCGTCAAGAAGGATTTGGAAATGGTTTTCGACTACTTCCCCAAGATTAAAACTCTCCGGCGCCGGACCAGCGGCTACCTGTCCGGCGGGGAGCAGCAGATGATGGTCATTGGTAGGGCGCTTATGGCCAGTCCCAAACTTATGCTTTTAGATGAACCTTCACTCGGTCTTGCCCCGCTGTTGGTGCAGGAAATATTTGATATAACCCGCAGAATCAACATCGAGCAAAAAGTATCCATTCTCCTGGTGGAACAAAATGTCCGGGCCGCCCTCGGCATCGCTCACCACGGTTATGTCATGGAGAACGGCAGAATAGTCATGGATGGGCCGGCGGACAAGTTGAAAGATAATGAGGACGTAAAGGAATTCTATATGGGGCTGTCGGCCATCGGCTCCCAGAAAAGTTATCATGAAGTGAAACACTACCGGCGGAGGAAGAGATGGCTCGCGTAGAAACGAGGTCTGGTATGGNNAATATAACTTTGAGAAGTATAGCGATAAACATCCAGCCATACGCTACAAACATAACGGCATCTGGCAGGCATATAGCTGGAAAGACTATTACCTCAATGTTAAATACCTGGCACTCGGCCTGCTGTCTCTGGGTTTCAAACCCGGTGATAAATTACTCATTATCGGCGATAATGCCCCCCAATGGTATTTTGCGGAACTGGCCGCCCAGGCCGATCACGGCGTTTCAGTAGGATCGTATTCGGACTTAACTCCCCAGGAAGTAAAATATATCGCCGCCAACTCCGAAGCCAGGTTTGCCGTGGTTGAAGACCAGGAGCAGGTAGACAAGTTCCTGCAAATCAAGGCTGAGCTTCCCCTGCTTGAGAAAGTTATATACTGGCGCTATAAAGGTCTATCCGGTTACAATGACTCGATGTTCATCGGTTACAGGCAGGTACAACAACTCGGGCAAAAGTACGAAGCAGAGCACCCCGGCGTATTCGAGCAGAACATCGCCGATGGGAAGGCCAGTGATATCTGCGCCATCGTTTACACCTCGGGGACAACCGGGGATGTGCCCAAAGGCGCCGTTCATACCTACGCGACACTGAAACCGGGATCAGAATATTTCCTGCATCTCGACCCGTGGTATGAGGAAGATAATATAGCTTCTTACATGCCGCCGGCCTGGATAGCCGAGCAATGGTTTGGCATTGGTTGTCATTTGCTATCCGGCGGCACCCTGCACTTCGCGGAAAGGCCGGAAACCCAGCAGCAGGATATCAGGGAAATCGGACCGGACATAATATTTTACAGTTCCCGTATCTGGGAGCGGCAAGCTGTCACGGTACAGGCACGGATACAGGGGGCCGACCCCCTTAAAAGGTTAATGTACCGCTTGTTTATGCCGGTGGGCTATAAAATGGCTGATGCCAGGCTTAAAGGACAAAAGCCGGGACTGTTTATCAAGATACTCTATCCTCTGGCTGATTTATTGATGTTCAGACCCCTCAGAGATAATCTCGGTCTGCCGAATGCCAGGATTTGTTATGCGATTGCCGCCATGCTCAGCCCGGAGACAATCAGGTTTTATCATGCTCTGAACGTACCGCTGAAAAACCAATACGGGTTGACCGAAGGTGGAGCTGTGTCCTGCTCACGGTCGGATAGCATCAGCCTGGAGACGGTTGGGACTATTCTTAGAGGGACAGAGGTGAGAATAACGGGCAGCGGCGAGCTTATCTGCCGGCAGCCCGGGATTTTTCTGGGTTATTACCGTGACCCCGTTAAAACCGCGGAAGTACTCAAAGACGGCTGGTTTTACAGCGGTGACAGCGCGTTGATAAATGAAGAAGGACAAGTCGTCTTTCTGGATAGGTTGAGAGACCTCGTGGAGATGACCTGCGGTGATAGAATGGCTCCCCAGCTCATTGAGAGCCAGCTTAAATTCAGCCCTTATATTAAAGATGCCTGGGTACTGGCGGGGCCGGACAGGGCTTATGTCTCGGCGATTATAATAATTGATTTTGATAATGTCAGCCGGTGGGCTGACCGGAAGAGAGTGGTGTATACTACCTTTAATGACCTGTCTCAGAAACCAGAGGTTTACGATCTCATCAGACAGGATATTGAAAGGATAAACAAGATACTGCCCCAGGGCTGCCGGATAATGAAATACACCAACCTGCACAAGGAATTTGACCCCGATGAATCCGAACTGACCAGGAACAGGAAGCTCAAAAAGAGATTTGTCGAAGAGCGTTACCGAGACCTTATCTACGCGATATACAGCGATAAAACCGAGGCTCTTATTGAGGCTCAGATACAATACCGGGACGGCAGAACCGGCACGATTAAAACTACCATTAGCATTGTATCTGTCGGAGGGAAAAGCTGATGACGTTTTTTCTGACACTAGTGTTTTCGGGGGTCGGACTGGGCATGATTTATGCTCTGATTGCGCTCGGTTTTGTTATCATCCTCAAATGTTCCAAGGCGTTTAATATTGCCCAGGGACAGTTCGTGATGTTAGGCGGTTACCTGGGTTATACTTTTATATTGGTTTTCCATCTTCCGGCCTGGGCCGCTCTGCTGGCAGCTATCGCTGTTGGGGTTGTTCTGGGTTTGTTAATAGAACGTCTGGCATTACGTCCTCTGATAGGCCAATCGGTGCTGTCTGTTATCATGATGACCATTGCCTTGTCTACGGTATTGGAAGGGGTAGGCGTCCTGATATGGGGCGGCATATATGAGCCATACAAGGGAGGGTTTCCGACTTTAACTTTGCCTCCTGCTTATTCCTCTTATATATCGCCGGAGACCTTGGATGGGGTTATTCTATCGGCGATAGTCGTGATTGCGCTTATGGCTATTTTCCGTTACACCAAAGTCGGGCTGGCGATGAGGGCCACCGCCGAGGATGAAAAAGTGGTGCAGAGTGTCGGCATCAAGGTGACCACTGTCTATGCTATATCCTGGGTAATCGCCTGTGTCCTCGGCGTTGTCAGCGGCATGCTTTTATACAGTATCTCAGGGGTTCAGCAAACTATGTCCGATATCGGCTTGAAGGCCTTCGGTGTAATATTGCTGGGAGGGGTAGATTCCATTGGCGGCGCGATTATCGCGGGACTTATCGTCGGCATACTGGAGAACGTCGCCTCGGGATATCTTGACCCGCTTCTGCCCACAGGCGGCGGCCTGGCCAGTGTTTTCCCCTTTATCATCATGATAATCGTACTGATTTTCAAACCCCATGGCCTGTTCGGCACCGCCAGGATTGAAAGGATTTAAAGGGAGAAAAACAAAGGCTTATGACTTTACCAAGCGGCATATTCCAGGGAAGCTTCAAGCAGGATATGGCGGTATTCCGCACTAAAACCCAGTGGCTTATGTTACTGGCTTTATTTGTTTTTATTTTTACCATGCCTTTGTACGCCAGTGATAAAACTCTCACTACGCTGACGATAATAGGCATAACCATTATCAGTGTGCTCGGTTTGAATATCCTCACCGGCTACTGCGGGCAAATATCGATGGGACATGCCGGGTTTATGGCCGTCGGCGGCTATGCGGCAGCCGTTCTCATGGCCAGACTCCACATGCCATTTTTAGTCGCCCTGCCGGCAGCCGGCCTGGCCGCCGGTATCGTGGGGATTATCTTCGGCCTCCCCTCGCTGAAAATAAAAGGTTTTTACCTGATAATGACCACCGTTGCCGCCCAGTTTATTGTACTCTGGATTATTATCCAGATGCGCAGCGTCACCGGCGGCGCGGATGGTCTAGCCGTGCCCAAGCCGGAAATATTCGGACTTGTCATCGGGAGTAAAGCCAGTTATTTTATTCTGGTCATGATTATAGCCTGCCTGGCAACTTATTTAGCTAAAAATATCGTCCGCACCAGAGTTGGCAGAGCTTTTATCGCCATCCGTGATAACGACCTTGCCGCGGAAGTCATGGGGGTCAATCTTTTATATTACAAGCTGACCGCGTTTTTCATCGGCTGTGTTTATGCCGGTGTGGCCGGCGCGCTGATGGTAAACTATATCAACTATGCAAATGTGGAACAGTTCCCCTTTATCAACTCTGTCTGGTACCTGGGAATGCTCATCGTCGGCGGGATGGGCAGCACGGTGGGCGTTATATTTGGGGTAATTGCTATCCAGCTGTTGCAACAACTGGCGACAACCGCCGGGCCGATTTTAGCGGCCGTTATGGTGCCCCAGGCGGCGGCTTCGCTGGCCCTTATTGCTAACGGGCTGGTGATTATTATTTTTCTTATCTTCGAGCCTAGAGGGCTGGCCCACCGGTGGGAGATGATTAAGGCTTATTACAGGCGTTGGCCTTTCTCACAATAAAAAAGAATAACATGGAAAGGAGGTGGGAAATTCAATAAATCAATGGTGCTTTTAGAGCTAAACCGAATTAAAATGGGAAGGAGAGAAAATGTCTAAAATTAAATTGTTAACTATATTATCTCTGGTAATTATATTGTCATTGTCGATACTTACCGCCTGTGGCACTAAGACAACGACAACAGTGGCGCCGACGGCAACCACAATAGCCGCGCAAACGATGTACATCGGCGGCACATTCGCGATAACGGGCGCTTACGCCGAGGACACTACCGCAGTTCTAAACGGCTTCCTGGATTACGCGAAATACGTCAACGATAACCACATTATCGCTCCCTGGTACACCGATAGAACGCTTGATAAAAACGTTACTGTACAGGTGCTCTGGGGCGATGACCAGCTCGCGCCAGATAAAGCGCTAACCATCTATGACGATCTCAAATCCAAGGGACTTCTGACGGAGAGGGTAAGCTCCACGGCGGAAGGTCTGGCGCTGAAAGAAAAGATGAATGCCGACAGAATCGGTGCCACTAGCCAGTCGACTTCACCCGCTTATCTCTCGCCGCCGGAAACTATCTTCACCAACGCGCCGATTTATACTGACTCTCTGGCGGGTGCGGCCGATTGGTTCATATCTAACTGGAAGGATACCACGCGCAAACCAAGAGTAGCTTACCTCAGCGCCGATATGGCCTCGGGCAGGTCCATCGATATCCCTGAGATGCAGGCTTACCTGGAAAAGGCCGGATTCGAGTTCGCCGGTAAGCAGTTCGTACCGCTGGTTCCAACCACGCCACCGACAACGCAATTATCCTGGTTGAAGGATAACAAGGTTGACCTGGCAATTGGCTTTATGGTCAACGGCGGTTCGCAGCCCACCATTAAGGAAGCGGTCAGGCTGGGCATGGGTACCGACCAGCCCTACAAGATAACCTTCGCCTTCGCTAACCCGGCCCACCTCCAGATATTTGTCCCGGCCATGGGCACTATCGGTAACGGCGTCGTAGTCACGGGCGATTTCGTTGCCTGGGAATCTAACGTTGCCGGTGTCCAGTTCGCCAACGCTTTGAACTCCAAGTACCGCGCCGGTAACCCGGTCACGAATATCATGTACCTGGATGGCATTATCGAGGCCATGACCCAGGTCGAGGCCCAGAGACTGGCTATGGCCCAGACCGGGAAGACGGTATCCCAGTTGAAGCCGGTTGATGTTCTTGAGTATGGCTTCTATCAGATAAAGAACTTCAGTGATGGCGATATCACCATTTCGCCATTATCCTATGGTCCGGTTCTGGTTTGTGGTGTGAGTACAGTCCGTATTCAACAGGTACAGAACGGCAAGATTGTTGAAGTCGGCTCTGCCCCGCTCCATAACATCTATAAGCACGAATAACTTTAACTTTCCGGGGGCTCTATTAACTGGAGCCCCCGGTAAAGTCCTGATAACAAAAAGTAATTTGGATACGATGGACAGACAAAAGGCCTGCCTGTTAGAGGTAGGTTTTTTTGTTTTATTGATGTCTTACTGAACCTGTGGGTATAATGGTAGCGTGCCCGATGATGCATAAGGAGCGGAAAATGGCCGGCGGATACATGGGCAGGCTGCTATTTATCAATCTTGATACGGGTAAGATGACTGAAGAAACACCCGCGGAAAGTCTCTATCGTGATTTCATCGGGGGATACGGCATCGGGGCCAGGATTCTGTACAATCGTCAGAAAGCCGGCGCTGACCCTCTGGGCCCTGAAAATAAGCTCGGATTAATTACCGGGCCGCTTACTGGTACGCCAGCCACCTTCGGTTGCCGCTGGGCAGCTGTCAGCAAGTCGCCGCTTTCCGGCGGCTGGGGCGATTCCAACTGCGGCGGACATTTCGGCCCGTATCTCAAGTTCGCCGGTTTTGACGGCGTTTTTATTTCCGGCATCTCATCAAAACCTGTCTATCTTCTCATTGATAACGGCAAAGCTATGATAAAGAATGCCGGGCATCTCTGGGGGAAAAACACTCTGGAAACAGGGGAAGCGCTAGAGATGGAGTATGGGACTGAGGCTAAAATTATCTGCATCGGCCCGGCCGGAGAAAAAGTAGCTCGCTTGGCCTGCATTGTCCATCATCCGGGTGATACCGCAGGACGTGCCGGTATGGGGGCAGTCATGGGTTCCAAGAGGCTCAAGGCCGTGGTGGTCAGGGGCAACCTGAAGGTGCCTGTCGCCGACGCAGAAGCGGCCGATAAATTGAGAAAAGAGCACATTGCCGAGGGGAAGGAATGGTTCTCCCGGTTCGGTATTTACGGCACCGCCACCCATGCCAGGGATTCAGCCCACAGCGGCGATTCCCCGGTCAAGAACTGGGGCGGTATCGGGGTTATCGATATGCCGGATAACTCCGGCCTGGATAAAGAGATAGTCAGAGCTAACGTGGATAAAAGAGTCGGCTGCTGGCACTGTCCCTCAGCCTGTAGAGCCACCATGAAAATAGGTCCCGCGGAATTCCGTTACCCGGCCGGCGCCCGGAGGCCGGAATATGAATCGACGGCCGCTTTCGGGGCAATGTGCCTCGTGAACAATAATCAGGCTGTTATTCTGGCAAATCATCTCTGTAATCTCTACGGACTGGATACCATTTCCACCGGCACGGCCATCGCTTTTGCTATGGAATGTTATGAGCATGGTATCATTACCAAAAAAGATACCGGCGGCATCGAGCTGACCTGGGGAAGTCCTGAAGCCATGCTCGCCATGCTGGGTAAGATTGCCAGCCGCGAAGATATCGGCGACGCCCTGGCCGATGGGGTAAAGATAGCCGCCGGGAAAATCGGCCGTGGCGCAGAAAAGTTTGCGGTGCATATCGGGGGGCAGGAACTCGGCCTCCACGACCCTAAAAGCGGCGGCTTTATGGCCTATAAGGGCAAACCGATGATGGCTATGTACCAGATGGATGCAACACCCGGCCGCCACACCACAGGTTTCGGTCCTTCTCAATTTATGGGGTATGTTCTCAACGCTGCTGGAGTGTGTATGCACAGCAATATAGGTATACCTGACCCCAATAAATATCTGGTGGGATTTCTGAGCGCTATTACCGGCTATCAGCGCTCCCTCAGCGAACTGGAGAAAATCGGCGAGAGGATTGGCACGATGAGGCATGTCTTCTCCCTGCGGGAAGGTGACGTGCCGGTACAGCGCTTTGTGCACCCCAGAATCCTGGGCCGTCCGCCCTTTAAAGAAGGCCCGCTGGCCGGAGTGACGGTGGACATGGAAGCGCAGGCTTACTGGAACCTGGGCGCTTTGGACTGGGACCCGGTATCCAATAAGCCGAGCCGTAAAAAACTGCTCGAACTCGGCCTGGATGATATCGCGGAGGAGCTGTGGCCGCCGGATAAAATGCCCGGCCCTTCCGGAATTAAACCGATGAGTTAACACCTGTACTTGACATAATAACTATCTTGTAAATAGTACGATTAATTGAAACATTTGTCTGGAAATAAGAGGTATGACGTTGAATAATATCGTTCCAAGCACACAGGACTTCTGGCGCTATCTATTCTCTCCCGTGTCGGTAGCGATTATTGGCGCTTCTAACACGCCCGGTTCCTGGGGAAATAACGCCATGAAAGGCGTCTTAAGCGCCGGGAACAAGCGGGTATATCCGGTTAATCCTAACTCTCCTGAAATCCTCGGGATAAAGGCCTATCACAATGTGACAGAGATACCGGATGCGATTGATTTAGCGGTGATAGTCGTCCCGGAAAAACTTGTGCCTGACGTCATGCGTCAATGTGTCGGCAAAGGGGTCAAAGCGGCGATTATCATTACCTCCGGTTTTGCTGAGACAGGCGAAGCAGGCCGTAAACTGGAAGCGGAGGTAGCGGAAATCGCCCGGCAAGGCGGCATACGCTTTATCGGGCCGAACAGCATGGGACACGCCGATACTGGGTCGCAGCTGTCTACCTTCGGGCAGCCCGGAACACTGTCGAAGGGGCCGGTTGCGGTTTTATCCCAGAGCGGCAGCACGTGTATGAAGATAGTGCGCTCCCTGGGAGAGTTGGGGGTAGGCTGCAGCAAATACGTCAGCACCGGCAATGAAGCTAGTCTTATTTTAGAAGATTACATCGAGTTCCTGGCTCAGGATGATAATACGAAGTTAATCGTGGCTTATGTTGAAGGTCTGCGTGACGGCCGGCGTTTCTTCCGCCTGGCCAAGGAAGTCACTAGAAAAAAGCCGATAGTTGTTGTTAAAGTAGGCGGCACGGAAGAGTCCGCCCGGGCGGTCATGTCCCACACCGGCGCGCTGGCCGGCTCTGACGCTGTCCACACGGCTGCTTTCCGGCAATCCGGCGTCATCAGGGTAGAAGATGATGATGAGCTTTGCGACGTGGCTTATGCGCTGCTCAACAGCGCTTTACCCCGCAACAACCGGATTGGCATACTGACTATCGGGGGCGGTCAGGGGGCGCTGACGGCGGAAATATGTGAGAGAGAAGGCCTGGCGGTAGGCAAGCTCGAACCGGCCACGGTAGAGAAACTGGATAAAATATTGCCCCCGCGCTGGCCCCGCCGGAACCCTGTTGATATGGCCGGGCCTACGGCGGCTGATTTAGGAGAAATCAGCAACCTGCTCTGGCCCTTGATAGAGGATAAAAACCTGGATATTATCCTCCTGTTAGTGCCGATAATCATGGATAATACCGTTCTCACCGGACGCATGGGTCTTAAGCCCGAGCAAATTCAGGCTTACCGGGAAAAAGAAGAACACAACATCATGTTAATCAGGGAAAACATCGAAAAATATGAAAAACCGGTGGCGCTAATCTGGCAGGGGCGCGGGGTCAATAGCGACCCGTCGGCATTAACCCTGCTCCGCAAGGGAAAAATCCTGGCCTTTTCCAACACCCGCCGTACCGCCAGGGTAATTAGCCATTTATTCAGGTACCGGCAGTACCTTGAAGCTATCAAAGGTGAAAAATAGTCTTTTAATGACCGGGGGAGAAACATGAGTAACACAAGTAAAATCATCGCAAGTGTCAGACAGCAGGGCAGGACAGTCCTGACGGAAATAGAAGCCAAACAGGTCTTCAGCGAAGCCGGCATCAGCACTACTGCTACGGTGCTGGCCTCATCGCAAACGGAAGCCGTTGCGCTGAGTGAAAAGATCGGCTTTCCGGTAGTGTTGAAAGTGGCCTCGCCGGAGATTACGCATAAGACCGATGCCGGCGGCGTGAAGGTCGGGCTGAAAAATAAGGCGGAAGTACGGAAGGCCTATTCTGAAATCATGGCCTCCGTCCGGCCAAAGTATCCCAAGGCGAAAATCTATGGCGTTTCCGTACAGAGCGTGGCCCGGCCGGGGATTGAAATTATCATCGGCGTGTTCAAAGACCCGCAGTTCGGCCCGGTGATTATGTTCGGCCTGGGTGGTATCTTCGTCGAGGTCTTAAAGGACGTCGCTTTCAGAATCATACCCATTGTCCGGCGGGACGCGGCGGAAATGATTAAAGAAATCAAGGGGTATGCCATGCTCAACGGCTACCGCGGGCATGAGCCGGCGCACATTCCTTCCCTGGAAGACATACTGCTTAAAGTATCCGATTTTGTGGAGAAAACGCCCGGGATAAAAGAGATAGATTTGAATCCCATATTCGCTTATAAAGATTCCGCCGTGGCGGTCGATGCCCGCATTGTACTGGAGGACAAGCCGTGAAAAAAAAGATATTTTCTGTCATTGGACTTCTAACAGTTTCTCTTCTTTTGCTGGTAGCCAGTTTAGCATGTTCAGCTGATAAAATTACTGCTTCATTAGGACAGGAATTTACTTTACCCGTAGGCCAAACAGCCATTATCAGTGGTGAGAGTTTATCGATTAAATTTGTGGAAGTAACCGGAGACAGCCGGTGTCCCACCGGTGTGCAGTGCATCCAGGCAGGTGATGTCAAATGCCTGATGCTTATCAAATATATGCAGTCTACATCGTCACTCGTTTATACGCAGTCGGGCGGCAACGATAATAGCCCGGAAGTTTTTAATAAATATATCATAAGTTTCCGGGTTGAGCCTTATCCTGAATCCGGCAAGCAGATAGCCGGTTCGGATTATAAGCTGGTCATGACCGTGACGGAATAAATCACTTCTTAGCTTTTTTTTGGCTTGTCCTGATGACTCCCTGAGCTTCCATGTCGGTGATATCTTTAGATTTATACCTCAGTTTTAATAAAATCTCCTCGGTATGCTGCCCCAGCAGTGGCGATGGCCCTTGTGGTTGCCCCGGCGTTTTAGTAAGTTTTACCGGCAGTCCAAGCATTTTAAGCTCTCCATAGGTGGGGTGATTTACCGAGGTAATCATTTCATTGGCTTGCATCTGGGGATGAGCGCATACCTCTTCATAGGTTAGACAGGGGTCGCAGCGCATTTTAGCGTCTCTAAATATCTGCGCCCATTCCGCTCGCGTCTTCTTACTGAAAGTCTCATCTAAAAGCCGTCCTATTTCCTCACGGTTTTCATAGCGGGCGGCATCGGTACTGAATTTAGGGTCTTCAGCCAGGTGCTCTACGCCGATTACCTTGCAAAAGGAAGGCCACAAGGTGCCGGTCCCGAAGTTAGTCATGACGTCCCCGTCTTTAGCGCGGAAAGGGCCGAAGGGTGGCGGCTCGTAGCTCCTGCCTTTTTAATAAGGCATTTCACAGCCGGCCAGGTATTCGGCGAACTGGCTGTATTGCAAATACAAAGCGGCGTCCAGATTATTCACGTTAACTGCCTGTCCAACTCCTGTGCGCTCCCGGACGAATAGGGCCGTCATAATAGCATAAGCTACCAGCATCCCGCCGACATGGTCGCAAGCCGGGAAGGGGAGCATCTGCGGGGCGCCGCCGGGATATCCCATCAGGCTGACGATGCCCGACATCGCCTGGCTCCACATATCGCCGCCTGCGCTTCCTGCATTATTCACCAGGATATCTATTTTCCCGAATTTCTTGATTGCCCGGGCTACCATGTCATTAACTTCAGCGCTATGTGAGATATCGGCTTTAATCGCCAGGGACCGGCGCCCCAGGGCCTGAACCTGCGCGGCTACTTCTCCGGAGCCCTTGATGTCCAAATCGCTGACGATGATGTCACAGCCCTCTTTGGCAAAGAGGAGGGACATGGCCTTACCCATCCCTTTAGCGCCCCCGGTAATCAGGGCTACTCTGTCCTTGAGTAACACCTTTGGTCTCCTTAAATAATCGTTTTACGGTGTTTGAAACATCCACAGAGTACCTTTATTGTAATGCCTGTTTGTCAGGTTGTAAACATTACTTTTATGTAAGAATGAAATATTCTGGAAGTTCTTTAAAATAGAGATGTGCTTTTCTGAAAATAGTTGTATAATTGTTTCACTATAAACCGGAGGACTTCCTCGAAAGGAGAGAACTATGATAGCAGTTACCGGGGCTACAGGTGAACTAGGGGGAAGAGTGGTCGCCCGCCTGGCGAAGATGGGGGTAAGACAGCGACTTATCGTCCGTAATCCTGCTAAGGCGCCACGATTACCCGGGGCTGAGGTGGCGGTGGCTTCGGCCTACGGCAATGCGGCGGCTATGGGCCGGGCGCTTCAGGGAGTGGAAACGATGCTGCTTATTCCCGCTCATGATAATTTTGGGGTGGTCAAGGACGCGGTCATGCAGGGAAAAGCGCCGCCGGCTTACGACCGCTTACAGGAGCAATGCACTGCCGCTGATGCCGCTGCGGCGGTAGGCGTCCGGCGTATTGTGTATATATCATTTATAAGCTCGGCGCCCGATGCTACATTTGTTCTTGCCCACGACCATTATTATACCGAGGAACATATCCGCAACATCGGGGTAGACTACACCTTTCTGCGCATGACTTTGTACACCGACCATGTGCCGGTGATGATCTCCGATGGTGGTATTATACGGGGGCCGGGGGGTGAAGGGCGCGCCGCCTGGGTAACGCGTGATGATATCGCCGATGTGGCCGCTGTAGTGCTTACCGAGAGCGGAGAACATGAAGGGATGACATACGATGTTACCGGGCCGGAAGCAATCACGCTAACGGAAACGGCTGAGAAGCTTTCTTTTGCAACCGGACAAAAGATTACTTATCAAGCG
The DNA here is from genome assembly GCA_003141235.1 of Dehalococcoidia bacterium. Taxonomy (GTDB): domain Bacteria; phylum Chloroflexota; class Dehalococcoidia; order Dehalococcoidales; family RBG-16-60-22; genus Fen-1077. The sequence continues at coordinate 43,243 of PLLL01000100.1, forward strand.
CAGACTCCACATGAAGCCAGACTGACGCGCGCAACCAGCGGCATGGACAAGTTCGAGGCCGAACGCCGCGCTAAAACCGGAAGCGGTCTGAGCGATTATGATGTTGAGGTCTTTGTTACCTACTTCCTGCAAATAGCCACCGGCGAGCTGTCAAAGGTTAGTGATACGGTCCCGAGATTAACCGGACACCAGGCGCAGTCACTTTCGGAATATCTGCAAAAACACCCTGAAAGTTATCAGCACCTTCTCCCTCATTAACGATAATTTTGACTCTGCAAAAGAAAGCGCTTGATATGGTGAATATTGATTACGCCCGGTGGTGAGCGCTAATCAAAGTGATGGCATTTGACCCAATGCTGCTGCCCGACGGCGTGTTTCTCCGGGATGTCTTGCGAGCATATGTCCTGGGCCTCAGAGCAGCGCGTATGAAAGCGGCACCCCAGTGGAGGATTCAACGGCGAAGGCATTTCGCCGGTCAGTATTATCTGTTTTATCTGCCGGTCTTCGTCCTCAGGCAGGACTAGCATTGATGCCGATATCAATGCCTTCGTATACGGATGTAAAGGATTATTAAACAGCTCCTCGGTGTCACCGTATTCTACTATCTGCCCCAGGTACATTATCGCTACCGTATGGCTCATATAACGCACGGTGGCCAGGTTATGGGCGATAACCATATAGCTCAGGTTATACTTTGCCTGAAGGTCTTTCAGCAGGTTCATAATCTGGGCCCGTATCGAGACATCCAGGGCAGATACCGGTTCATCCAATACGACCAGGCTGGGATTCAGCGCCAACGCGCGCGCCACGGCAATACGCTGCCTTTGTCCACCGCTAAACTCGTGCGGGTAGCGGTCAGCGCCTTCCGCCGCGATGCCTACCTGGTCCAGCAACTCCAGCACCCGGTTTCGATTCTGCTGCTTCGTTTGCTTGGTGTTTACCACCAGCGGCTCGGCGACGATATCTCTTACCCGCATCCTGGGGTTCATGGAACTCCAGGGATTTTGCTGCACGGCTTGCACCCGGGGACGGTAATCGGTTTTAAGTTTTGACTGCGGCCACTTGGTTATATCCTGCCCTTCAAAGAAGATGGACCCGGAAGTCAACTTTTCCTGTAGCAGTACGGCTTTAGCGGTGGTCGTCTTCCCGGCGCCTGATTCTCCTACGAGGCTTAATGTTTTACCGCGTTCTACGGTAAATGATACGCCGTCTATAGCTCTGACCCAACCAATGGTACGCTGGAGAAGACCTTTGGTAACAGGGTAGTGCTTGACCAGGTCGCGTCCTTCTAATAAAGTGTCTGCCATGGCCTAGTTAACCCTCCAGCAAGATACAGAGTGCTCATCCCCAACCTTTACTTCAGGCGGTTCCTGCTTACGGCAAATATCCTGTACGACAGTGCATCGAGGTGCGAACCTGCAGCCGGGAGGTAGATTTGCCATTGAAGGAGGCTGACCTTCGATGGAGTCAAGCCGATCATCCTTACTCCGGTCAAGGCGGGGGACGGAGTTGATCAAAGCTGCCGTATAAGGATGCCTGGGCGCTTTAAATATAACGCTTGTAGGCGCTGTTTCAACAATTTTCCCGGCGTACATCACGGCCACACGCTGGCACATATTGGCCACGACCCCGAAATCATGAGTAATAAATATGATACCCACATTTGTCTTCTGCTGGATATCTTTGAACAGGGCAATATACTGGGCCTGTATGGTGGCATCAAGAGCGGTGGTAGGCTCATCCGCGATGAGTAAGCGCGGATGACAGGACATAGCAATGGCCCCAACTACACGCTGTCTCATCCCGCCGCTCAACTGGAAAGGATAATCATTGAGCCTCTGCTCGGGCGCCGGTATCTTTAATAGCCGCAGCGCGGAGATTACTTCTTTCTCAACCATGTCATCGGGAAGTCCCTGGTGCAGCTTTACGGATTCAGAGATTTGATCGCCGATGGTATAGACCGGATTGAGTGAGGTCATCGGGTCTTGAAGAATCATGGAAATCATTTTACCGCGGTAAGCCCGCATTTGTTGTTTATCCAGCTCTACAAGATTTCTTCCGTCAAAAATAATCTTCCCGCCGATAATCCTGCCTGAAGGTTCCGGAAGTAAACGCATAAGTGACAAGCCGGTTACCGTCTTGCCGCAGCCAGACTCGCCGACGATGCCCAGTGTTTCTCCCTCGCGCACAAAGAAACTAACACCATCAACTGCCCTTATAACGGCTTTCCGCGTGAAGAAAGCCGTGTGCAGGTCCTCTACTTGAAGGATAATATTATTGCTCATAACTGTCTCAATCTTGGGTCAAGTTTATCGCGTAACCAGTCGCCCAGAAAGTTACCGGAGAGCACTACCAGCCCGATGGCTACGCCGGGGAAAAAGGATATCCACCAGGCGACATCGATGAAGTTCCTCCCGTCGGACACCATTGCCCCCCAGGATGGAGTAGTAGGCGGAATACCGGCACCGAGATAGCTTAAAGCGGATTCGGCAAGAATTACCATACCAATCTGTAATGTGGAGATAACTATCAGCGGGTTGATTACGTTCGGGAAAATGTGCCGGGTCATGATTCGCATTGAAGAGCTGCCGGTGATACGGGCCTGGGAGACGAAGTCTGCCTGGCGCAGACGGAGGGATTCGCCGCGTACCAAACGAGCATAGCCTGCCCAGCCAAATAGCGATAAAGCCAGTACCACCGTCCCAAAAGACGGCCCGAGGATGACGGCCAGCAAAAGCGCGATTAATATAGCGGGAAAAGACAGGCTGATATCAGTTATCCTCATCAGAATGGCATCGATACGACCCCCTGTGTAGCCGGCGATGATGCCTATTAACGTGCCGACGCTGGCGGTAATAAGAATAACCAGCAGAGAGACGCTGAGAGAAACCCTGGCGCCGAAAATGACGCGGCTCAGGATATCCCGGCCGAGTGTATCCGTGCCGAGGAAATAAGCGGGATTGCCTCCTTCCATAAAAGATGGAGGAGCAAGTCTTTCTGTCAATGATGTCTGTGTCGGGGGATAAGGCGCCAGCCACGGGGCAAATATCGCCGTAAGCACCAACAGGGATAAAACAGCCACCGGAATAAGGAAATTCCATTGCAAGGTAGCTGTTCTTCTTTTTTTAAAGCCTTTAACAATGTCGTCTGCTTTTTTTCTTTCGATGCTCATATCAATCCCTAGGTGTTCTGGTATCTAATCTGCGGGTCAACGTAAGCGTAGGTGATATCTACTAAAAGGTTTACCATGAGGACCAGAGCCGCAACTAATAAAGTAATACCCTGGACCACAGGGAAATCCCGCGCAATCATCGAATCGACGCTCATCTTACCAAGACCGGGCCAGGCAAAGACGTTCTCTAAAATTACGGCGCCGGTAATAATATTGGCAAACAGCATGCCGGCTACGGTCAGCGGCGCTATCAGCGCATTCCGCAGGGCGTGCTTCCAGATAACTACTCTTTCGGGAAGTCCCTTGATTCTTGCCAGTTTGATGTATTCGCTGTCGAGGACATCAAGCATGCTGGAACGAACCAGACGCATCATGCCCGGCAGCAGGAAAAAAGCAAGGCATCCTACCGGCAGCACGTAGTTAGCGGGGCCGGAGGTGCCAAAAGCAGGTAATATATGCCAGTACACGGAAAAAACCCAGATGGACATGATGGCCAGCCAGAAGCCCGGCAGCGCTTGACCCAGTACGGCCAGGAATTTCACCACGTTGTCCAGCCAGGAATCACGCCGGACCGCGGCGAGTACTCCCAGAAGCGTTGCTGTCACCATGCCTATAATGAAAGCAGTGAGCCCAAGTCTAATCGAGTTGGGCGCCGCCTGTAGGATCATGTCGGTTACCGGCTTCCCGCGCAGGATTGATTTACCCAGGTCGCCGTGAACTATACCTTTCATGAAAAGCCAGTACTGTTCCGGATATGGCTTATCAAATCCAAATTGGGCCTTGAGATTAATGATGTCTGCTTCCGAACTCGATGGATTTCTCATCAGGTCGATGGGGTTTCCTGTAGCACGGACCAGAAGAAAGATTAATAAAGAAATACCTAAAAGGGCTACTATTGTTTGCAGCAACCGTATGATGATGAAACGAACCATCTGTTTTTTCCCTTATTGATTAAATATTATAACTGGTTATGGATTATAAGTTACATTTTGCTGTTTTTAAAATTAATGGTATACATCAGGGCTATGTCGCCTATTTTAAATGCAATAGCTTCAATAATTCTTTACACATAATACACACGTATAACCGATAGTGTCAAATAATCTTGCTTTTGGGCGGGCGGTGCATTTTCCCTGGACAAGAGTAATTGCTGCCCTTTACGATTGATAATCGCCCAAGCCGATTCTTTAAATAAACCTGGAGTAACTTTTTACCGAAGAGATTCCGGGGGGTTATACGCCCCCCGGAATCTCACTGCGTTCCTTAAGGTTAAGTTTTCTACCTGCTATTTGGCATGTTGAATAGTGTTAGCACAGGCCCAGATACCCAGGGCAATGGGGCCTGTAATCTTGCCGACATTGGGTCCTACTGCCGCGTAAGAAGGCATTTGATAAATACCAACGTTGACCCACATGTTATAGCCGTACTGAATGAAAGCCGTATAGTCCTTTCTGGCCTGCACGGGGTCTGTATCAAGTTTTGCTTTTTGATAGAGCGCGTCCGCTGCAGGGTCGTTCCCCGTGGCATGTACGCCTGTAGAAGTATACATGTTAGCCGCATGGTACATGCTGTTATAAGGACCGGCGTAAACCCACGGAATAATGGCGCCGATGTTATCGCCTGTAGGAGCTCTCGCGCTGGCAAAGAACAAGCCGGCAAATTTGATAGAGTCGACGGTGATAATCTTGGTCTGAACGCCGACTTTATTCCAGTAACCTACGAGCATATTCATCATATCCATATGATAGCCTTGCGCGTAGATTTTGATTACCGGATCCTTGAACTTATCCGGATAACCGGCGGCTGCCAGCAACGCTTTGGCTTGAGTTACATCATAGGGATCAGGTACCCAGGTCGGGTCCCATCCGTAGGCGCCGATTTGCATCTGCCACCGGCTGCCCGGTTGAGCTAGACCCTTATAGAATGTGTCGCACATTTCCTGGCGGTTAATGGCATAAGATAATGCCTGACGAACCTTGATGTCCGAGGTCGGACTGGTGGTCTCCCATGTGCCGGGGAAACTGATATTTCCCAGGATGTCTAGTCCGACTTCCTGCAATCCAAAACCTAATTTTTTCAGCTCGACGAGTCTGTCGGGGGTGATAGTATTGATTATATCAACATCCCCTGACTTCAGCATGGCGACACGCGTCGATTCTTCAGGTACCATATAGTCTATAATCGTCTTCCAACTGGCCACCTGGCCCCAGTAGTCCGTTCTCGCTTCAAGCGTGCAAGTGGTGCGTGAAACTAGTTTAACGAGCTTATATGGTCCAGAACCTATCGGGTTAGCGCGGAAATAGTCAACGCCATTCTTCTCGATGTAGTTCTTGGGTATTATGAGCACGTTAGAAAAAGGCACGGAAAGAGGCGGCTCGGGAGTATTACAGGTGTAGGTATAGGTGTAGTCATCCACGACCGCATCTGACTTGAAGTTGGCGCGCAGGTAAGGGGCCCATGGGTTCGTAGAAGTGTTTGACGAGAACCGGTCGACCGAGAACTTGACGTCGGCGGCGGTAAGCGGGTCGCCGTTGCTGAACAGGATTCCTTTATGGATTTTAAAAGTCCAGGTCAGGCTGTCGGCGCTCAGCGAGTAGCTGTCAGCTACACACCCGATGATATTAGCATTATTGTCATAGGTCAGTAATGGGTCACACATGGCCCAGCCCCAGAATGTGGTCCAGAAGTTCTGGTCAAACGATTCGTAGGCAAAATCCTGCTCGGCAATGCGCAGCGTGCCCGTAGGTACTACTTTGACCGTGGTTGCCGTTGCCGCTGCTACAGATGTGGCCGGTACCCCAGCAATTGTTGCGGGTGCTGTTGTTGCGGTTGTGGTTTTTATTGCTGTTGTTGGAACAGCTGTTGTCGTTGTCGCCGGTGCTGTTTCCTTACAGGCAACCAGCATGCTGCTGATAACAACGATAGCGAGGATGATAAGAAGTAAACTTCTTTTCATTATGGCTTTGTGCCTCCTTCAAAATATTTTAATTTAAAATATATTTTTTACGGATTCCCGGTTAAGCACCCTTGCTATTCCGCAACCGGGTAGTTAACCGTTTTTCCGGTAACAAAAATAAGTGTAAGCCTGATTAATATATATATACGTATTTCGGATATCAACCGTTACACGATATTCGTGGAATATTTGTGTTGGCTCATTATATATCACAAAAAATTGAAATGTCAACCATGATTATTTCAAATATTGAAATATATTGCAATTGTTAATTTATTGTTTTATACTGTCAGCGTCTATTTTATTATTTGCATAAAGGAGGTGAGCACATAACAGATTTACTATTTTCACCTCTGCCCGCCTAACGGGTACTTACACCCTGAAAATATTTTATTGTAATACCATTTAATCGCAGATTACAACCTTATATTCAGGAGGAGAAAATGCAGAGTGAAAGAAAACCAAACCGGGCAAAATTATTGCTTTTTATTGCTCTTATATTAATAGTAGTCGGTGGCTTGTTAGCCAATCTGACTCAAACCAACTGGGGCAAAGTTGACGTCCGGGATATACGTTTTGTAGGCACTAACGGCGTTGTAATGAGCGGCCTGCTATACGTACCTGACGGCGTCACGAATAAAGCCCCCGCTCCCGGTATCCTCGCTATCCACGGATATTTCAACTCGCGTGAACAACAGGGTAGCTTTGCTATTGAGTTATCACGGCGCGGCTACGTTGTCCTTGCCCTTGACCAGACCGGTCACGGCTATTCCGACCCGGCCGTTGCCACCAATGCTTTCGGCGGGCCTGACGGCTTAAAATACCTATCCAGCCTGGACATCGTCGATAAGAATAATATCGGCATGGAAGGGCATTCGATGGGCGGCTGGGCAATTCTCAACGCGGCCAAGGTGTATCCCGACGGCTATAAATCTATGGTTCTGGAAGGGTCAGGGACGGGTGGCATCGGCAACCTGGTATACGGTGTTCCGGCAGGTACCACTACCTGGCCGCGCAATCTTTGCGTGGTCCTTTCAAAATGGGACGAGTTCTCCGCGGTAATGTGGGGAAGCTATAATCCCAAGGCGCCTGACACCGGAAACATGAATATACCTTCGAATATCGGCAATGCTAACGCCATGAAAGCCCAATTTGGCACCACCGATCCTGTCGTCGTGGGCCAACTCTATGGTTCGATTGCGAATGGTACTGTCCGTGTGCTTTATCAGCCGGCAGTTATCCACCCGGCTGACATGGAAAATACCGCCGCTGTTGGCGATGCAGTTGACTGGTTCCAGAAAACCCTGACGGGCGGCCAGCAGATCCCGGCTTCCAGCCAAGTATGGTACTGGAAAGAAATCGGCACTTTAATTGCCATGATCGGCATGATATTGCTGCTCTTCCCTGTGGGCAGCCTGCTTCTTAGTGGCGTCGGTTTCTTCAGAGAACTGCAAATGGCGCCTGCGGCTCCTAAGTCGGCCAAGGGTATAGGCTGGTGGATTGCCGCGCTTATCTTCGCCGCCCTGCCGGCGGTGACTTACTTCCATTTTACGAGTTATACTACCACGTGGAAGTTTAATCCCAGCTCCTTGTTCGCCCAGCCCATGACCAACCAGTTGATGCTCTGGGTGTTGCTGCTCGGCGCTGCCTCACTGGTGCTCTTCCTGCTATGGCACTACGCCTTCAACCGCAAGGCTCAAGCTTCCGCCGCCGACTATGGCCTTAGCTGGGGCACCGGATTCATGGGAATGGGATGGATGAAGATTTTGAAATCCTTCCTCCTGGCGTTGACCGTGGTGGTAATCGCTTATGCCACTCTGGTGTTCTCGGTCTGGCTCTTCGGGACTGATTTCCGCTTCTGGGTACTGACGTTTAAGCCGATGAACGCGCTCCAGTTCCGCGTCTTCTTGAGCTATCTGTTACCCTTTGGGGCATTCTTTTTTATTCTGTCCCTGGCTTTGCATGGAGAATTGCGGCCGGGCAAAGAAGGCAAAGAAATAAGCATGGGTAAAGAAATGCTGATTAACTTTGCCATGATGGTTATCGGCTTCCTGGTCTTGCTGGCGTGGCAGTACATCCCGTTAATTACCGGCGGGCAATTGATGTGGCCGGGTCAGCAGCTAGTAACTTGTCTTATCTACCAGCTGTTGCCGGTATTCACCATTATCTCCCTGGTACTAACCTACTTCTACCGGAAAACGGGGCACATCTATGCTGGCGTTTTCCTTATTGCACTATTGATAACCTGGAGTCTCACGGCCGGGCAGGCAATTGGCTATAATATAATGCCTTAGGCTAAAGATAATCGCGGGCACAGACTCGCGTAAAGAAGAAGGTTGGGGCGGAAAAACTCTTCCCCAACCTTCTTTCTATTGGTGACCGGTATTTGAAATTATAACTCAGCTGGAGCAACCCTTTTTACTCATATACTTTTTAGTTTCTGCGGCGTACGATCAGTATTACAACTACGGCGATGATTATTACCGCCACGATGATGCCACCGATGAGCCACCAGTTAGTGCTTCCACTAGGCGTCGGTGTAGGTGTCGGTGTCGGTGTCGGTGT
>PLLL01000100.1:51940-54542 GCA_003141235.1 Dehalococcoidia bacterium
GTTAGGAGGACTGATAATCGCAAAGATCGTGAAGTGTTTTGTCGTACCACTAATAGTACCGTTAACTGGATCTCTCGTGATATTTTCGAGGGTAACCCATGCACCTGCCGTCGTGTCATAGAAAGCGATGACCATGGTATTTTCATCGACCCCTGCTAATAGAAGATCGGCTGCTGTATAGTGGAAGGTGATTGTTATGTCCTTATCAAATTTAGCACCATCAGGCTCGAAATTATAGGGAATACCGATAATGTTTGACTGAGCCGGAGGCGACGGAACCGTTGTCATCGGAGTAATATTTATTCTGGTCAATGGGACGCCCGTGCTATTTAGGCCGGTAACACCTTGTGCGATGTTAGCCGTGACTTTCTGGTCAGCGGATTGAGCAGCTACAGCCTGTGTGAACTTACCATCGCTGTTAACAACGCTAAATACTAAAGTCGTGCCAGTCCCTGTCGAAGCTACCCCACCGCCGCCGCCCCCACCGGTTGAGGAAGTGGCGAAAATATAGTCGTCGGAGGTAGCGTTGAGACTGGTCGCCGGTATCGTTGACTTTACCCGGTAGTGATAGGTAGTGCCCGCGGAAAGGCCGGATAAGCCCACGCTGTGAGCCAGGACAAGGCTGGCGTCAACCGCGGTGTTACTGGCATAGTCGGTGACGTTATCATGTGCAGCCGTATCATAGAATACCTGCGAGGTGGCATTGTCGCTGGTGTTCCAGGAGATGGTGGCGCCGGAGGTGGTAATACTTGAGGCAGCAACATCTGAAATAGTCACGCCCAGCGTATTTGCTCCCTGGGAGACGGCGTAAGCGGAGCATGGCAATAATACCGATAGCAATGTGATAAATAGGGCGGTAATTAGCTTATAGACCGCAGTATTCATTAAATCTCTCTTTAACGGCCTGACTTTTCTCCTCATTTCACCTTTCACTATGGCTCTGGCTCTCCCAGAATGGTGAGCGTGGAAGTTCCCGACAGTCCNNGCCTTGTACGTGAGAGTATCCATGGATACGGTCGTATCAACAGTGTTGGCAGTACCATCTGACGATAATACACTGTCAACTGCAGCGACAGTAACATTATCAGTATCGACTAACTCGTAGTTCTCTGCTACGACCGCTCCATCCGTCCAGCTTGTTATACCAAGCCAAACATTGAGAGTTCCCCCGGAAGTGTTATAAAGTTGCACCACCGGCTCACTGGCAGACGCATCGAGCTTTTGGGGGGTACCCTCCTCCTCGCCCGCGGCATTAGACGACGGGTTGGAAATTATGGCACCAGGTAGACCCGCAGGAAATGTGATTGTGGATACAGCAGCAACACTAGTATCCGTTTTGCCCACGATGGTTATTGCATCTGAGTCACCATCTGCCTTGACTGCTGGAGCCAGGGAAAAAATCAATATCCCATATATCGCTATAACTATACCGGCGATAAGAGCCAGGTTTAATTTATCTTTAAACATTTTAGCCTGTTCTCCTCGCTGTCATCCTTACCAGCAGCAATATGAGCAGTATGATAATAATGACCCCCATGACAACTACGATTATGTTGTTCTTGATATACTTTAAAACCGGCGACTGCGTGCCTGGTTGTTCCGTCAGTGACGGTGGCAGTAACTGTGTTTGCGTCGGTGGCGGGCTGGTTTCGCCCAGGACTTTCACGGAAACCGGAATGAGCAGGCCGGAGTAGACGTTCCCGCCCGTGGGCGTATCCTTGAAGATGAGGTATGTCCTTCTCTCACCGGAGTGGCCGGACTGCCCCGCCTCTTCAGTGGTTGCCCCCCATAGCCCCGGCGCGGCGCTCTCCGGTATCTTGATGCTGATGCTAAAAGTAATGCTCTGCCCCTCTTTGATGGTATAGTCTTTGGGCTCGATGGTAATCCAGGATGTGATGTCCATCCTGTCATCATCCCCGTCCACCTGCTTGTAGAGCGTATACCAGTAGCCCGACCTTTCTTCGGCTTCGGTTCCGCCCAGGGTTATCTGCGCCTGTATCGTCTCGCCGGCGCGCCCCTCCAGGTTGGGGAGCGCCATGCGGTCAACTGATGTTGCCAGCGCCGCCGAGGGCAGAGCCAACAGCAACCCTGCCAGCAGCACAATTGATACCAGTCTGATAAAACGCTTTTTAGACATTAGACCTCAAAACCAATGGGAGGATGCCCCCTTTAGAGAGGGCATCTCCCTGCTAAAGCCAAATAACCCTATTAGCTTTCTCCCAGAATGGTAAGCGTGGAAGTTCCCGACAGTCCAGCTGTAGCACCGAGAGTCGCCTTTAGATAAAGAGCCTTGTACGTGAGAGTATCCATGGATACGGTCGTATCAACAGTGTTGGCAGTACCATCTGACGATAATACACTGTCAACTGCAGCGACAGTAATAGTAGTAGTAGGGACTAGCTTGTAGTTCTCTGCTACGACCGCTCCACCCGTCCAGCTTGTTATATCAAGCCAAACATTGAGAGTTCCCGCGGAAGTGTTATAAAGTTGCACCACCGGCTCACTAGAACTCCCCACCACTTGGGGGGTATTCTCGCCCGTGCCCGTGGCATCAGACGACGGGTTGGAAATTATGGCATCAGGTAGACCCGCAGGAAATGTG
>PLLL01000100.1:54554-56847 GCA_003141235.1 Dehalococcoidia bacterium
CGCCAGCAACACCCCTAAGATTAAAATTCTCTTTTTCACGTTAAAAACCTCCTCAATTAATTCTCTCAAATTTTTAGACCGGATTTCTATAACTCCTATGCTCTATGTCCGCACCCCCTTCTCACGATCTCAAGAATTGCTCATAGGGTCATTTTCCACTTTGTGCAGACAAGCGAAATACTATGTATAGTAATCTCAAAAATGATGAATGTGGCTCCTCACGATATATATATGCATATGTGGCGCTTTTACTTTACTTTCCGTATGTTTCAATACTGGCGGTTAATACACATTTATTTAAGTATGTTCTACCAAAATCACAAAATTAACAAAATAATCGATTGGATTCTAACAAAAAATCACAATGATATGGGTAATAATCAAGAGGGTGTGGTATAGGTTCATTGGGGGGTGCTCCGTGTTCTGGATAAGCCGGGCGAATATATGGACAGAAAAGCACTCTTTCGTTATATTAAGTTGAGTGCGCTTGAAATATGGACGAGTGTGGTAAGTTGACTCGATATGTTCTTTAAATGATGATCACAACCGGAAAGGGGGCAAGCGGTCTCCGCATTTTTCACGTGCTACATGGGGTTCAGAAGGCGGGCAGTTCAAATCTGCCCGCCCCGACCATAACTTCATAGTTAGAAGCCTCCATCATCTGATATTTCAAGAACTAGCTACTTTAACGTTCCAACCCCGGAGATACCTATTGACATAAGACACAAGATAGTCAATAATAGCCGTAAAACGTACTTTAAATAACTAAACATTTATTAACCTCCTATACTTGTAAAGGAGGCGACGAAAAACAAGGGCACATGAATCACTAAAGGTAAGGGTAAAAGACTAGTGATTGATGGTGCCCATTTTAATTTGGGCTAGACTTAATGGCCCGCCGTGAGAGGTGTCTGATGAATGAAAATGAGAGAGTAAAAAAGACTCACGTCAAGCATAAAGGGGCGCCACATAACCGCCCCTCCAAGCTGGGTACTAAACTGCCCGGCGGTGAAATCGTTGCTATTAATGACGAAGTAACCGAACTGAAGAAAGCTGAAGAAGCACTAAGGAATAGCGAGGAGAAATTTGCCAAGGCATTTGATGCCTCACCCAACCTGATGACTATTACTTCTTTTGAAGAAAGCCGGATAATTGAAGTTAATGAAGCTTTTTGTAAATTAACAGGCTATAGACGTGAAGAATGTGTCGATCATACTACGGCAGAGTTAAATGTCTGGGCAGATTCGGAACAAAGAAATAAAACCATCCGGAATGTGAAAGAAAATGGTTACGCTCATAATGTTGAAGCTAACCTGAGGACGAGGTCCGGTGAGATACATTCGCTTATATTTTCAATGGAAATTATTACGCTGGGTGATAAAAAGTATCTACTCAATGTGGCGACAGACGTCACCGAGCGTAAACAGGCAGAGAAAGCCCGGAGCGAGAGCGAAGACAGGTATCGGCAAATTTTTGATAATGTTAACGCAATAATTGTCCGTCTCAATAAATACGGAAAGATTACTGAAATTAACTCGAGAGTCGAGGAGTTATTTGGCTATAGACGTGAGGATTTACTTGGAAAACGCTTTACCAGGCTTGGTATTGTCACGGTTCAAGACTTGCCCAGGCTGATGAAATTGTTCGTCAATGCCATGAGGGGTAAGCACTCAACCCACCAGGATGAATTAGAGATTAGAGATAAAGACGGCAATAAAAAATATCTCTATGTGAACACCACCATCATTAAAAAGGATGGGAAGATAGATAGTACCATTTCCATTGTCTACGATATTACCCGGCGCAGGCAAGCGGAGGAGGCGCTGAAGAACAGGGAGGAGTTCCTTAACAGTATTATCGAGAATACTCCCAACGCCCTCTGGGTCTCGGATGAAAAGGGCACTATAATACGGATGAACCAGTCCCTTAGAGACCTCTTGAAAATCAAAAATGAAGAAATTATAGGCAAATACAATATATTTAAAGATACTCAGGTCATTGAGCAAGGCTACCTTCCGCTGATAAAGAGTGTATTTAAAGAAGGCAAAACCGTCAGTTTTACGTTAGATTACGATACCGTTAAAGAGAAGCAGGTCACACTGGCAGAAACCACTCACAGATTGCTTGAAATTGTCGTTTCCGCTATCAAGGACAAAGAAGGCCGGGTCATCCACGCTATTGTCCAGGAGAAAGACGTCACCGAGCGCAAGCAGGCCGAGGCGAAGCTGCGGGAGAGCGAAGCCCAGTATCGTTTGCTGGCAGACAACACGAAAGACCAACTGTGGCTCATGGA
>PLLL01000075.1 GCA_003141235.1 Dehalococcoidia bacterium
TCGATGACCCCGTCCCCGCCGCTCTTTTCCCAGATGCTTGATGGCGATATATAGGTGCTTGCAGGATCGGGTAATCCGCCGAAAGGCCCGCATATAGCGTAGACAATCCCTGAGTTCTGTAGTAGTTCCGGGCTATGTTTATGCCCTGATAACACAAGATCAACCTTGTATTTGTTAAAAAGAGGTGTAAGTTTATCGATGGTCTCAGCATTATCGTACCAGTTCCACCCGTTCATTTCTAACCCTGAAGCATAATAGAACCCATGGCTCATCACGATCTTCCAGTCATCAACAGGTATACTCATAAGTTGAGTTTCAAGCCATGCTGCCTGAGCAGGCGTAAAGCTTTCAGCGCTCCATTCTAAATCCAGAATGAGAAAATGCACCTTTCCTATGTCAATCCTATACCACAATCTGGAGCCGGTTTGCACGTTCATCTCTTCCGGATAGCAATAATGGGTATAATTATTAAATCCCGAAAACAGCGTATCATGATTACCGGCAGCAAACCTTGTTGGAATAACCGAGGTCGTACGCGATAAGGTCTTAAAAGCCTGCTGCCATTGGTTCCTTTGGAATCCATATTCGACAAGGTCGCCTAAAAAGAAAAACATATTAAAATCGTTCGCGGGACTGGCAATTTCATCCAGCATTTCCGCGGTGAGGTCATTGCGGGCATTGCCAGCCCCAAAGTGTGCATCGCTGGCTACCGCGAAGTGCAATGATCCGTCAACCGGAGGCGTTGTGAACGGAATATACGGACCGCTGTTCACCTGGTACGTGTATGTGCTGTTTGGTTGCAGGTTACGCAATATGAAGACGTGCTGTCTGGACAATATATCCTCTTGAAGTGTAGCCATTGTACCTTCCAGTCCCCACGTAAGCGTATTTCTAGTAGCTATTTTTGAATTGAATACTACGGACATATCGGGTACGCCATTTGCACCCGTTCCATCAGCCATTAAAATCTGCGGCGGGGTATCGCCGATTCCCGGAGAAAAAACTCCGCTTGTATAGGAAAAGGCCACAGGCGGAATGATTATAGCGGGTATAGATATGAGGATGGTTAATACCGACAACCATAGCAGTCTTCTTGATTTAAATTTCGTTTTTAACCATTGTAATAAAATAGCTAAAAGCAAAAGAACGAGGCCAATGAACCCTAACAGCAAAAAAACCCAGTGAAAGAACCCGTTTACCCTGTAAAGTCCGATAGTTCCATGCTGGCTGAATGCCCAGGACAGGAAAGTAATTATTAGTAGACTACCAACTAATGCAAAGATTGATGATATGGATTTTTTCATTCGGCGTAATCCGCTTATGCCACCCGTACAGATAAGTTTTTCCCCAGAGAAGTGAAAACCTCTACCCAGGCCGCCGCCGGCGGGTCTTTTTGCCCGGCTTTTTGCTTGAACACCGGATAGACGCTCTGCAGCATGCCCCAGTAGATGTTCTGCACCTTCCACAGGGCAACGGGGAAAGGCAGGCTGCGCGCCAGCAAAACCGCATTAAGAAGGTTCTTTAAGGCACCTGTATTGTCAGCGTCGTTCACCAGTTCCGCAGCCATTTTTTCGAGTTTCACTTTAAAATCATAGCCGATGCCGTCGGTATCTAGATCCACCTGCCATGTCTCGGCGGTTTCAACCAGGTTTTTTACAACCGCGGTATCAATCACCTCGCTATCTATCGCGCGGTGCAGGTCGATATTAATAATAAGCTCGGCGGCGGAATGGAATGCTTTAGGAACAGGGCCGCCCAGCTCGGAGAGAAAGCGCATCGGCGGGTAATGGTGCTCGTAGAGCTGCCGGTAAGCCGTCTCGATTTCGGTCATCGTGGATTGCAGAATATGGTCTAATACATCGCGCTGTTCGTCACGGAAGAGCGATTTCAACGAGTAGGTTGAGCTGCCGAAATGCTTATCCAGCAGCCGGATGACCCCCGTAAAATCGGCGGAGGCGCATGCCTGGCTCGTTTCCCGCACCATGGCCTGGTAACCTTCTTCGTCCTGGTGACTGGCCACACCGGCATTAATGACATGGCCTCCCAGGTGGAAAACTCCAAAGCTGATAACCGCGGACTCGCCTGTTATTTCCGAAGTAACTCTGGACAGGCCGGTCACTAATCTGGTTTTACCGCAATCCGTGTTCCGGTAGTCCTCGTTTCTTACAAAATAACAGTATATCCTGTTTTCGTTGCTGTATTTTTCGAAGAGAGAGCTTATAGCATAATGGGCGGCTACTTTGGTCAGGTCGATCATGGCCGGCCTGACCAGACTTTCGTAGATACGGCGTCCGTCACCCTCCTCCGGCTTGTTGCTTTTGGCCTGCTCTAAAATAGCGAGGAAACCTGCTTCGATATTCTCGTCGAACAGGTCCTGCGCCAGCTGCACCACCCGCCCGGCATAGTGAATGACCTGAATCGGTTCAGGGCGGGAAAGCTCATCGAAGAACCAGCCGCAGCTGGTATACATAAGCATTGCGTGGCGCTGTAGCTCCAGGAGCTTTAGAACCGTGACTCTCTCATTCCCATTCAGTGTATGGCTGGCATACTTATCAAAGAACCGAGCCACGCTGGCTGGCGAGCGGTCGAGAATAACGCCGATATATCCGTCGCGGGCGGCCCACGGGTCTTTTAACATCGGTCGGGCCTTTTCCTCGTAGCGGGGTGACAGGTTATCGCGCAGCATATCAAAAGCGTTACGGAGCGGTGTCCGCCATTTCTGGTTCCAATCCGGGTGGTTGCCGGAGCCGTTAGTATCACCGCAATCGCTCCACCAGCGGTCGATGCCGTGCACACAGCTCCAGGACGTTTTTTCGATAATTTTGACCTCGTGAGTGGGGGGGAACTTCTCTAAAAACTCACCGTAGTTGGTAATTTTAGCCAGGTTATTCGTTTCAATATAGCGCAGCGCGAAGGCCAGCGCCATATCTGCAAAACGGTGGTGATGGCCGTAGGTTTCGCCGTCGGTGGCGATGTGAACTAGCTGCGGCCAGTTCCTCCTGTCCGAGAACGTGCCGGTCGCNNGCCGGGCAAAGGTCTCGCCGCTTTTCAGGATATCTTCAAAAGCCACAGCGTGAGAAAGCGTGCCGTCATAGAAAAAGATATTCATCCGGCGGCCTGAAGGCAACTCAGCGACATAAGCCCGCGAGGGGTCGATAGTAGCGTTACCGACATCTTTCCAGCTTGATGTGCCGATACGCCTTACTTTCGCGGCCTGGTGCGGGGCCAGCACCGTAAAGTTGATACCGAGCCCGGCCATGATATCCAGCGTCTCGTAATCGACGGCTGTTTCCGGCAGCCACATCCCCTCCGGCTTGCGCCCGAAGCGGTATTCGAAGTCTTTTATCCCCCAGAGCACCTGAGTGTACCGGTCGCGGTGATTTGCCAAAGGCATAATGATATGGTTGTAGGCCTGCGCCATCGCCGAGCCGTGCCCGGAAAAGTTGAGCCGGCTCTGGCGGTCGGCCTCGATAATCGCCTCATGAACATCGGGCGCCTGCTTTTCCAGCCAGTCGAGGAGCGTCGGCCCGAAGTCGAAGCTCATCATGGCGTAGTTGCTGACAATCCGGTCGATAAATCCGTCTTTATCTAAAATGCGCGACGAAGTATTAGGCAGATAGCATTCGGCAGTGACCCGCTCGTTCCAGTCATGGTAGGGATAAGCCGATTCCTGCCACTCCACGCTTTCCAGCCAGGCGTTTTCACGCGGCGGCTGGTAAAAATGCCCGTGGATGCAGACATAGCGTTCTATGCTCATTGTTCCGCCCCTTTTTTCCGCTTCCTTAGACTGTTTATTTCCCTAAGAATATCACTAACCTCATCCATACGGCAAAACTCTTTAAGCGTATAGCGCGCTTTCCGCTGCCAGCTAGGGAATTTTTCGCCGCTGCCGGGCATGTTCTGCGCCTTAGTTTCCTGCCACAGGTCTTCCACATTTACCAGTACCGTATGCGCCTCGCTGGCGCTTAAGTAAGCCAGGCAAGCTTTAAAGGCTGTACGTGTGTCATTACCCGCTTTTTTAACAAAACCATTAAGGTTTAAAAAAGACGTCAGCGCTGTCTTGGTTTTCCGGCGGTCTTCTCTTTCAATGGCGCTTTCCTTTTCGTTGAGAAGTCCCAGCGATGTCTTTTCTTTGATATCCTCTTCCTCCCAGAAAGAGGCAAAGGGCGGCATATCGTGTGTGTTCAATGCCGCGATACAGTTTTGGGGGATGCGGTGGGGTGTGGCGCTATCAGCCAGTTCATAATATAAAATGTACATGCGTTGCAGCCCGTGCCGGGTCATGTTGGAACGTATGTAGCCGGGCACAATGCCCAAATCCTCGCCGACGATAATGCTCCGGTGGCGGTGCGATTCTACCGCCAGAATGGCGTAAAGCTCCTCGGCGCGGTAGCGGACATAGACACCTTGCGTGGCCTCAATCCCGCGGGGAATCCAGTAAAGACGGTGCAGCCCCATGACGTGGTCGATGCGGAGCATTCCGGCGTGCTTTAGATGGTGGCGGAGATAATCGATGACATAGCGGTAGCCCTGCGTCCGTATTTTCTCGGGGTGGAGGGGCGGGAACCCCCAGTTTTGCCCGGTGGTAAAAACCGGGTCCGGCGGCGCTCCGGCAGCAACA
>PLLL01000049.1 GCA_003141235.1 Dehalococcoidia bacterium
TTTCCACTGGTTTGCTCATGAACACCCTCCATTAGCTTTTCGGTGATACCATGTTCCACTGTTTCCCTGGCTAAACCTATGGCATTTTTTATGGCTTTTGCCTGGCTGCGGCCATGCGAGATAATAACATTACCGTTAACTCCGAGGAGACAGGCCCCGCCATACTCTGTGAAATCCAGCTTCTTGCTTAAGGAACTGAGACCAACGTCACGGAGCAGGTCGCGCGTGGCCAGGCGGGAGGTGCTGGAAAAAACATGTCCCATTTGCTTTAACGAGCTTAAGAAATTATCATTAAAACCCTCGATAGTCTTAAGGACGATATTGCCGGTAAAACCATCGGTCACGATAACGTCATGAGTCCTCTTGGCGATGTCATGCCCTTCCATATTGCCAACAAAGTTAATATCGTGGGCGTTTTTAAGAAGCTCGTAGGCTTCCTGGATAAGTTTGTTGCCTTTGCCTTCTTCAGCGCCGTTACTGAGCAGGCCAACCCGCGGCGACGCAATTTTTAGCATGTGTTTGCTATATGATGAACCGATTCTGGCAAACTCCAGCAAGTGTTCCGGTCGGCAATCGGCATTAGCGCCGGCGTCAACCAATAACGCCGGAGTCGACGATATCGTATCCAAAAAACAGCCGATGGCCGGACGTGTGATTCCTTTGATCTTACCAAGTGTTAATAATGCCGCCCCGAATACCGCACCGGTGTTCCCCGCCGAAACGAAGGCATCGGCGTCACCGCTTTTTAACAAATTGATGCCGACTACAATCGACGAATCCGGCTTGTTCCGGAGAGCCTCAATCGGATGCTCGTTAAAGTCGATAATCTGCTTGGCATCGACGATGGTAATACCGGTTTTTTCCAGAGATTTTTCCGCCAGCACGCGAAGGACGTTTTTTCTGCCTACCAGGATAATCTCTACCCCAAACTCCTGGGCAGCTTTTATCGCCCCCTTGACCACCTCATGCGGGGCATAATCGCCTCCGGCAGCATCAATGGCAATTTTCATGTTTTTCGTTTAAGCTCCCTGGTTCAATACTTTATCTTCCCACATATCGCACTTGCCTCCCCAGCAGGCCACCACCCGTTCGTCATCAGCAAGACGCGCTATTTCGCAGGCAACAGGACAGGCGTTGCATGTGAATGAAGAGGCCTGATACTCTATTTCGCTGATGCCGAAGCCTTTAAACCGGCTTGAACTTACCGGAACGCTCTCATGTACCAGCAGAGCAGCGCCGATAGCCCCCATGACCTCATGATGGAGAGGCACAATAATTTCCGTTTTAAGCTCTTCCCGCAGTGCCCTGACGATACCCCGGTTGAAAGCGACCCCTCCCTGGAAAACGACCGGCGGCTGGATATCCTTGCCCGCGCCGACATCGCTCAGGTAGTTACTTACCAGCGCCCGGCAAAGCCCGTAAATAATGTCATCGGTGTTATGGCCGGTCTGCTGTTTATGCACCATATCCGACTCGGCAAAGACAGTGCAGCGGCCGGAAATCCGTACCGCGCCGCTGCCAAACAAAGCCCGCCGCGATAGCTCTTCAATAGTCATATGGAGGCGCGCGGCCTGGTGGTCCAGGAAGCTGCCGGTGCCCGCAGCGCAAACCGTGTTCATACCAAAGTCAGTCACTATCCCATCACGGATAAGAATAACCTTGCTGTCCTGCCCGCCGATTTCGATGACCGTTTGCACATCCGGTATTTCGCGGATAGCGGCCACGGCCTGGCAGGTAATTTCA
The DNA here is from genome assembly GCA_003141235.1 of Dehalococcoidia bacterium. GTDB lineage: Bacteria > Chloroflexota > Dehalococcoidia > Dehalococcoidales > RBG-16-60-22 > Fen-1077. The sequence continues at coordinate 1,744 of PLLL01000049.1, forward strand.
TTCTTTACTAAATCAGCGCCGATAATAGCCCCGGCCAGGTAGCGGGCGCTGCCGGTGGCAGCTACACCACTTATTTTAACATCAGATGAAAGCTCCCGGCGGATTTGCCGCAACCCTTCCTGTACCGCCGCTACGGGACTTCCTGCCGTGGGCAGATAAAGACTGGCGATCATTTCATCCTCCGCATTCAATACGGCGAGCTTGGTCGTTACCGAACCTACGTCTATGCCCAGATAAGCTTCCATAAACTTCTTTCCTAAATCAACAACGTGTTATTGCGAACCATTCCCGAAGGGAAGGCGCGGCAATCTCTCTGTTATTTTTTATCCGATGATGGAGATTGCCACGGGCTTCGCCCTCGCAATGACAATTATTATTTTACCCTTTTTTAAACTCCGCCTGGACTTTTTCCAGCGTTTCCGGGCTGGACAGTAGGTCAACGGCCGTCATCGCCATGGCCTTGGCGGCATCCAGCATACGGCGCAGTGCATCTTCCTCAGCCGCGGCTTTGGCAAATTCCGTGGTGTGAACCGAAATAGAATCGTGAGTTATTTCCACTGTAGCATGAATAGCCGGTATTAGTTGACTAACGTTGCCGAAATCTGTACTGCCGCCCGATATAGCGCCTTCCCCTATCGGTATGTTGCGGCCCACCACCTCCATGTTCTTTTGGAATAACTTTGCCAGGGTTATATTATTCTTCATAGCTGCGTAGCGTACTTCATCCCAACGAAATTTCAGTTTAGCACCAGTAGCTTTGGCAGCGCCGGCAAAACAGCTGATGACTTTTTCTTTAAGTTCATCCAGATACTTATCTTCAACAGCACGCACCATGAATGTAGCTGCCGTGTGCGCCGGGACGATATTCGCCGCTTCGCCGCCATCTGTAATCACGCCGTGAATGCGCGATGTTTCTTTCATATGCTGTCTTAACGCATCGATGGCGTTGTAAGATAATATCATGGCCGCCAGAGCATTGATGCCGGCTTCAGGGTCGGCGGCAGCATGGGCCGCCCGGCCAAAAAACTCGATATATAAATTCTGACAGGCAAGGGCATTCATTAAAACATGGTGCCCCCCGCCCGGATGTGATATCATCGCGATATCCAGTTCAGCGAATGCGCCTCTTTCAGCCATGAGAGCTTTTCCTCCGGCTAACTCCTCGCCGGGTGTGCCGTAAACCATAACACTACCGCCCAATTCATCCACAACTTTTTTACAGGCTATACCGGCGGCTAAGGAACTGGTCGCAATCAGGTTGTGACCGCAGGCATGGCCTATCTTGGGTAAAGCATCGTATTCGGCTAGAAAAGCGATGGCCGGTTTTCCCCGGCCATATTTTCCCCGGAAAGCCGTCGGTAAATCACAGATACCCCTCTCTACGCTGAAGCCGTTTTTCTCAAGGTACTCTGTGAGCCAGGCCGCGGCCCGGTGTTCTTCCATGGCCGTTTCAGGAGTATCATGCAATTTACGGCTCAGTTCACGTAATTGAATATAGCTGGAATCTATATCTCTGACGACCGAATCTTTGATTTCCCCTATATCCATGTCCGTCTTTCCTTCCGCGTGAGGAGATGCTCGACCAGCACAATTATTATACACGTTACCCGCCGCTAAAGACAAAGACTTAAATAACATATTTTTCAAATTACTCTATATTTATCTTGCATCTTGAAAAATAGCGTGTTATAATGAGCTTGGCCACGATAAGAATAGCTATGATTTGAAGTGGGTAAATTCCCACTTTTTTAATTTAGGTACTAAAATATCGGAGGTTTTTGTCCGAAATGAAGAGCGATTTTCTGCTCGCCATAACACAGCTTTCGGCGGAGAAAAACCTGCCTAAAGATGTCGTCCTGACCGCCGTTGAATCGGCGCTGGCATCGGCGTATAAGAAAGAAGACTTTGCCGCCAATCAAAACATCACCGTCAAGATTAATCCTAATACCGGCAAAGTTGAAGTATACGCCGAAAAAATCGTGGCCGAAAAACCTGCCGATATAGGTCTTGAAATAACCCTCGCCGAGGCCAAGAAAATAAAGTCTGATGCTAAAATCGGCGATGCCATCATGGTCGAGTCCACGCCGGCCAACGCCGGTCGCATTGCGGCGCAAACCGCAAAACAGGTTATCCTGCAGCGTCTCCATGAAGCTGAGCACAGCGCTATCTTTGAAGAATATGCGGATAAAGAAGGCGAGGTGGTCAGCGGGATTGTCCAGCGCTTTGAGGCCGGCCAGGTGAATATCGACCTCGGTAGGACCGAAGCCATACTACCGCCTTCGGAGCAGGTGCGCACCGAGCGCTACCGCATCGGTCAGCGGCTTAAGGTCGTCCTGTTACAGGTCGCGCGCACCGGCAAGGGCCCCAAGGTAATCGTCTCCCGCTCTCACCCGGAGTTACTGCGCCGTCTCTTCGAGCTTGAGGTGCCTGAAGTTTATAACGGTACGGTAGAGATAAAATCTATTGCCCGTGAAGCCGGTTTCAGAAGCAAGATAGCCGTTACCGCCAAACAGGAAGGCATCGACCCGGTCGGCTGCTGCGTCGGCCTGCGGGGTATCAGAATACAGAATATCGTCAGCGAGCTGAGCGGCGAAAAAATAGATGTCGTACAATGGAATGCGGACCAGGCCAGTTTCATCGCCAGCGCGCTTAGCCCGGCGCATATCCTTAGTGTAGAACTGAATAAAGCGGAGCAGGCAGCGACCGTCATCGTCCCGGATAAACAGCTGTCCCTGGCCATCGGGAAAGAAGGCCAGAACGCCAGGCTGGCGGCCAAGCTCACCGGCTACCGTATCGATATCAAGAGCGCCTCCATGGCCGAAGCGGAAAAACCCGCTGTACCCAAAGCCACTGCCAAGGAGCAAGCGCCGGCAGAAGCCGTTGAAGCCGAGTTGGCTTCCGAGGAAATACCCGCCGATATACTGGCTGAACCTGTCGCTGTGGCAGCGGCGAAGCCGGTAGTTGAGGAAGAAACAACCGCTGAAGACGAAGCAGAAGCCGCGCCGGCCGCGGAAGAGCTGATCATTGCGCCGCCGGTTGTCCTTGAACCGCAGGAGGCCGGAGCCAAAGTCAAGCTGAGATTTGCGGAAGACATTATGGCCCCGCGAAGAGCTAAAGTCGAACCGAAAACCAAGAAGAAAAAGAAGGGCGCTCATACCAGAGACGCCGGTGATGATACCGTGAAAGTCAGAGGGAAAGGCCGCCGTGACTACGAAACTGTGGGAGAGGACGAGGAAGATCAATAGCCCGCGCCCCGGGTCAGCCAGGCGGGTGCCGCAAAGAACCTGCGTGGCCTGCCGGCAGGTAAAGGCCAAGCGTGAACTAATCCGCATGGTACATACTATCCGGGATAATATTGAAATAGATACCAGCGGGAAAATGGATGGGCGTGGAGCTTACTTCTGCCCTACCCGGGAATGCCTGGAAAAAGCGCTGATTGGCAAACAGCTTGAACACGTATTAAAGAGTCGCCTTACCCCGGATAACCGGGAGCGGCTGATAAAAAGCGGACAAGAACTCCTGAAGGAGCTAAGTGGTAAAAACCAGTAAATCAGCGAATATCACCCACCGCCCGGCGGAAAAACCTGCCGTAACCAAAGTCACCGCCAAGGAGCAAGCACCGGAAGCTGCACCAGCCAATGTGCCGGTGATTGACCTCCCGCGCTCTATAGGCGTCAGGCAGCTGGCTGATATGTTACAGGTAGATTCCATTCTCGTTATCAAGCAATTGATGCGTAACGGCATTATGGCCAATATCAACCAGGTTATAGACTTTGAGACAGCAGCGAATATCGTCGCTGGTCTTGGCTTTAAAGCGCGGCTCAAACCGATGAAAGAGCAGCAGATGGCCACCGCCGCCGAGGAAGGCAAGAAGGCTAAACGGCGTTATGGTAAAGACGCCGATAATTTAGTGCCGAGGCCGCCGGTAATAACCGTCATGGGGCATGTCGACCACGGCAAGACCAAGCTCCTCGACGCTATCCGGAAGACCAACGTGGTAGATTCGGAAGCCGGAGGCATAACCCAGCATATCGGCGCCTACCAGGTAACTATTGATGGACAAAAGATTACTTTCCTGGATACGCCCGGCCACGAGGCGTTTACAGCGATGCGGGCCCACGGCGCGAATATCACCGATATCACCGTCCTGGTGGTAGCCGCCGATGACGGCGTGATGCCACAGACCCTCGAAGCGATTAATCATGCCCGCGCCGCCGGAGTGCCTATCGTCGTCGCGATCAATAAAATCGATAAAGATAATGCCAACCCGAACCAGGTCAAACAGCAACTGGCTGAAGCCGGACTGGTGATCGAGGAGTGGGGCGGCAACACCGTTTGCCTGGAAGTCTCCGCCAAGGAGAAAAAGGGAATCAAAGAACTCCTGGAAAGCTTGCTCCTGGTGGCGGAGATTGAAGAGCTCAAAGCTAACCCGTCCCTGCCCGCCGCCGGAGTCGTCATTGAAGCCGAGATGGACAAGACCATGGGCCCCCTGGCGACCCTGTTGATTCAGTCCGGTACTATGAAAGAGGGCGATACCGTTGTCGTCGGTGATACCTGGGGCCGGGTAAGGGCCATGTTTAACGACGTAGCAAAACGGATTAAAAAAGCCGAACCTTCAATGCCTGTTGAAGTCCTCGGTTTAAATAACGTGCCGCAGGTCGGGGATACCTTAACTACTGTAGTAGACGAACATCATGCGCAGGCCTTGCTCGCCCGGAACCGGGCTGCCAGAGAAAAGGAAACTGTCCGCGCTAAAGCAATTAATCTGAATACCCTTTACGACCAGATAAATGCCGGTAAAGTAAAAGAACTTAACGTTATCCTCAAGACCGATGTCCAGGGCAGCATCGAACCAATAAGGCACCAGCTCGAGCAACTCGGGACAGAGGAGGTCAAGGTCAGAGTCATCCATAGCGCGACCGGCAGCGTCACCGACAGCGACGTCATGCTGGCCACCGCTTCCAATGGGCTTATCATCGGTTTCAATGTCACCGCTCAGGAAGGCGCCAAACGCGTTGCCGTCACGAGCGGCGTGGACATCCGCTTCTATAACATCATTTATACCATGGCCGATGATGTCGCTAAAGCCCTTAAAGGTATGCTGGAGCCTGTTTACGTCGAGGTTATCGACGGGCGGGCGGAAATAAGAGCCGTCTTCTCAGCCGGCAAAGGGCTTAAAGCTGCCGGCGTTATTGTCAACGAAGGTAAGATAACTCGTAACGCCAAGGTCAGGGTGCGCCGGGGCAAAGAAATCATCGCGGATTCTTCTGTAAGCAGTCTGAAACGCTTTAAAGACGATGCCAAAGAAGTTTTAACCGGCTTTGAATGCGGCGTCGGCGTCCAGGACTTCCACGAATTCCGCGTCGGCGATATCTTGGAATTTTATCGCATGGAAAAACAACAGTAGTTTGAGCGCTGTATTATGGCACATCGCATGGAACGCCTCAATACCCAGATGCAGCGGGATATCAGCGAGCTAATCCTGCGTGAACTCCGTGACCCGCGACTAGATGAGTTTGTTTCTGTGACCGAGGTCAGCATATCTCCCGACCTTAAATTCGCCAATGTTTTCGTCAGCAGTATGGGCGGCCAGCAAAAAGAACCGCAGATTCTGGAAGCTTTGAGCTCAGCGGCCGGCTTCCTGCGCTCGGAACTGGCTAAAAAGATTAGGATCCGGCGCATGCCGGAGCTGCACTTTCAATGGGACAACTCCATCGAGAAGGGCGACCATATCCTGCGGCTCATCGATGAAGTATCACACAACGAAAATCCTTAAGCTAAATCCCCCTGTGTCCCTCCTTCGGCAGGCTCACTTCGTGGTGACTCAGTGGAACCAGGACAGGCTCTTTACAAAAGGTACCTAATCATTCAACTTCACTATAAGGCAACTCCTTCACTTTCTTTAAGAGTTCAGTGCCTTTAGCAATTTCGTGTGTTCCTCCTAAAGACCGATAAGCTTGGTATGTTACATTATAGGAAAGACTCAATAATTCATCATCATTAGGCAATATCATTTTCACTAATTCGCTAGGAGTCGGGACATCCATCTTGGTCATTAAGCGTGAATATTGCATTGCTAAATACCAACGTAAATCCCCTCTTTCCGTTCTCGTTATTCCCAATTCCGGTGATAAAAGGAAAGAATTGACTTTCCTTATCAGCAAAGCACAAACGGAAAATAGTTGAAGCGGGTATTGTGGATTGAAAATTTCTTGGTATGATTTTTCTAATACCGTATTGGGTCTTCCCCTAGCGTCGTCGGGTCTTTGAAGGACGATTGCCGTAATAGTCTGCGCCAGGGTAAGAGGTTGGACAATTCTTGTGATAGGTTTACCGTCGTTTTTATAATAGTTCTTTCTTCTGTCATAATATAGATTATGAAGTCTTAATACCGTCTCTATGTTCCTATGAATGGGCTCGGTCATATGTAGACGAAAAGCTGGCACCTGAGTCTGACTATTAGTAGCCTTTATTATGTGGTCGGGGCTTTCTTCTAGTTGAGTTGCAATGATACGTACAAGCACATTGCGGTGTTCATCCTTCACCTGTTTCACTTTAATATAGTTGTAAACGCACCGAGAAGTCTGAAGTCCATTCACTACTTCAGGTTTCTCAATACTTAGTATGTGACCACCCTGATTAGTAGCACTAGATGCAAGTATTGTAATACCATTATTTAACCACCAAAAGTCTTCATCAGGAACACCATTCTCAAGAGTGTTTTGAATGGCTGCATTAACACCGACATCACCCTCCCAATCTCTTACATTTCCCTCAAAATATTCATTTTTATCTCGCCCTTATCGTTAGTAATGAACCTAGAATAAGCAAGTATTGGGACAAGACAAACAAAAGCATTTTGCCCCTTCGGGGATAACATCTCGGAATATTCCAATGGATAAGACTTTTGTGGTTGTTCATCTATTAAGTCAAGCAATTGGGCTGCGCCTATGAAACTGAATGACACAGTTGCTTTGGAGAATAATTGTTTTGCTTTATCCTCAACTCTTTTACTCTGCCTTATTACACCATCATTGATTGTCTTTATTTCGCCTTTACTAATGTAGCAATAAGAAATTGTAAGCTCATGAGGGTAAGCAAAGAGCTCCCGATACTTATTCTTGAATGTAGTCATCGCAGATATTACATCATCGTTATAAGTTCCTTGAAGTTGCCCAATGTTCTTTGAAAAATCAAGAAAATCCTCAGTTAATAGGTTTAATTTTGCTATGCGTCCTTCGTTAAATGATTGTTCACGTGTTGCTTGTATAAAGAATATGCTCACTTTGGCGACTGTCTTGGGGTTGATATCGGTATCATCCATGACCAACTGTCGGTTAACCAAAAAGTATACGCTATCTAAACCACCATCATTCTCTCCACCAACTTGCCCAGATTCTATATCCTCATCAGTAAGGTCAAAGTCTTTCAATACTTGCCCGGCAGAGAATATTTCAAAAAACTCATCCTCGGGCAAGTCAGGAGCACGCACATCATGTGCTTGCCTCAACTTTGCGTCAAGTGCTATTATTTCATTTGATGACATCGGTGCCTTCCCAATTGTGATATGATTAACCATGATACTCCCCCTTTCCTACTGAGTCAACTATATTGTTGCCTTACCAAAGGGGGAACGATTAGCGTAGGGCAGTGGGGAAAAGGGGTTTGTTGCTACCTTCTCCCTTTGAAAAAGGGAGATTGAGAGGGATTTTTAGAAATAAATAAAAAGGATTGGCGCATGAAATTTTCACCATTGTTGGACCAAATCCCGGACTATCCTTTTCGTAAAGTCGGCAGGATTTCCAAAGAAGCCGAACAGCGGGACGGCGTACGCGTTATCAACGCCAGAATCGGTATTCCCGATGTCGAGGCACCGCAATCCATCAAAAAAGCTTTAGCAAAGTTTGTACTCACTGATAAGTCCACTTTCGGCTATCCTTGCGACGTGCACCCGGAACGCGGTATTCCGGAGCTTATCGAAGCCATCATCGAAGACTACAGCGTCAAACACGCCGTCAAGCTCCGGCCGGAAAATATCATGGTCACAAGCTGGGCGAAAGAAGTCCTCTACGATATGGCCAACCTCTTTGAACCGGGGACGATTTATANNTTATATCCCCGACCCCGTTTACCCCGTTTATGAAGCCGCGACAGTACTTTCCGGTCATCAACCCAAAAGAGTGGTAACCTCGGCGGCTACCAACTGGCTGCCTGAATTTAATTTCTCAAACAAAAGTGAAAAACCCGTAGCTTTTTATTTCTGCGACCCTAATAACCCCACCGGCGCCGTGGCCAGCCGGGATTATTACGCGGCACTGTTAAGACAAATGAAATCCGCCGATGTCATGGGTATCTTTGACAAAGCCTATAAAGACTATGTGTTTGATACGAAAACAAAGCCAATTTCAATCACCGAGATTCCCGGCATGATGGAGCGCGGTTACGAGATTGTTTCTCTCTCCAAGCACTATAACTTCGTCGGTATAGGGCTGGCCTGGGTGGTAAGCAGCGAGGAGAACATCAACCGCTGGTTAAAAGCCAATAGCCAGCACCGCCAGGGCGTGGAATGGTTTAAACAGAAAGCCGGCGCAGCCGCGCTGACCGAACCGGCCGTCAAAGAGGAGATGCAGTCCTATTTTAAAGAAATCAAGAAACGAAGAGACATCTTCGTCAAAGGCTTGCAGGAACTGGGACTGAAAGTGACCGTACCCAAAGCTACGCCATATCTCTGGATTCAGGTTCCCGAGGGCTTTGACGATGAAGACTTCGTGCTGAATACTCTTATTAATAAAGCGCACGTGGCCTTTATGCCGGGTTCCTACTTCGGCGCTAACGGCAAGGGCTATATGAGGGCTACCCTGTTTCTTTCTTTAAGCGAGATAGAAGAAACCCTGGAGCGTATACAAAAAGTCAAAACGTGGTGAAAAGCCATTTAGCAAGTGTAATAGTTTGTCCGCTCACCCTGAGCTTGTCGAAGGGTGATTTGAATATACCGCTATGGTTCGACAGGCTCACCATGAGCGGTCGCTAAATCACCTCGATACACCATTTGTAACAAAAGAGCGGAGGCGGTAGCGGATTTGGACGGAATACTGAATGTTGATAAGCCCGCGGGACAAACGTCTTACGGCGTTGTGGCCAGGATAAAACGCCTGAGCGGCGAACGGCGTGTAGGACATGCGGGCACGCTCGACCCGGACGCTACGGGGGTCCTGCCGGTCTGTATCGGTAAAGCGACACGCATCGTTGAATATCTGTCCGACGCCTCTAAAACCTACCAGGCTGTCATCGAACTCGGGGCAGCAACCGATACCTACGATGCCGCCGGAAAGGTTCTACAGCGGGGAGATACTTCGGGCATCGACCGTACTAAACTGGAGTCCGCGCTCAATCCGTTCCGGGGGCCTATTTCCCAGGTTCCTCCCATGTACAGCGCCTTAAAGCACAATGGAGAACCGCTCTATAAACTGGCGCGCGCCGGCATCAGCATCGAACGTAAGAGTCGGAACATTACCATTTACCGACTGGATATCACCGACTGGCAGCCGCCTTTAGTTACCATAGAAGTCGAATGCAGCAAGGGCACCTACATCCGTTCTCTCGCCCACGATCTGGGCCAGGCGCTCGGCTGCGGCGCTTATCTTAAAAATCTTATCCGTACCACATACGGGCCTTTTAATATCAACGCAGCCGTTTCGCTGCCTCAACTGGAAGAGGCTTTCCATGAAAAGCGCTGGAAACAATTTCTCTACTCTATCGACTACGTGCTCCAGAACTACCGCGCTGTGGTCATGGATGAGGCCGCTGAAAAAGCTATGAAGCAGGGTAATCTCTTGACGCTGGAGCAGATGGCATCTCAAGAAAATACTTCCGAGACTCACTGCCGTGCTTATGCGATTGACGGGCGTTTCCTGGGCATCCTCCGCTACGTTCCTGACAAGGCAATGTGGCAGCCTGAAAAGGTTTTTTTTTAGCACACCAGTACAATTTCCGTCCGTCCGTGCTATAATGATACATAATAGTAGTTTTATAAAGTCTTAAGGAGGATATATGGCTGATAAAACTTCGCTCAAGAATGCTATTTTTAGTAAACCGCTACCGGAGCTGCTGGATGACCTTGATAAAGCCGCTACGGATGCACGGAACGCCGCTGATGAAGCCAGGGCCGCCGGTGAAAAGGCTGCTTCGGATGTCATGAAAAGGCTGCATAAACTGTTCATGACTATGGCCAAAGATATTACCGAGGAACTCGGCGAAAAAAAGAAGTAAAAACAGGGTTTGATAACGTCATTCCCGGACTTGAACCGAGAATCCAGTCACCCTTACTTCACCTCTGGATTCCAGCTTTCGCTGGGATGACGTTGTTGGGATTCTCCTTTATTGAACCCTGTTGAAATTGAAAACTTTACCTTTCTGTGATAGACGGAAAAGTCCCGTACCGGATATCTTAGAGGTAATGTCTTTTTCATTCATGTGATGGTCGCTGACAGACAGGATACCATCAGGTTTCAGTATCCTATGCAGCTCTTTGAGAATTTCTTCCGGCTTTATAAACTGGTGCAGATCGTCGTAAAGCAGCACTACATCGATACTGCTGTCCGGCAGACCGGTGGCGCCATCGGATAGAATAGTATGGATATTAGCGAGTTTATTATTAGCGGCGAGCGATTTCACCGCTAATATCGCCACAGGGTTCATATCCAGAGCGAATATCTTACCCGATTCACCTACCAGTTTAGCCACCGGGAGAATATAGCCGCCGGGACCGCACCCAAAATCCAGCACCTGAAATCCCGGTTTTATACCTATCTCATGCAATACATTTCCACGCGGCCTGATTATGTCACGTAATTTGAACATGAAAGACATAGCTTTAAAACTTAAACCTGACTGCGGTTTTTCCATGATATCCTCCTAATCCGTCTTTTCTACCCTTAACCCTTCGGCGCCCACCAGTTCAATCAGCTGCTTCTTAAGCTCCGGACCATAGCTGGTTTGCACACTGGGGAGCTTTAAAGGTATAGGAGCACCTCCGTTCAGGATGTCTATCTGCACTTCATCATGTCCGGCGTTGGACTTTAAAACAGCTACGATTTTACCGAGGAGAGCGATGTCCCCTTCTTTGTCTTTAGTCTGTTTGATATTGATAATCAGCCGCTGCCTGGCAGTGGAGGTTTTAACTGTCTCTACATGGGCCTCCGGCGTTTTTACTTCGGGTGCTTTAGCTGTCTCTTTTTCCTCAGGCGGCGGCTGGTAGAGGCGGACATTATCGCAGCTTATCTGCGGCTGCTCGTCACGCACCCTGACCTTACCCTGTACCACGATTTCGTTGCCCTCCTGCCACAGCGCTTCGGTTTCGGTATAGACCTTCGGCCAGACCATGACCTCAATCTGGCCGCTGAAATCTTCCAGGATAGCGCTGGCGAATGAGCGTCCGTCCTTCGTCAGGAGATAGCGGGCAGTAATAATCCTGCCGGCCATGACGACAGATTGTCCGTCAAGCTCCTCATCAATTTCGTCGATGAATTTCGTGTCCGGGTTCTTACCGCTGAAAACGGGGCTGAACGGTTTTTCGGAAAAACTTACCCCCATCAGCTCCTTTTCCCAGAACGCCTTCTCCCTATCGGTAACATCGGATGGCGTCAGGTCAAGCTCGGGTAAAGGCACCGGCGCCGTATCCCCGAACAGGTCAAACATAGTGGACTGCCCGGTCTCACGTAATTTCTGTTCTCTTTGCGCCAGCGAAAGGATACGCTCGACGCTGTTCAGCAGCGTGCCGCGCTTCCCTAATGAATCCATTACTCCGGTTTTAATCAGGCTTTCCATCACCCGGCGGTTGACAGCCTGTAAATTACAGCGTCGACATAAGTCTTCAATGGATTTAAAGAGGCCGTTCTTATTGCGTTCGGCGATAACCGGCTCGATGGCGCCCGTGCCTACGTTTTTGATGGCCCCCAGCGCGTAGCGGATGGCTGGTTTGCCGCCATTATCCTCAATGGAAAACTCAATCTGGCTGCGGTTAATATCCGGCGGGAGGACGGTTATGTTAAGTCGGCGGCATTCGGCGACAGCGCCGGCGATTTTCTCCAGTTCTCCGGCATGAATAGTCAGGAAAGCGGTGATATACTCCGCCGGGTAATTCGCTTTTAGATATGCAGTCTGGTAAGCGATAAGGGCATAGCTGAAGGCATGCGCCTTGTTAAAAGCATAACCGGCAAAAGGCTCGATAAGGGCAAAGACCTCCTCGGCTACCTCAGCGGAGAACTCTTTCTTCTTGGCTCCAGCCATGAAGCTGCGTTTTTCCTTCTTCACTACCTCGACGATTTTTTTACCCATTGCCTTACGGAAGATATCCGCCTGCCCCAGGCTATAGCCTGCCAAGGCCTGCACGATATAAAGCACCTGCTCCTGGTAGACGATGACACCGTAGGTTTCTTTAAGAATACTCTCCAGCGCCGGGTGAGGGTACACTATCGGTTTAAGACCGTGTTTAGCGTCGATGAATGTGGGAATATGCTCCATGGGGCCGGGGCGGTAAAGCGCTACCATAGCCGCGATATCGCCGAAGGTGGAGGGTTTAAGTTCCTTAATATAGCGGCGCATGCCGCCGCCTTCGAGCTGGAAAACTCCCGCTGTTTCCCCCGCCGCAAGCAAGCGGAAAGTTTTGGCATCATCCATCGGGAGATTATATAAATCTATATTGATATTGTGATGCTTTTTAATTATATCCAGAGCTTTGCCGAGAATAGTCAGGTTGGCCAGGCCTAGGAAATCCATCTTCAGCAGGCCGATACGGGCAATATCATCCATGGCAAACTGGGTCATGACAGCTTCCTGGTTTTCCGTCCTGGAACCGCGTTGAAGAGGAACATGATTTGTCAGAGGTTCTCTGGATATCACGACACCGGCGGCGTGGGTGCTGGCATGGCGCGCTATACCCTCCACCCGCCGCGCCTGGTTGACCAGGTTGCGGACGATTTCATCGCTCTGGTAGATAGTCTTAAACTCGGCGTTCTCGTCCATAGCGCGGGCGAGCATCATATTAGGGACAGGAGGCACCAATCTGGCTACACGGTCGACATCGCCGTAGGGCATGCCGAGAGCGCGCCCCACATCGCGGATGGCCGCCCGTGCACCGAGCGTCCCGAAGGTTATTATCTGGGCGACATGGTCCTGGCCGTATTTCTGGGAGACGTAGGCAATGACCTCTTCACGGCGGTCATCCTGAAAGTCCATGTCCACATCAGGCATTTCCTTACGCTCTATGTTAAGAAAACGCTCGAAGACCATCCCGTGTTCGAGGGGGTCGAGAGGTGTTATGCCAAGGCAATGCAGCACAATACTCGAAGCAGCGCTGCCTCTGACGCCGTAGAGAATATTCTGCTTTTTGGTGAAAGCTATAATATCCCAGACGACCAGGATATAGTTGGCGAACTGGGTTGTCTTAATAACGTCCAGTTCGTATTCCAGACGCTTTTCTATCTCCGGGGTGGGATTGGGATAATACTGGCGCAGGCCCTGGCGACATAGTTCGGCCAGGTACTCATCAGGGGTTTTACCGGCCGGTATCCCTATTTCCGGCAGGTGCAGCCGCCCGAACTCCAATTCGAGGCTGCATTTATCGGCAATATGACCGGTGTTTTCCAGCGCCTCGGGGATATCCTTGTAAAGTTCCGCCATTTCCTGCGGGCTTTTCAGGTAGAGGAAGTCGCCCGCCATTTTCAGCCGTTTCTCGTCGTGGATGGTGGTGTTGGTGCCGATACACAGCAGTAAATCGTGGGCCGAGGCGTCTTCGCGGTTGATATAGTGTGAATCGTTGGTGGCTACCAGCGGGATATCCAGCTCACGGCCAATCTCAATCAGATGACTATTAACCGTTTCCGACTCCGGCATGGGGTGCCGCATAATTTCCAGGTAGAAATCGCCGAAGGTCTGTTTATACCAGAGCGCCGCCTGCCTGGCTTCATCAAAGCGCCGGCTTAAAATAAGATGCGATACTTCTCCGGAAAGACAGGCGCTGAGGGCGATGAGGCCTTCTTTGTGCTGCTCCAGCAGTTCTTTATCCACCCTGGGGCGATAATAAAACCCTTCGAGGTGGGCTTTGGTGGTCAACTGGATAAGATTCTGATAGCCGGTATGATTTTTGGCCAGCAGAATCAGGTGGTAGTTGTTCTTTTCACCGGGAGTGCGGCTCTGGCGTCCGCCAGGGGCGATGTAAATCTCGCAGCCGATGATGGGCTTGATGCCGGCTTCTTTAGCCGCCTGGTAAAATTCGATGACCCCGTACATGACGCCGTGGTCGGTGATGGCCAGGCTTTCCATACCCATCTCTTTAGCTTTAGCTACGAGTTGTGTAATACGGCACATCCCGTCAAGCAGGCTGTATTCGGTGTGAACATGGAGGTGGGTAAACATCTCGCTCCCCGGTGAAAAATCCAGCTAATTATAGCATAAGGATGGTCAAGCGGAGTATTATTTTTTCTCTCAATAAGGTAATATTTAAGTAGACATTTTCGGGAATATTCATGAAAATAATCAGAACCGCAGCCTACTGGCTGTTCATTTTGTGCCTGCCCATCCTGCTGCTAAGCACGAGCATCAGAATCGCGGTCAACAGTTCCGAGCTTTACTCCTATGGTTTCAATAAATATAATATCAGCCAGGTGACCGGGCTGGCCCCGGAAGAGCTGGATAAAGCCATCACCGGCCTGATAACCTATTTTAACGATAGCGAAGAGTATATCAACGTGACGGTGATAAAGGACGGTAAACCTTTCACCCTGTTCAACGAACGCGAGGTCGGCCATCTTAAGGACGTTAAAGGCCTTTTCCGGCTGGATTTCCGGCTCCTGCTGGGCACTTTAATTTACGCGGTTATCTACTCCGGACTGAATTATATACTCTGGCTGGACAAAAAGCGGGTGGCGCGGGGGCTTATCGGGGGGAGCGTCCTGACGCTGGCCGTAATAATAATACTGGGATTAATGATATGGATAAACTTCGACTGGTTCTTTTACCAGTTCCACCTCATCAGCTTCACTAACGACCTGTGGCTGCTCGACCCGACTACGGATTATTTAATCATGCTTTTCCCGCAGGGTTTCTGGTACGACGCGGCGCTCTTTATTACCCTGGGCACCGCGGCGCTGGCGTTATTTATGGGAGGGACAGGCTGGTGGCGCTTAAGGAAAGAGAAACAAGCGGAACAGGCCAAGGTAAAGAGTTAAATGGACGTAAAATATATTATCGGAATAGTAATAGGCATAATAGGCATTGTTGTTGCGGCTTATTATGGCATCAAGCATCTTAGGCAAGGTAAAAAAGACACCCAAATAATAACAACAGATACTAACGACATAAAAACCATGCTTGGTGATTTAAGTAAAAGTGTTAAAGGTGCCAACATTTATTTTGATGGTCTGGCAGCTATGCCTGAAACGAGGCGCAGAGCTTTATTAAGTTCCGGCCTTAAGGCGATGGAGAAATATAAATACGATGAAGCTATTGATTGTTTAAGAGAATGCTTGGGTACAGGGACAAAACAGAGCGAAAAGGTAGCCTTGCTGATACTTATCGGCAATTGTTTTTTATCAACGAGTAGATTGGATGAAGCTTTGGGAAGTTATAAAGAGGCGGAAAAGATTGCCAGGGAAGATAATAATAAAGAAGGACTTTCAGCCGCCCTGGGCAACATGGGGATTGTGTACAAGATTAAAGGTGAGCTTGATAAGGCATTAGAATGTCATCAAATGGCCTTGAAGATACACAGGGAGATAGGTGATCGTGAGGGGGAAGCCAACCAACTGGGCAATATGGGGAATGTGTACCAGACAAAAGGTGACCTGGATAAGGCGCTGGAGCATCATCAACTGGCCTTGAAGATAGACAGGGAGATAGGCTATCGGGAGGGAGAAGCCGCCGACCTATGTAATATAGGGATTGTGTTTAAAATAAAAGGCGAGCTTGATAATGCACTGGAGCATCACCAGTTGGCTTTGAAGATAGACAGGGAGATAGGCTATCGTGAAGGGGAAGCCAGCGACCTGTGCAATATAGGGAATGTATATATTGCAAAAGGTGAGCTTGATAAAGCGCTGGAGCATTACCAGCAGGCACTGAAAATAAACAAGGAAATAGGCAGAAGAGAGGGAGAAGCCAATCAGCTATGTAACGTGGGAGTTGTGTATCAGATAAAAGGTGAACTTGATAAGGCATTGGAATATTACCAATTAGCTCTGGAGATACACAGGGAGATAGGCAAACATGAAGGGGAAGCTAACGACCTGAACAATATCGGGGTTGTTTACCAAAACAAAGGAGAACTGGATAAAGCTCTGGAGTATTACCAGCAGGCTTTAAAGTTATTTGAAGAAATAGGCGCGGCGGAAGGTATAAGAATAGCTAAAGGCAATATTAAAGAGTTAAAAGAGAAAAAACCACCTTCTGATAAACCGTCATAGCCCCCCTCTTACCCCACCCCACTGTGGGCATAATATCAATTTCACCCTAATCCGTAAGGTTGACTGTAAGAAAGGTATCTAGTAGAATTACAATATCCCGGGCGGTTAGCTCAGCTGGTTAGAGCGCTGCGTTGACATCGCAGAGGTCATTGGTTCAAGTCCATTACCGCCCACCATAGATTTCTCATAGGTGGTTAGAGCGTCCCGATTTCATCGGGAAGGTCATTGGTTCAAGTCCATTACCGCCCACCATAAATTTCTCATGTTTTATATTTACATTCTTAAGAGCGAATCTATAGGAAAATACTACATCGGTTCAACAATTAATATTCCCCAGAGAGTCGCCTACCATAACGCAGGTATGGTGCTTTCCACTAAAAGCTATCGTCCCTGGAAGCTTATCTATTCTGAAGAGTTCAGCACTCTTTCCCAGGCTCGACATAGAGAACATGTAATCAAGTCATGGAAGAATCCTGCCTACATGGTTAAAACTCTCAGATTGTTCGTTTAAATGGTTAGAGCGTCCCGATTTCATNNTTCAAGTCCATTACCGCCCACCACTCCGTTCAACTAGAATTATTTCTTCTTCAATAGGCTTTTTAAGGTCTTTTCAATCTCGGCAACACTATAAGGCTTGTTCAACACGGCGGTGAACCCGAATTTCTTATATCCGGACATAATCGGGTCGGTGGCATAACCACTGGAGACAATCACCTTGGCATCCGGGTCTATCTCAAGCAGCTTGGTAATAGCTTCTTTTCCTCCCATGCCTCCCGGGATGGTCAAATCCATAATGACAGCATCGAAAGTTCTCTTCGCTCCTTTAGCCTCAGCATACCTTTCAATTGCCTCGGCGCCGTCCTGGACAAGCTCAACTTCGTATCCGACGAGGCTTAGCATCTTGCTAAGCATCTCCCTGATAATTTCCTCGTCATCCATCACCAGTATTCTTCCTTTGCCGCGTAATGTGGTTTCCATAACTGCCTCCTCCTCTGCTGGTGCTTGTTTTTCAGAAGCCGGCAGATAAATGTGGAATGTTGTCCCGGTCCCCGGCTTAGATTCTACTGCGATATGACCGTCATGGTTTTTGACGATGGAATAGGCTGTAGACAGCCCCAGTCCACTCCCCTTTTGCTTGGTAGTGAAGAAGGGGTCAAATATCTTGCCCAGGTGTTCCCTTGGGATGCCAACACCGCGGTCTTTTATAGCTATATGCACATAGTCACCGTTGGTCAGCGGTAAAACCCTTCCGCTTCTGATAACAAGGTTTTTTGCCTCGATATTGAGCGCCCCACCCTGAGGCATCGACTGTTCAGCATTGATGACGATATTACTGATTACCTGGTTTATCTGCCCCTCATCGGCTTCAATTGCCCAGAGGTCAACGGGCAGGGAGAAC
>PLLL01000012.1 GCA_003141235.1 Dehalococcoidia bacterium
ATCCAGCGAGGCTTTTTATGACAAGTAGGGTTGCGATACGCTACATCTAGCCTACTATATATTTGACATTATTGTGACCCTCTTGTATTATTAAACCCATGAAACGTTTATTGCGAACAACCGTTCTATCATTATCATGCTTATTATTGTTAATGGCGATGGGAACGCTTACTACTAGCAAACATGTGCAGGGTAAAATAGAAACCTCTTTCCCTAGTGACATTAATGACATAGCGTTCGCTAACTCACAGTCTGACAATAATTCAAATTGTGTATATTCGCTTGTAATTCGCAATACTACTCCTACGATAAAAGCGGGTGAAACCTTAGAAATTGAGGTGTTTATTTCTGGATATGGTATTCCCTCTAAAAATAAACTGAATATTTTTTGGACATCTCCTTACGTAATTGATCCAAACAATCCAGGCACTATAGAAATCGGAGGCTATAAACCCATTGGGTTAGACCCTAACGGCTTTATAACTGTCTTACCTAGTGAAATCTTCTCGATTAGTACTATTATTAAGCCACCCCCCGATTATGGATTACCATTGGTAAGGAGTGAAACCTCACTGAGTGGAAAATATCCCATCCTGTTAAAATTAAATACCTCAAAAACCGCTCCTTCAGGCGATTACGATATAACATTTGTATTCACTTATAGTGATAACCAAAGTATGTACCAATCCTATGAGACAACACAATTCCACATTTCCAGCTTATGGGAGCGAAACCAATTATGGATAACGATCACAGCCGCTAGCATAGCTTTTGTTTCATTAATCATAACAACAACAGTGGGAATTTGGAATCTAAACATTAATTTAAAAAAGCAGAAGACTAAACATTAATTATTTCTTGACAAACCCTTATTATCATGTTAGACTGCTATCATCTTAATTATGTAAAGGCTGGGAACAGGATTAGTAAGCTCCAGAGCGGGGCAGAAGAGAGTCGGAGCAGGTGGGAGCCGACGCCAGCGCGGGAACCGAATGGACCTGGGAGCCGCAAACCGAACACCCCGACAGGTCGGGGTAAGTAGGCCTTGCCGCAAGAGAAGCGTTAACGAATCCCAGGGTATCGTCTCTTAAGACCGTACCCGCTGAGAAGTTCCCGACTAAAGTCGGGAACAAAAAGGGTGGCACCACGGAAATATAAGCCTCCGCCCCTTTGAGGGTGGGGGCTTTTTTTATTGCCTGCTTTGAGGCAGTCCAAGGGGAGAAAAATGTATCATCCGACACTCGAAGAAGTAAAAAAACTGAAAACGCAGGGCAACCTGGCGCCGGTCTACCGGGAAATAAAGGCCGACCTGGATACGCCTGTTTCGGCGTATCTCAAGATAGCGCGCGGTAAGTATTCTTTCCTGCTGGAGAGCGTGGAGGGGGGAGAAAGGCTGGCGCGCTACAGCTTCCTGGGCACTGAGCCTTCAATGGTTATTGAGACCGGGAAAACGAATGAAACTATGAATCCCCCTCACCTTAATCCTCTCCCTCGGAGGGGAGAGGAAACGGGTAAGGAAGATTACCCCTCTCTTAGTCTCTCCCACAAGGGGAGAGAAATGGTTAACGGCGACCCGTTGTTACCCCTCTCTCCGGCTCTCTCCCACAAGGGGAGAGAGGGACAAGGAGGGGACCCATTATTGTTAATTGAAAAAGAGTTTCAAAAATATAAGCCCGTTCATGTGGAGGGGCTGCCGCGCTTTCACGGGGGGATGGTGGGCTACCTGAGCTATGAAGTCGCACGGTACTTTGAGAAGCTGCCCTCCCCCGAACGCGACGCCCTGGGCCTGCCGGAATCGGTGTTTATGCTGGCCGATACGCTCCTTATCTTCGACCATATAGCCCATACGATTAAAGTCGTCTCCCATGTCCATCTTGACGGCGACATCGAAAGCGCCTATAAAGAAGCGACGAAGAAAATCGACGTTCTGGTGACCAGACTAAGCGACCCCTTACCACCGCAGGAAAAAGCGCCAAAAACCACCTCCCCTTCTAAAGTGCAATCGAACCGGACACCGGCGGAATATGAATACATGGTAACGCGCGCCAAAGAATACATTTATGACGGCGACATCCTACAGATTGTGCCCTCGCAGCGGCTGTCCCGCCAAACTAAAGCGTCACCCTTCGCCATCTACCGCGCATTGCGCTCCATCAACCCCTCACCGTACATGTATTTCCTGCACCTCGACAACTTCCACATCGTCGGCGCTTCACCGGAACTGCTGGTGCGCGTCGAGGACGGCATCGTCTCCAACCACCCTATCGCGGGTACGCGGGCGCGTGATAAAGACGCGGAAAAGGATAAAGCCCTGGCCGAAGAGCTGAAAAACGATGAAAAAGAACGCGCCGAGCACGTCATGCTGGTAGACCTAGCCCGCAACGACGTGGGCCGCATTAGCGAGCCGGGCACCGTTAAAGTAACGCAGTTCATGGACATAGAGCGCTACTCCCACGTGATGCACCTGGTCTCTCATGTCCAGGGCAAGCTCAGGAAAGGCATGACCCAGTTCGACGCGATGCGCGCCTGCTTCCCGGCGGGCACGGTCTCCGGCGCGCCCAAGATACGCGCCATGGAAATCATCGCCGAACTGGAACCGGACAAAAGAGGCCCTTATGCCGGAGCGGTGGGCTACTTCGATTTTTCCGGCAACATGGACACCGCCATCGCCATACGCACCGTCGTGATAAAGGACGGCACGGCTTATGTACAGGCGGGGGGCGGCGTGGTGGCTGACAGCGTCCCGGCAACAGAATATCAGGAGAGCCTCAATAAAGCGCAGGCATCCTTAAGCGCCATCGACCAGGCGGAAGAAGTGTGAGTAGTTTGTAGTTAGTAATCAGGAAGGAAGATAAAAGGATTTAAAAGCAATGATTTTATTAATCGATAATTACGATAGTTTTACCTATAATCTTTACCAGTACCTGAGTGAACTGGGAGCCGATGTGAGCGTAGTCAGAAATGATAAAATCACGCTCGATGAGATAGAGCGTCTCACACCAGAGCGTATTGTTATATCGCCGGGGCCGGGCACGCCGCTGAATGCAGGTATCTCCAACGATGTTATCCGGCGTTTTAACGGGCGGCTTCCTATACTGGGCGTCTGTCTGGGGCACCAGTGCATCGGCCAGGTTTACGGTGGAAAGGTGACTAACGCGGGAGAAATAAGGCACGGCAAGACTTCTGAGATTTACCACGACGGCAAAGGCGTCTTCAGCGGCCTGTCCAATCCCCTTACAGCGGTCCGCTACCACTCATTGGCGGTTAAAGAGGAGGGCCTGCCGGACTGCCTGGAAATCAGCGCCCACACGGAAAACGGCATTATCATGGGGCTGCGCCATAAGGAGTATCTCGTTGAGGGCGTCCAGTTCCACCCGGAATCAATTATGACCAAGTCGGGGAAGGAATTATTAAAGAATTTCCTGAGGATTATGTAAAATCCTCCTTTAATCCCCCTTTGACAAGGGGGACA
>PLLL01000073.1 GCA_003141235.1 Dehalococcoidia bacterium
TTCTCTGAGCAGGAGGATGGTATTGAATAAAGTAGCGGAAGTAACGATAACTTCGGATGCACCCGGTGTGAAGATGTTTATGCTGGGCAACGAGGCGATTGCGCGGGGTGCCATGGAAGCCGGAGTGCAGGTGGTGGCAGCCTATCCGGGCACGCCGTCGAGTGAAATCACGGAGACATTGGTGAACAGCGCCAAAGAGACCGGCATGTACGCCGAGTGGTCGGTCAATGAAAAGGTGGCGCTGGAAGTGGCCATAGCGGCATCGACTACCGGCTTAAGGGCGGTGGCGATTATGAAACACGTGGGCGTCAACGTGGCCCACGACCCGTTAATGTCAGCCAGCTATATGGGAGCCCGTGGCGGGCTGGTGCTGGTTAGCGCCGATGACCCCGGTCAATGGAGCTCGCAGAACGAGCAGGACAACCGCTATATAGCGCGGCAGGCCTACATACCGGTGCTGGAGCCGTCCGGGGCGCAGGAAGCCAAGGACATGATGGCGGATGCGTTCCGGCTATCGGAAGAATACGGGCAGATGTTCATGCTGCGCTCGGTGACGAGGATAGGGCACGGCCGGAGCGATGTGGTGCTGGGGGAGATGAACGGGGAAAAGCGGAAAGGGAAATTCGTCAAAGACCCGCAGAAGCTGGTGTGCCTGCCGGCCAACTTTCGTATCAACCGGAGGCTGGTGGTGCAGCGGCTGGAGAAGATAAAAGAGGGGTTTGAAACCCTGGCGTATAACCGGATAACGCTGAAAAAGGGCGCGAAGCTTGGGATTATCGCTTGCGGTATTTCGTACAGTTACGCTTTAGAAGCTGTCAGATGGATGGGGCTGGAAGAAAAAGTTTCGATACTTAAGATAGGCACGCCGTATCCGCTGCCGGTAAAAATAACGCAGCAGTTTTTGAAAGCGGTGCCGGAGATACTGTTTGTCGAGGAGCTTGAGCCTTTCGTTGAAGATGAGGTCAAGGTCATCGCCGAAGATGCTGGTATCGTCGTCAAGATGCACGGCAAAGAAGATGTAATCTCTCTGGTTGGAGAGCTGGGTATCCGGCAGGTGGCCGAGGCGCTCTGTAAGATATTGGGTGTAAAGCCGCCGGTGGACTTTGCCGCGCTGGACAAACTGAGGGAAGAGACGGCGGCGCTGCTGCCGTTCCGTCCGCCGACGGTATGCGCCGGCTGCCCGCACCGGGGTTCTTACTATGCGATAAATGTTGCCTGCCGGAATTACCGTAAGGAGACTGGTATCGAGCCGGTGCTCTCGGGTGATATCGGCTGTAATGCATTGGCGGCCCAACCACCGCTGATTACCGATAACATAGAGATTTGTATGGGTAGTAGCTTCGGCATAGCCAATGGTCTGGCGCATTCACTGGACGTCCCGGTGGTCGCCCACCTCGGTGACTCAACTTTCTTTCATTCCGGCATACCGCCGATGCTCAACGCCGTTTATAACAAGGCTAATATTACCATGGTGGTTTTAGATAACATGACCACCGGCATGACCGGCTTTCAGCCGCACCCGGGCGCTCCCAATGAAGGCGGCACGCCGGTCAAGATTGAAGATATCGCCAGGGCGGGGGGCGTTAAATTCGTCGAAGTAGTAGACGCCTTCGACCTGGGGGCGATGATAGAAACCCTGGGGAGAGCTATAAGATTCGAAGGGCCGTCGGTTGTTGTTGCGCGGCGGGCCTGCAATATCATCGACCAGAGAGAAAAGAGAAAAACGGGCGCCAAGACCGTCCCGTATAAAGTCGACAAGACAAAGTGCATGGCCGGCAGCCCGCCTTATTGCCAGGCGACCTGCCCGATGCACATCGACATCCGGGGCTATACTGCCCTGATTAAAGAGGGCAAATTCGATGAGGCGCTGGCCTTAATCAAGCAGACGCTGCCGTTTCCTTCTATCATCGGCCGCATTTGCACCCACCCCTGTGAGGCCAAGTGCAAGCGCAACGAGGTCGAGGAAGCTATCGCCATCAACGCCCTCAAGCGGGCGGCGACCGAATACGGCAAATATAAAGAAGATTTTACTATCGCCGAGGAAAAGCATGAGAAGGTGGCTATCGTGGGCGGCGGACCGGCCGGCATTATGGCTGCTTACGACCTGCGGAAGGCCGGCTATAAAGTGACCATCTTTGAAGCTCTATCACAGTTGGGCGGCATGATGGCGGTGGGCATACCGGAGTTCCGCCTGCCCCGGGCTATTCTCAATAAGGAAACGGATATTATTAAAAAACTGGGGGTGGAAATCAGACTTAACACGAGGGTGGGGAAAGATGTTAAACTGGCCGATTTACAGAAGAATTACCAGGCTGTGTTTATCGCCGCGGGAGCGCATAAAGCGCATGAGTTGGGCATTGAAAACTCTGACGCCAAGGGCGTTATGGACGGCACCGAGTTCCTCTATAAGGTGAACACCGGCGAGAAAGTACCGGCAGGGGATAAAGTGGTGGTGGTAGGCGGCGGCAACGTGGCAATCGACTGCGCGCGCACCTGCCTGCGGCTGGGATTTAAAGAAGTAACTATCGNNCATCGCGGAAGAAATTAACGAGGCCGAGCGCGAGGGCGTTAAACTGACACTGCTCGCCGGGCCGAACAAGGTGGTGGTCGGTAAAGGTAATAAAGCGGCCGGACTGGAATGTATCAAGATGAAGCTCGGCGAGCCGGACGCGTCGGGACGGCGACGTCCCGAACCGATTCGGGACTCGGAGTTTGTGATTGAAGCGGGCCTGATTATCGCCGCCGTCGGTGAAGAGCCGGATCTCGCTTTCATGGCGGGTGACGCGGCGGCCACTATCGATAAAGGTTATCTCAAGGCCGACCCGGTCACGCTGGCTACGTCTGTCGAGGGCGTTTTCGCGGGTGGTGATTGCGTCACCGGCGCGGCCACGGTTATAGCGGCCATGGCGGCGGGACGCAAAGCGGCCAAATCGATAGAGAAGTATTTTAAGGGCGAACCTTTGAACGTCGGTAGGGAAGGCGAAGAGGTCTACGAAAGCAAGTTGCTGGTGGAAACTTACGGCACGCCGAAAGAATCGCGGGCGCCAATGGCGATGCTGGTGCCGGAGAAGCGGCGCGGCAACTTTAACGAGGTCGAGCTGGGCTTGAGCCGGGAACAGGCAATTCGCGAGGCGAAACGCTGTCTCCAGTGCGATTGCAAGATATGCATTAACCTGCTCGGCTGCCCGGCCCTGATTACGGAAGAAGGCAAGGTGGCCGTCGATGCGGCAGGGTGCCCCGGCTGCGGGGTCTGCGCCCAGGTCTGTCCCTTCGAAGCGATTATACCGGGAGAGTGATGAAATATGGCAACGAAGACGAAAGAGCTTAACATAATCATATGCGGCACCGGCGGACAGGGTGTCGTCCTGCTGTCCGAGCTATTGGGCACCACGGCGGTCAGGGACGGCATCGCGGTAAAAGGTTCCGAGGTGCTGGGGATGGCGCAGCGGGGAGGGTCG
The DNA here is from genome assembly GCA_003141235.1 of Dehalococcoidia bacterium. Lineage (GTDB taxonomy): Bacteria > Chloroflexota > Dehalococcoidia > Dehalococcoidales > RBG-16-60-22 > Fen-1077. The sequence continues at coordinate 3,459 of PLLL01000073.1, forward strand.
GTATTCAGCAATATCAGGCTGGGTGGCGACGCTTTAGCGCCGCTGACGCCGGANNCTGTCGAGCCTTCCGAGGCGCTGAGAAATATCCAGTATCTGGTAAAAGGCGGCGTGGTCGTCCTGAACTCGCGGACGGTGCTCCCGTTCACGGTATTCCTCGGCAAGAGCGGCTATCCCAGCCCCAAGGAGATACAGGCGGGCCTCAGCAAGGTGACGGACAAGATAATCACACTGGACGCCACGGCTATAGCGCAGGCGGCAGGGAGCTTGCAGGCCGCCAACGTGGTGATGCTGGGGGCGCTTTACGGCACCGGCCTGATGCCGATGAACGTGGAAACGGCCAAAGCGGCCATAACGGGGCGCTTTAAGGGCAAGGCCGGCGAGACGAACATCAAGGCTTTTGATATGGGCTACGAAGAAGTGCAGAAGGCGCTGAAGAAGAAGACGAAAAAGTAAGGGAGAAATCCCTCTCTCACTCTCTTTCCGATTCGTTCCTTATACGGAATCCCGTATGAACGAAGTGAATCGGGACTTTACAAAAGGGAGAGGATGATTGTACAAACCCCATATATAACTTCTTAATTAATTTGTCTCCCTCCTTCGTAAAGCCTGTCCTGAGCCCGTCGAAGGAAGGGACTAAGGGAGATTTAATACCCCCCTCTCCTGAAAAAGAGGGGGACTTTCTATTTGTGGTAGAATATCAATATAGTGTTATGAAAACGGAGGATTTTATGGAATTGAAAAATCTGCTCAAAAGTGGTTTGGAAAGTGTTAAAAGAACGGTTGACAGGACTTTAGACGGTCTGACAAATGAAGAAGTGAGCTGGCATCCGAGGCCGGATGCTAATTCCATCGGTCTGATACTGTTTCACATGGCGCGGTCTGAAGACTCCTTTATAAACAGGACAATCCAGGGCAAAACGCAGCTTTGGGAATCAGGCAAATGGTATAAGAAACTTAACAAGGGACTTGAGGACGGCGGGGCTCATTATACAGCGGAACAGGTCGCAGGGTTTGTAGTTCCTGACTTAAAGGATTTACAGACGTACGCTGACGCTGTGAGAAAACAGACCCTTGCTTACCTGGCGGAAGTAAAACCGGAAGAACTCGACAGGGAAGTGATAATGCCCCAGATGGGCCCGGTCAAACGGCCGCCCACCAGCGTTGGAAATATACTCATGATGAATGTTACCCATCTTTCCCAGCATGCGGGAGAAGTCTCGTATATCCGGGGGCTCAAGCGGGGGATGGATAAGTAGTTAAATCTGCTGTTAATTAATGGATAGCAGAGGAAAATCTATCCCGGTCATTCGAATAAATCTTTTTCGCGATGTCGGGTCNNAGTGGGGGAGGGTAAGCGCGCGTAAAACTCTCCCTCGGTCCCTGCAGTTTCTGGATAAACCCCATTATGCGGAAAAGGCCAGGGCGCGTTCCCTGCCCGCTGCTCTGACTGGGATGGGAGGCAACGGCTTTATTTCGTATCTCGACTGATTGTTTGGTGAGACGTACAACTGCATTAATCGGGGGTTCCTCACCTGTCGTTTTAGTAAGGTCTACGTCTCTGTTACGGCCGAAGTGGTGAGGGTCCTGACCGAAGAGCGGCATAAGTTTGATCATTGCTTTCATCAGCTTGCGTGACCGGGCCAGGAAATACAGCTTACCCGGCTGAAACGGCGGGCCAGCTTCAGGATACAGGTCCGGGTTATTCGCCGCATCGAACGCTTTCTTGACGGCGTTGTGGGTGCCCACGTGGTCCGGGTGCCCGTATCCGCCGCCCCCATCGTGGGTGATGACCACATCCGGTTTTATCTCCCGTAGGATTTTAACTATCCGTCCGGTCATTTCATCGACCGGAGCTATTGCCAGCGAGCCGGGATGTTTGTTGCTTTCCGCGCCGCGCATGCCGGAATCGCGGTAGCCGAGGTAGTAAACGCCGGCGAGCCCTAACGCTTGTGCGGCGGATTTCAATTCATGCTCGCGCAGTTCTTTAATTGAACTGTAGACGGTCATAAACCGGGGTTCAACGGTGCCTTCCTCGCCGCCGGTCGAACACACGTAGTATACTTTTACGCCGCCGGCGGCATATTGCGCCAGCGTGGCGCCGACGCCGAAACTCTCATCATCAGGATGTGCTCCGAAGAAAACCAGGGTCTTGTTTTGGTACATGGTCTGGTATATTTGCTCCTAACTCATTTTATACTACTATATTGATAGCCTGGAGACAAATAAAAATCCTTCTCGGCTCTCCCTTNNCCCTTTGACAAGGGAGACGATGTTATTTTTTAATTCGTTGTTCTTAGCTGGCAGGTTTGTCCCCCTTGTTAAAGGGGGATATAAGGAGGATTTATTTATTTGGGGGAAGCTCTTAAAAGTCTTGACACTACTGGTGTTACGGTATATAATTAGCCCATAAGGTGTAAGGGTGAATATAGAGTTCTCGTCCCATCGTTTACAGGAAGCAAGTATAAATCTCTCAGAGGCCAGTAGGCTCTTTGGAGTACCTATCGGCAGAAAATATATCCAGAGACTGGCAATCTTGAGGGCTACGGAAAAGTTTTCGGAACTCTTTGGACACAGGGCATTAGGGTTACACCCGCTTAAAGGTGACCGCGCCGGAGAATACGCGATAACTCTTACCGGAAATTTCCGGCTTATTATAGAAAAGATTAAAGAAGATAATGTACGTATCTTAGATGTGGAGGACTATCATGGTAACTAAAACAAAATCTTATCCCGATGTCGCTATAGCTCCGGGCGAGTACCTGGCGGAGGAAATAGAGGCGCGGGGGATGACGCAAAAAGAGCTGGCCGGGCGTATGGGACGGCCGCTGAACGCTATCAACGAAATAATCAAAGGGAAGAAATCCATTACGGCGGAGACTGCTTTGCAGCTTGAGGCAGTTATGCCGGAAATCCCGGCGCGGTTCTGGTTGAACCTGGAAACCGATTATCAGCTTACTAAAGCATTGATAAACAGACGGGCGAAAGTAGATTAAATCCTTCTCTGCTCTCCCTTTTACAAGGGAGACGATGTCATTATTTTGGTACATTGTTCTTAGCTGGCAGGTTTGTCCCCCTTGTCAAAGGGGGATATAAGGAGGATTTTACCCCCTCTCCTGACGAGGCTTTTAGCAGGAGAGGAGGATTTTTTATTTTTGAAATTTCCCTTGACAAATCTCCTACAAGTGTTATAATGTAACTATGTAACATTTAGAGGAGGTCAAAATGGTGCCAGTTATTAGAATCACTGATGCTACATGGGATAGATTAAAGCGATGGGCTGAACCTCTGGAAGACAGTCCAGAAGATGCTGTTCGTAAAGTACTTGAAGCTGCAGAAGAACATTTAAAATGCGGTCAAACAAGTTTTTCAAAACGAGAAAACAAAATTGAAAACAAGGTAAATAATAAAGGTAATAGAATTCATCAAGGACTGAAAACTCCCAATCAAACATATAGACTTCCTATATTGGAAGCACTTTTTAAACTAGGTGGTAAGGCTTCTGCCGACGATGTACTTAAAGCAGTTGAGGAAAAAGTCAAACCATTGTTGAACGAGTTTGACCTCCAGAAGCTTTCATCTGGAATGGATATTCGCTGGCGAAATGCTGCGCAATGGGTACGATGGTCCCTTATGAAAGAAGGCTTTTTAAAATCCGACTCACCTAGAGGGGTTTGGGAGTTATCAGAAAAAGGAATAAATGAAATAAACATGGGGGAAAAAGTCTAATCTGTTTGATTTACACCTATTAAAACTTGAGAAAATAAATATCAAATGACCAAGTATGATGATTTAAAATACATTATAAAAATGAAGGCTAAAATTCAACACTCATGTCACCAGTGCGGGAAATATATTGAAGTGGGCGAGTTATATTACAAAGAGAAAATTGATGTAAAACCATCTCCAAACTTCATTCTAAGAGAATTTTATGAAAAGTGTGGGAGTACCTTAGCTCCTTAATAATAAAACCCCCCTCCCTTAATCCCAGGGGAAGGGGGCAGCGAAATCCTTCTCGGCTCTCCCTTTTACAAGGGAGACGATGTTATTTTTTAGTTCACTGTTCTCAACTGGTAGGTTTGTCCCCCTTGTCAAAGGGGGATATAAGGAGGATTTGTTATTTAATCTCCGGTAAATGCACGCCCTGCTTTACCAAGACATCGTGCAGCTTTTTATAGTCCACCTTGCGCGGCTGGACGCCCGCTTTCACGGCTAACGCCGCCGCCGTGCCCGCCGCCTGCCCGTAGCACATGCAGTGCGGGATGATGTTGAAAGCATTATTGACCAGGTCCTCCGAGGAAAAAGCGCGGCAGGCCACCAGTAAACCGTCCAGCTTCTTGGGCACCAGGCAGCGGTAAGGAATGCAGACCGCGGGGTGCCTGGCCGAGATTTCTTTATGGTCGTTGTTCGCCAGCACGACTATCGTGTCCTCGAAAACCTCTTCACTGACCATGTCTTTTTCTGAAAGGGTATACTCCCCGATAACGCGCCGGCCGCCCTGCGTGCCGAGCTGGGGCGCGGTGAGCATGATAAAGCTGTTCTCAAAGCCGGGGACGTTTTTCTTCATAAAGTCGAAGGTAATGGTAGTGCGTTTGCGCGCCCGTATTTCAATACGGGAAAGCTGCTCGACGTCCATCGCGTCGGTGGATTCCGGCTGGGGCTGCATACAGTGGTACCACGCGGTATTCGGCTGGTTCTTCAGGACGCCGTAGTACGGGCGGGTGTAGCCGCCCTTTTTAGACAGGTCATCCATCAGTTCCTTATATTTATCCGGCTGTGATTTTTTAAAGTTATCCCATTTGCTGATGTCCACGTTACCGCAAAACCAGTTCAAAGCGAGCCAGGCGTCGCGGTGCTTGTTATCGAGCCTGCCGTCGAACTCCGCGCCCGCCCGGACGAACATGTCACCGTCGCCGGTGGAGTCGATGACCACTTTAGCTAAAATCGCCTGCCGCCCCGACTTGCTCTCGAAGATAACGCCCCTGGCGGTGTTGCCTTCCATGATGGGCTCGACACCCCAGGAGTGCAGCAGCATTTCCGCGCCGGATTCCAGCACCATGTCGTTAAATTCATCCTTGAGTATCTCGGGGTCGACGACTGCGGTATAAAGCACGCACTCTTTATTCCGGTTAAAGTCATGCCGCACGTAGAACCACCCCAGGTTGGCGTCGAGGTAATGGTCGACTACTTTTTTATCGGTGGTGCCCCAGTCTTTTTTAGCCGGATAGGATGTCCCGCCCCTTTTATCCAGCCTATCTATCATTTCCTGCACGATGCCGAAGACGTACTGCTTCCCGCTCATATCGGAGAGGTTGGGGATGATATTGACCAGCCCGCCGGTAGCCATGCCGCCGAGGTAGCCGTACCTTTCGATGAGGATTGTTTTAGCGCCCGTACGCGCCGCCGCTATAGCCGAGCCGACGCCGCCCGGGCCGCCGCCCACCACCACCACATCAGCCTCGCGCCAGACTTTAATCTTACGGGATGGTTCGGTAATCGTTTTAAATGCGGATTGTTTTGGCATAATAGACCTCCAACATTCTAGCTATGTGTCATCCTGAACGCAGTGAAGGATATCGGGGCACGGAGGGGTTTTAACCACCCCTCTCTGAGATTCTGAGCGAAGCGAAGAATGACAATCGTTTAAATCTACGCTGTAGGTTTCTTCTTGCTGAAGTCCGGCAGCGGCACGTTGGCTTTGCCCAGTTTATCCTGCAGCTCTTCGATATTGATACTGCGTATCTTACAGCGGTTCTTGACGGCCAGCGCGGCGGCAATACCGGCGGCGTCACCGAAAGCGATGCAGTGCGGGATGAGATTGAAGAAGTTCTGCACGAGCTGGTCGGAACCGAAAGCGCGGCAGGACACGAGCAGGTTTTCTACGCCGCGCGGTATGAGCGAGCGATAGGGGACGTGGACGTTGGGGTGCTTGATGGACTCTTCGCCGCGGTCGAGGTCGGGGAAAATGGCAATCGTATCTTTAAATACTTTATCCGCCGCGAGGTCTTTTTCCGTGAGCGTATAATCGGCGTGGATACGGCGTGCGCTCCGCGTGCCAAGCTGCGGGGAGGTTAAAGCGATAAAGGCCTTCTCGAAGCCGGGGAGGTTTTTCTTAAAAAAGTCATAGGTGATGAGCATCTTTTTCCGGCCTTCGAACTCGACGCGGGTCAGCGCTTCCGGGTCGCACTGGTCGAGGGCGGGGTAACGCGGATGGCTCCAGACCACGCTGTCCTGGTTTTTCAGGCAGCTGGGCATGAAGTTCGGGTGGCCGCCCTTTTTAGCTAAATCCTGCATCATTTCCTTATATTTCGGCGCCTGGTTATAGCGGAAGTCGAGCGCTTTCTTGAGGTCGACGCCGCCCATCCAATAGCAGAGGGAAAGATGGGCGATGCGCAGGGTCGGGTCCATATCGGTATCGAAAGTAGCCCCGGCGGAGGGCAGTAAATCGCCGTCGCCGGTGCCGTCGATGATGACTTTGGCGAGGATGGCCTGTCGGCCGGCTTTGCTCTCGAAGATGATGCCCTGAACTTCGTTTTTATCGACGATGGCCTTCGTGCCCCACGAGTGAAGAAGCGTCTTGACGCCGGCTTCCTCGGCCATGTCGTTTAATACGCACTTTAATATTTCCGCATCGAAAAGGACGCTGTAAATCAGCATATCCAACCGGGTATAAAAGAAAGAGCGGCGGAACCATTCGCTTACCTTGGCTTTATCTTTAGAGCCCCAGAGTTCCCTGGGCGGGTAATCGGTAGCCTCGCGCTTATCCATCCGGCTAATCCATTCCTGGGTCTGGCCTGCAATCTGCTGCTTGCCGTACATGTCGCTCAGGTTGGGAATAATGGTCACGACACCGCCGCTGGCCATACCGCCGAGCACGCCGTATCTTTCCACGAGCACGGTTTTAGCGCCGTTACGCGCCGCGGCAACAGCGGCAGCGTGCCCACCCGGGCCGCCTCCCACCACCACTACATCGGCTTCGGTGAAAACCTTAATTTCCTGGGCCGGTTCCATAATTGTCCTGGTTGTTAGGCCTTTTGCCATGTTTTACCTCCTGAAAAATCAATACCTTCGTGATAAATTTAAACTATGCTATTGAAAAGCATATAAAATACATGGCTTAAGTGTCAAATAAAATTGCTAATTTAAACAGCCTTATGATAAATTGCCGTCCCTTTCAGTAAATTGATCATCAGCTTGATAATGCGCACCAGTATTCCAATGCTCATACCGATGGCGATGAGTATCAGGGTAATTGTTACGCCGATTTGAGCGCCGGCAGCGGCGGCAGTATTCGGCATGACATAAAAGTCGAAGGGGAAGACGACGAGCAGCGTTACCACGGTGGCCAGACTGAAGGCAGCGATGATGATGTGTATTACCTGACGCAGAGCGTATCTATCGAAGAAGATTAAAATAAAGTGACCGATAATGGAGACGATTAAAGCGGCCGTAAGTATAGGCAGCCAGAGGTGTATATCATCGGTAAAGAACGGGTACCTTTCCCAGGTTACGATGCCTCCGTAGGTATTAGCGTGATAATAGGCTATATATTGATAAAAGAAATTGAAAAAGACCAGTAAAGCGATGCACCAGGCGATGGCAAAAGCCGAGGCGGTTATCCTCCCCGCCCGCCTCCGTTCAAAGAAGTCCTCAACCTTACGCTCGATTTTCTTGTCCAGGTCTATTGGAGATGTGGATGGTTCAGGTTTCTCCCCGGTTTCCGGTTTTTCCGGAGCGTCAGCCGGGTTTTGATTAAAAGCGCTCGTACCAATGCTGTTAACTATCATCTCGGCAATGTCACCGGCCACCGGCACCTTATAGTATTCACCTTTATGCGCTTTGACCATCAGGACAATCCACAGGATAAACCCGATAATGCCTAGAATGGCGGAAAAGACATGGCCGATAAAGGGTATCCAGCCGATAATAGCGCTGACGAGAGAGAGCGAACCGAAGACGATGATAGACTGCGCGGCATGGAAACGCACCCATTTATTTTTTTGTTCGAGGACTAAAAAGATGATACCCGTAATCCAGGCGCCGAGGTAACATAACAATCCGGCGACGTTCGGCGCCAGACCTGTGGTGGTATCCGCGGACGCTTTCCGTTTCTCCCGCTCCAACTGCTCACGGGCTTCAATGCGCGCCTTTTCTTCTTCGTAGATTTTTCTCCGTTCTTCCGGTGTAAGCTCCATAACCGTTATTCTCCTTTTAGGGAAGAAATGAGCAGATGGTTCTCTGCATGATTATACACCAGAGCAGGGCAGGGGTAAAAAAATAAGGGACGGGTCTCCTCAGACCCGCCCCTTTTATATCTATTTCGCCGGCAGTGTAGGTTATTAGAGCGCTAAGAGCCGGAATATAAATTATTTATTGGTAATTGCTGCTGCTTGATTCTATTTATCAGTATGTTGGCGATGATGGGATCGAACTGGGTGCCGCTGTACCACACCAGCTCTTCCATGGCGTCATGTTTGGACATGGCGCGCCGGTAAGGGCGGTCGGAAGTCATGGCCTGATAAGCATCGGCTACAGCTACAATCCTGGCTCCTATCGGAATGTCTTTTCCGCGGATTTTCTGGTCGAGCCCTGAGCCGTCATAATGGTCGTGGTGATGCGAGATAATATCGACAACTCTATCGTTGACGAACGGCTTGACGAGGTTAGGGCCGATTACGGCGTGGGTCATGATATGGCGGTATTCACTGGAGGTCAGCTCGCCGGGTTTGTTAAGGATGTTCGGGTCGACAGCTATTTTGCCCACATCGTGGAGCAGGGCGGCCCAGCGCAGGTCTTCCATATCTTCCGGAGAAAACTCCATCTGTTTGCCGATGGATAGCGCAATATCAGATACTTCCTGCGAGTGCCCCTTAATATAGTTGTCCAGCGATTCGAGAGTGTTGACGAGGGCTTCCACGGTACCGAGGAAAAGTCTCCTGGGCTCTGCCTGGCTGCCGTTCGTCTTGCCCATGTCCTGAAAATAGCGTTGAATCTCCAGCGCCACTCTCCGCTTGTCCAGGGTCCCGTTGACGCTCTGTAGAACCTGCTCGAATCGGAACGGTTTGTTAATATAGTCCTGGGCGCCGTCCTGGATACACTTAGCGATTATTTTCGTATCGGTAACGCCGCTGGCCATGATTACCGCCGTCTCCGGAAAACGGGAGGTGATATCCGGCAATACCTCAGTACCCTGTCTGCCCGGCATATTGATATCCATGATAACGAGGTCGGACGGTTTTGCTTTTAGTTTGGCTAAAGCCTGTTCGCCATCCTCGGCTTCATCGCAGATATAACCGCGCATAGCGAGGCCTTTATTTAAAATACCCCTGATAGCTTCCTCGTCATCAACGAGTAAGATGCTTTCTTTTGGAATGGTCATTGGCCCACCTCCCGGCGATTTACGTTATTGGTATTCCCAATTCTAAAGGGCGGGCGCTAAACAAGCTATTAATATCAATCGCCGGCGCGTAAACAATTAGTAAAGATTGTAGATTGCCGGCGGGTGTCATATACTCATATTATATTAATAATCTCGCGTTATTATTAAAATAGAGTATTAATCCAGGCGCGTAAAATGAACATGCAAGGAGGCCTTTTATGATGTGGAGTAACTGGGGTTGGGGAGGGGGTCTGATGATGCTTATCGGGCTGGTGTTCTGGGGCGTTATTATAGCCCTGATTGTCTGGGCGGTTACCCGGATTATCAGGCGCGGCACTTCAACAGGCGGCGGGAAGGCAAGCCCGCTCGACATCGCCCGGGAGCGCTATGCCAAAGGCGAAATAACCAAAGAGCAGTACGAGCAGCTCAAAAAAGACCTGTCCTGAAACAAATACCACCATCCCGACGAAAGTAGCATACCCCGTATGATAATCGGGGCCGGAATCCAGCACTCTCATAACGTCATCCCCATGTTGGTATAGTGTTATTTGGTTTCATGCTGGTACGCAAGTTGAAAAGAAATCCGGACAGTGCTAAGCTATGGCAACTGTAAGACAAGCATGAAGATGAGATGAAGATAAAAAACCTTTTATTCACTCTGGTTATCGGTATTGTTTTACTCGGAGCTTGTACCGCGCCTGCACCAGAAACTCCAATACTCACTCCAACGTCCAAATACACGCCCACACCAACTCCAACACCAACTCAAAGCCCCACCCCTGCTACAACGCCTGGTCCCACTACTACCCCTCCTTTAGCCCCGGCAGCGCCAACGTTAAAGTCGCCCCTTAACGGCAGTCTAACTTCCTCACCGACCCCGACGTTAGAATGGCAGCCCTCGGCCGGAGATGCCTCTTATGGACTTCAAGTAGCCACTGACCAGGGTTTTAGCAATCCGATTATCGATGAAAAGGGGCTAAAAGAGGCAAGCTATGTTGTGCCCTCACCTAAGCTGGACTATGGCAAAACTTATTACTGGCGAGTGGGTGTTGGCAACGCCGGGGGGAAGTCAGGGTGGTCACCATCATGGTCTTTTGTAGTACAGAGTAGCATACTCGGGATACATACCACCCAAGCCGTGGGTGAGCAGAAAGTCATCGTCATTATTGCAGATTTCCCGGATGTGAAGCCTACTCTTTCCAAAGAGCAAGTATACAACAAGGTTTTCGTAGACCTGGATAATTATTTCCGCGATGCTTCATACGGCCAAATGTGGCTTACGGGAAATGTAGCGGGACCGTATGTCCTACCTCACCCCATTGCGGACTACAACACGACCGTACAGAATATAACGGCTGACAAGACACGTATGCTGTCTCTGGTTCAGAACACCATGGACGCGGCCGATGGTGATGTGAACTTCTCCCAGTACTCATATGTGATAATAGTCCTGGGGGCATCATTTCACCAATATACAGCGGTGTGTTTTTCTGCCCTTCCTGGCATGCTTAGTTTGTCAGGCACAGCATATAAGATACTCACGAAGAGTGGACAAACGATTAGTAGCGCAGCCGTGTTTTCCGAAGATTGTTACTTGGGCAACTTTGCCCACGATACTATGCACATGTTGGGTGGTGTCATCGAGGGTAATCGTGTAACGCCTTGTTTGTATGACCAGGAACTGGAGTCTGCTCCTACCAAGACATTTGCCATGATTCACATGGGCTACTGGGACCCTCTATCCTGCCATGTCTACAAGCCGGAATTACCACCCACAGGACTGGTATCCTGGACAAAGCTGCGGCTCGGCTGGATTGAGCCCTCCAAGATAGCTATGGTAAGTCCGGGACAGACCACCACTATCACGCTTGACCCTCTGGATAGTTCCGCCTCATCTACACTGGTTATCAAAATCCCCTTGACCTCAAACACTTTTTACCTGGTTGAAAACCATCAAAAGGTTGGTTTTGACCAGTATGACCCTTCTACTGGTGTCCTGATATCCTATGCTGATGACGGTTATAAAGGTGAATGCCACAATGGACAGGGTCCGGTGCAGCTCATGGATGCCAACCCAAGTGTTCCTTATCTTGAGGGTGCTGCCTTCGATATCGGCAAGAAAGAGATATTCAAAGATACCCAGTATAATCTGGCTATTATTCTGGTGAAAAAGGTTGACCTCTCTTACGAAATCAAAATAATAACCGCAGATAAAGCCGATACCACTTCNNGTCTTTCCGACTTTTCCCCAAGGCTTTCAACGCACCAAATAGCTAAGATAATACGACTCTAATTTATAGATTTGCGAAGACATACGCATGGAAGGGCAGACATCCCGATGAAAATCGGAAATCCAGAGGGAGACAAGGCGGAGTCTTGATTCGTTTCTAACCTTTAGCTATGTATTTTTCGGGATTGGCTTTGAATTTGTCGCGGCAGGAAAGGGCGCAAAAGTAGTACGTCTTGCCCTTGTGGTCTAATTTGGCGGCGGCAGTCTTCGGGTCGATTTCCATTCCGCATACGAGGTCTTTAACGGTAGCCATTTCAATATCCTCCTGTAGTTTTCTTTCACTCACTTCAACTTTGGGATTAACTTCTATTAAGGATACCGGCACGTTTAATGGGGGCATTTTGAAGCTGCGGAGACGGTTGGCGTTGGAGACGACCGAAAGGGAGCTCACGGCCATGGCGGCGGCGCCGATCATCGGGCTGAGGAGTATGCCGAAGGCTGGATAAAGCGCCCCCGCGGCGATAGGAATACCGATGATGTTATAGATAAAAGCCCAGGTCAGGTTCTGGCGTATATTCTTCATAGTAGCGCGGCTCAAACTGATGGCCGTTACCACCCCTTTTAGCTCGCCGGAGATGAGGGTAATATCTGATGATTCGATGGCTACATCCGTACCGGTGCCGATGGCAATGCCGATATCGGCCTGCGCCAGGGCCGGGGCGTCGTTAATGCCGTCGCCGACCATGCCCACCAGCTTGTTCTCGCTTTGGAGCCGTTTCACCTCCAGCGCCTTGTCCTGCGGCAGCACCTCGGCCAATACGCGCTCGATGCCGACCTGCCGGGCGATGGCTGCCGCGGTGTAGCGGTTGTCCCCGGTAATCATCACTACCTCGATGCCGAGGTGTTTTAAAGCGGCGATGGCGGCTGCCGATTCTTCCTTGACCGTATCCGCTACAGCGATAACACCGGCCGGACGGCCATCAATAGCGACATACATCGCGGTTTTACCGTCGGCGGCCAGCTGCTCCGCCTGTTTTTCAAGTTCTGAAGTCTTGTAACCGGCGTCTTCGAGCAGGCGGCGTGTGCCCACCAGTACGCGGCGTCCGTCCACCGTCACCTTGATGCCCTGTCCGGTGACAGAATCGAATTCTGTGGGATTAGTCAGCTTGAGGCCTTTATCTATTGCGCCCCGGACAATCGCCTGCCCCAGCGGGTGCTCCGAGGAACGTTCCGCCGAGGCTACCAGCCGTAGCAGTTCATCGGCGGTAAAACCGTCCAGCGGCAGGACGTCGGTCAGGGACGGTTTGCCTTTAGTGATGGTGCCGGTTTTGTCCAGCACCAGTGTTTGCAGTTTGTGGGCTGTCTCCAGGGCGGCGGCGGAGCGGATAAGGATGCCGTTCTGCGCGCCTTTGCCGGTGCCGACCATTATCGAAAGAGGCGTGGCCAGTCCCAGAGAGCACGGGCAGGCGATGATAAGCACCGCCACCGCGTTCACCAGGGCGAATATCAGGGCGGGCGAAGGGCCGAAGTTAAACCAGATGAGAAAAGTAAGTATGGCGATAAATATAACCCCCGGCACAAAACGGCTGGCGACAAGGTCGGCCAGACGCTGAATGGGGGCCTTGGAGCCCTGCGCCTGCTCCACCAGTTGGATAATCTGAGCGAGCATGGTGTCTTTACCGACTTTGGTAGCCCGGAATCGGAAAGCGCCGGTCTGGTTGATAGTCGCGCCGATGACGGTATCTCCTTTGTCTCTGGTGATCGGCAGGCTTTCGCCGGTGACCATCGTCTCATCGATTGTCGAACGGCCTTCGATGATTTCGCCGTCCACCGGCACTTTCTCGCCGGGGCGCACGATAACGATGTCGCCTGCCTGGACGGCCTCGATGGGGATGTCTTCCTCTCGTCCGTCACGCACTACCCGGGCTGTCCTGGCCTGGAGGCCGATGAGCTTGCGGATAGCCTCGCCGGTGCCGCCTTTGGCGATGGCTTCAACCAGACGTCCCAGCAGGATAAGGGTAATAATCACGCCGACGGCTTCAAAGTACACCTGACGCAAATTTTCCGGCAGGACTCCCGGCGCGATGGTCACCACCAGGCTGTAGCCGTAGGCGGCGATAGTGCCGATGGTAATCAGGGTATTCATATCGGCGGTGCGGTGGCTTAAAGTGAGCCAGCCGGTGCGGTGTATCGGCCAGCCGCAATAAAACATGACCGGGGTGATAAGCGCGAGCTGGAACCAGCGGTTCATTAAAATATCAGGCACCCACATAGCGCCGAAGAGTTCATGCGCCATCATGGCAATGACCACCGGCAGGCTGAGTACCGCGGCGATGATGAGCCTCCGCGTGAGTTCGCGGCGCTCGGCGGTCCTGGCCGCGGCTTCGCGGTCTTCGTTCGCTTCAGTTCCGGGCTGGTTGAGTCGGCGCACTTTATAGCCGGTTTTTTCGAGGATATCCTCCATGCGCTGTGGGGAAATCAGGGTGGGGTCATAGCTGGCAAAAACGCGGTCGTTGCCGATATTGACCTTAATATCAGCCACGCCGGGAAGGCTGCCGAGGCCTTTTTCGATACTGGCTACACAGGACGCGCAGGTAACGCCGCCGGCTATCGTAAAATCTACTTTTTCCATCTTGCCTGACGGTAAGCTCTGTCCAGCGCCGGTCTTACGGGCAGTTTTCGCCGGCCTGGAACCGAAGAAAAACCAGGCCAAAAAACCGATTAAAGCCAGTCCGGCTAATGTTACCGCTATTTCTATCGCCGCCAAGGTCGTCCCCCATTATGGATATATTGCCTGAAGAGCTATCAATTACATTCTAGCAATAGAGGGTCGAAAAGTCATTAAAGAATTGGGGAAATAGTAACAAATGTATGACATTAAAGGGAATAAGGTATAGGGTTAAGGGTGGAGGGGACTGAAAGCTGATAGCTGATTAGACTCTGATGCGGATAAAGGGGAGAATCTGAATGCCTGCGTGGGGCTTGATTTCAAACTTTACACCTTGATTTCCATAGCGTTCCGCGCCGCCTATCTTGGTGACCTCCAGTATCTTGATGATACGGGTATCTAACTTGCCGGTCTCTAGGATGGGGTCATCAGTCCGGAGCTTCAGGTAATAGTCGCTTATGGAATTAGCGCGATATAATGACTTACTATCAACAGCGCTGCTATCGATGGCCATGACAATCGTGCGCCCTGTATCACACAGCTCTTTGCATGAATGCAAAAAATCCGCTTTGATCATGGGATTGACCCTGGCTAAATAAACCGATGGCGAATCGATGATAAACAGTTTAAAGCGCGGCGGCAGCCCCTGGATGTGATTGATAATAAGCCTTAGAGATTTCTGAGCCTCTCTGACGACGGTTTTTGAATATATTTTAAAGACTCTAAGATAGTCGTCCTCCAGATACTCTCTCGTGTCCAGAGACATGGAACCCATCTGAGCGGTCAGCCCGTCCGTGTGGTATTCCGATGAATAGTAAGCAACCGCAGACCCCCTGTTGCTCAGTATGCCGTAGGCTATATGCTGGCATAGTACGCTTTTCCCGGTCTTGGCTTCACCTTCGATGATGACGAAGGAACGTTCCTTGAGACCGCCGCCCAGAGCTACGGCAATGTCTTTAATGCCGGATGTGCCGGGGTCATTGGTGGTTGCCATGCCTATCATGGTTGTTCAAGCCTCCCTGTGGTTAGCATATCCATTTTAAGTCGGTGGTCATAAAAAGGGTATAAAAGTCAGGGGTGAGGACATAAACATTCTGTTAATAAAATAGAGGGCATATATTGAACTAAAAGGGGTATTAAATGATGTTATTAGCGTGCTTGACCCGGGAATCCAACCCCTTTTCCCCGCCTCTGGATTCCAGCTTTCGCTGGAATGACAGACTAATCTAATATGCTTTTTTATTCGCATACGTGTTACAATAGGGCAGAAATTCAAAAACACTTCGGGGGTGTTTGTGGAAGGCCTGGGCATCGGGCTTGACCTGCTTATCGTGCTGGTAGCGGCGATAGCCGGAGGTATGCTCGCCCGCCGGTTGCGGCTTCCGGTTATTCTGGGCTACCTGGCGGGTGGTGTGGCGGTGGGGCCTTTCGGTCTGGGATGGGTACACGAGACTGACACGATTAACTCCCTGGCCAATATCGGCGTCGTTCTCCTTTTATTCGCCATCGGCCTGGAGTTTTCCCTTAAAGAGCTTTTAAAAATGGGCAAGGTCGCTATCCTGGGCGGCATAGCCCAGATAGTGCTGACGGCGGCCGTCGGCTTCATCCTGGGCAGGGCGGTAGGTCTGACTTCGGTAGGGGCGGTGTTCTTCGGCTTCATCATCGCCCTCAGCAGCACCATGGTGGTACTGAAGCTCCTTATGGATAGGGGCGAGATTGATACCATCCATGGCCGCGTGATGCTGGGGATTCTCCTGGTGCAGGACCTGAGTGTGGTGCCCATGATGGTCATCATGCCGGCTATCGGCGGACAGGCAGGCGCGCTCTGGGTGTCGCTGGGTATAGCCGCGGTCAAGGCGGTAGGATTTATCGCCGGGATGCTGGCGCTGGGCTACTGGGTATTGCCCTGGTTACTGAAAAGGGTGGCGGGGCAGCGTTCCAGAGAGCTTTTTTTCCTGACGGTGGTTGTTATATGTGTGGCGGCGGCCTTTGGTACAGTGGAACTGGGGCTGTCGGCGGCTTTCGGGGCTTTTACGGCCGGCCTTTTACTAAGCCAGTCCGGCTTCGCGCGGCAGGCGTTTGCGGATATCTTGCCCCTCCGCGATACTTTCGCCGCGTTTTTCTTCGTCTCGCTGGGATTGTTAGCTAACAGAGATTATGTCTTTAACAATTTGGGCACTATCGCCTTCGTGGTAGCGGTGGTAATAGCGGTGAAATTCGTTATCTCCTCGGCGATTGTGCGTATTTTTGGTTACAGTCACAAGACCGTGCTCATGGTGGGGACGGGGCTGATTAACATCGGGGAGTTCAGCTTTATCATCGCGCTGATGGGAGTGGGGATGACACCGCCGCTGTTTTCCGATGGTGTATATAATTTGATCGTAGCTTCGGCGATTATTACGATGCTGCTGACACCCTTCGCGATGAGCTTCAATTCTTTTCTTTATCGAAGGATGAGCCAGCAAAGCTGGTTCGCGCGCTTTATGACTAAAGACAGCGAGGACGCCTGGAATAGCGGTGCGCCGGAACTGACACGGCATGCCGTTATCTGCGGTTATGGCGCTATCGGTGGACGGGTGGCGGCGGTGCTGGAAAAACAAAAGTTTTCCTACCTGG
>PLLL01000112.1 GCA_003141235.1 Dehalococcoidia bacterium
TTGTAAAGTCTTGGGCAGTATCTACGTAAATACGGTTGTTTTCAACTACCGCGCCGGGGAATCCCTCGCTGTACTGGACGTACATATTCTCCGGGAATGCACGCCGGGGAAGCTGCGGCCAGGCGGGGATATCCTTCAGAAAGCGGGCAATCAGCGCGCACGCTTTAGCCGGGTCGGTGTGGGGCATGCTGCCGATTATCGTTGGTAAACAATAGAACTCTGTATTTGACATAACACTACCTTCTATTTGTCATTCTGAGGGAGCGAAGCGACCGTGAGAATCTCTTTTCCCTATACCCTAAACCCTATTTTATATATTTCCCGATGAGCAGGTCGAGCTTTTGCCGCGTCGCGGGGGGTATCGCCGCCGGGTCGGTCATGAGCGCCGGGCCCAACGCTGTAGCGCAGGCGCAATTACGCTTTTGGGGCACTCTCCCCGCCGCCAGTTTTATCGTCTTTTTCGCTAAATCAATATTGTTATGCATAGTCTTTAAAATAGCCTCGATGGTCACCGTCTCGTTGGTCTCGTGCCAGCTGTCATAGTCGGTGATGCAGGCGATGGAAGCATAGCAGATTTCCGCCTCGCGGGCCAGCTTGGCTTCGGGCAGCACCGTCATGCCCAGCACGTCCGCGCCCCATGCTTTATAGAGGCGCGACTCGGCGCGGGTGGAAAAGGCGGGGCCTTCCATCGCTATAAACGTACCGCCTTTGTGGACGGTCGCCCCGGCTTCTTTAGCCGCTTTATAAACGATGTCGCTCAACACGGGGCAGAAGGGGTCGGCGAACTGTATATGGGCGACGATGCCCTCAGTGAAGAAAGTGCTGGTGCGCTGGCGGGTGCGGTCGATAATCTGGTCGGGAATAAGCAGGTGGCCGGGCTTTAGCTCTTCTTTAAAGCTGCCGCAGGAGTTGGAGGAGATGATAAACTCCACGCCGAGCGCTTTCAGGGCGTAGATGTTGGCGCGGTAGGGCACCGCCGTAGGGTTGATGCGGTGGCCCCGACCATGTCGGGGCAGAAAGGCGATGCCCAGGCCGCCCAGTTTCCCCACCACGATAGCGTCCGAGGGTTTTCCAAAGGGCGTTTCCGGCCTGACCTCTTTAACGTCCGTCAGCCCCTCGATATCATAAAGCCCCGTTCCGCCGATAACGCCGATTCTAGCTGTGGGCATGAAGAGCCTCCTCTACCTTATTTGGGAATTCTAATCGGAACAGGAAAGGCTCAAGGTCAGGACAATTTGTAGATGTCTCTCCGGTGTCCGATGTATTCTATGACTATTTCATTTTCTCTATGGTTTACGGTATAGATAATCCGGTAGTGCCCGGAGCGCAGCTTGAAATAGCCTTTGAGCGTTCCGGTAAGGGCTTGCGGTTTGATGTTATCGAAGTTATTCATCAGCCAGCTTATCCTGACGATAATTCGGCTGATGATAGTTGGATCAAGTTTATCCAGGGCATCCGCTGCATCCTGCTCCCAGGTTACATGGAAACTCATTTCAACTCGATTCCGTGTTTTTTCGCGATTTGCTCCATAGGAATTCTAGGCTGCTTTGAGGCCAGGTGTGTTTTTAGCCTTTGGACGATTTCATCCCTGATTTCCAACCCTTCGTCAGGGTCGCCAAGGTATTCCTGGAGCCTTTCCTCTACCGTATCCTCGATAAGGGTTTTCAGTTGTTCCACACTAAGCTCTTTTACTTTCACCTTCCACCTCCCGAAATAAATTATTCTTGATATATTATAGCGAATTTAGGGAGATATATACTAGACATAAAGCCCCGTACCGCCGATAACGCCGATTATAGCTGTGGGCATGAGAGACCTCCTGAAAAGTAAGGGTTTATTTTAATATACAACATTTTCTTTGTTGAATATTTCCGATTTATACACTTCTTTCATTAAACCATATCTTTTTTTTATAATTGATTCTACCAATTCACGATGCCATTCCTCGCTAGTAGGTGGGATGAATATTTTGTCAATTAGTGTGTTTAAATCTACTTCAACGTTTATCCCATCTTTACATAATGGTCTGTCAAAATTTAACTCGCCTTTATTTTTACCAGTTTTTTTACTCGGAATGTGCTGTATTACTGCTCTAAGCTCGTGCTCATGTTCAAAACTTTTTCTTTTATAAAGAAATGCATTTACAAAACCTTCTCGTGACATGAGTTCATTTTTATAGTCAATATACTCTATTTCTCCAATGCAGATGTTAAAATCCTTTTCTTTATATAGACTGTCCCGTAATCGGGCGAACGTTGATCGTATTGCAACACCTTCATTTGCTGGTAAATACAGCTCCCACATTGCGGCTGAATCATGTTCGTTTAAATGCCAGCAATTTACTGCTGTAAAGACCGGTAACATTTTATTGAACTTACTCCAAGTTTTTAAATCAAACTTCGGCCAGTCTTTGTATGTAACGGGTCTGATTTTTACATTAGCTTCTGAATATGAACCTTCATACGGATCCCCCAGCCGGTCAGCTCTTGGAAAGAAAAGGGCGGATTTTTCCAGAAGACTTAAAAATTTTCTGAAATTCATGTATCTCCATATTACTGCATTTTCTTTTGGCTTAACTAGACCTTTAATATCTACATACATGTTGTTTAATCTCACCCCCTTGTTGAAATCCCTCTCTCACTCTCCCCTTACAAAGGGGAGAGGATGATTGGTTAAATCGTATCTATTCTGGTTTAGGTATCTCTCCATCCCTCCTTTGTAAGAGCCTGCCCCGTACTTGATACGGGGAGGGACAGGAGGGAGAATTATTTTCTCCCCCTTTCGCAAAGGGGGAATACAAGGGGGATTTTGCTCTATAATTTTGTTTTCGATAACTTCCACAACGCCCTCTATGTTTCTCAATACCTCGTCATTAGTAAACCTTAACACTGTTAAACCAAGACTATTGATATATGCGTCCCTTTCTCTGTCATATTTAATCGTCTCGTCAGAGAAATGATGACCGCCATCAACTTCAATGACCAGCCTTGCTTTAGGACAGTAAAAGTCCGCAATATATATTCCGATAGGTTTCTGTCGGTAAAACCAGCAATCCTTTACCTGTTTAGCCCTTATCTGCGCCCAGAGAAACCGTTCGGCGTTGGTCATGTTGTCTCTTAGTTCTCTGGCACGTTCTTTTAATTTCGCGTTATAGGGTAGCACAAAATCCCTCTCAATCTCCCTTTTACAAAGGGAGAAGCTGTTATCATGCCCCTTTTCCCCCCGCCCAGTATTCCTTTCCCCCTTTCGTAAAGGGGGAATACAAGGGGGATTTTGTTAAAGTATATTCAAGTTTAAAGCGTGGCGCAAGCCCCACGCACAAACATTTGACAACCGGTTAAAATCTATGGTATAATATTTAAACAATCAAAAAAGTTCACTGACACCCCCAAGCGGGGGTTTTTCTTTTAGGGGGGGTAACGTTAAAAAACCCTCTCTAACCCAACACTTAACATAACGCTAAAAACAACTCACGCCTGCCCAGCTTCGGAATCGTTTCCCTTTAAAAGCATTTTAGCTTCAGAAAACCCTTAAACAATTCCCTTTATCCCCGCCCCGTACGGCGCCCGGATAATTCCCTTCTCGGTAATGATAGCGGTGATGTACTTATGCGGCGTCACGTCGAAGGCGGGGTTGGCGGCGCTCACACCCTCCGGCGCGATGGGCACGCCCTGGATATGGGTCACTTCTTCAGCCTTGCGCTCCTCGATGGGTATAGCGTCTCCGGTTTTCAGCGATGGGTCGATGGTGGAGACAGGCGCGGCGATATAGAAGGGGATTTTATGGGCCTTTGCCAGCACCGCTACCGAGTATGTCCCGATTTTATTCGCGGTGTCCCCGTTCGCGGTAATGCGGTCGGCGCCCGTGATGACGCAATCGACCTTCCCCCGCCTCATGAACGAACCGGCCATATTATCCGTAATCAATGTGACCGGCACACCTGCCTTTTGCAGCTCCCACGTCGTCAGCCGCGCCCCCTGTAAAAGCGGGCGGGTCTCATCGGCGAGGACTTTTATTCTTTTCCCCTCCCTGTATGCCGCGATGATGATACCTAAAGCGGTGCCGGAGCCGGAGGTAGCCAGCGGCCCGGTGTTGCAGTGGGTCAGGATAGTAAATCCGTCTTTAATCAGTTCCGCCCCGAATCGGCTTATGCGCCGGGTGGATTCGGCTTCTTCCTCATGGATTTTCAACGCTTCGTCCACGAGCGCTTTCTTAATGTCTGAGATGTTCTTCTTAGTTGCTGAAGCCTTCTTCATACGCTCTAAAGCGAAAAACAGGTTGCGGGCGGTGGGTCGGGTAGCGCCTACAGCATCGATAACGCTTTGCAGCTTTTTAAGAAAGTCATCCGCAGTCTTGGAGTCTATTTTTAAAGCGCCCAGGGCGACGGCGTAGGCCCCGGCTATACCGATAGCGGGCGCGCCCCGGATTTTCAGCTCTTTTATAGCTGCGCAGACGTCCCGGTAATCATCAAGTTCCAGGTAGACTTCTTCGTGAGGCAAACGCGTCTGGTCGAGGATAATAACGCGGCCGCCGCGCCACTCGATGGGCTGATAGGCTGTATTAATGTGCTTCATCTCCCTTGTTCCCGCTTCGCCCCTTTTCCCACTGCTCTTTGTACATCTCCATGAGCACGAAGTTATAGCCGTTGCGCCTTGTCTCCCCACACGGCGTAAAACCGCATCCGGTGAAGCACTTCTGCGCCCGCAGGTTCCAGTCCAGCGTTTTAAGGTAAATGCGGTTGAGTCCCGTCGTCTGGAAAACGTAGTCAACCATTGTGTTGACCGCGTCCCGGCCGTAGCCTTTGTCCCGGTATTCGGCGTCGCCGATCATAATACCGAATTGCGCTTCGTTCTTCTTTTCATCGATTTCGTAGCAGGTGCAATTACCGATGTGTTTGCCTTCGAGGTTATCGATGCCTAAAGCGAACCGGGTGCGCCGGGGCTTTTTTAGTTCGGCGGAATAATCCAGCAGATAAAGCGCGAAGGGCAGCTCCAGCACCTGTACGGCATCGAACCTGGACAACTCCGCGTCGCACTGCCAGGCGTAATCATTATGGACATCGGAGAGCTTTTTCTCGCGGAGTCTGACTCTTTTTCCGTCAATTTCACTACCGCGCAGGGGTTTAAACACGGCCGGGGTGCTGCTTTTTCGAAACTTCATAATTTATAGCGAGACTGGCGGCGGATTATCTTTCCTCCTCGTCCTCTTCCTCTCCCTCCTCACCGCGTTCCCAGATAGGCTCGGTGAAATAGTCGATGTACTCTTCCATTGCCTGGGCGGCCACCTGCTTGATTCTTTCCGCGGCTTCGACGGCCATTTTTGCCAGTTCGGCGAGATCGACTTTAATCTCCAGCATCGGCGCGAGCACTTTCAGCACTGCCAGCGCCGCCATAGGGTTGGTCACGCGGCTGGCGTAAACGGGCACTTCTCCCAGCAGGCATGCCCCGTCAATATCTCTTTCTTTGGCTACGCCCAGCAGCAAGCCGTTCAGTCCGGCGATTTGCAGGTTGGTCGAATGCTCCAGGTTGTATGGCTTTAAATCGGTGGTGACCAGGTGGCTGGTGCCGACGCCCCAGACCTTGGGCGGCTCGGTATGGTGGATGCGCGTAATCGCGGCGGCGCAGGTATAAACGCGCCCGGCCCCGAACCTCTGACCTACGTCCAGGATATAATGCGCCAGGTCATAGCCCTTGGCGGCGGGCTGGTCGTCGCCGATGAACAGTATCAGATCGTGGCCGCCTTTAGTGTTTTTCCAGTAGTAAAACACGCTCTGGGGGAAGGTAGGTTCCTCGACGACATCATCTTTAACGAGCACGCCGATGGGGTCGAAGAAGTAAGAAGGCTCCAGATAGCCCATCTCTTTGAAGGGGAGCTTGGCCTTGAGGTAGTTGGCAATTACCATGGCCACGTTTCCAATGCCGGGCCAGGCGGCCAGCAGGTTGGGCGCGTTAAGTTTGGGGCGGGCATGGATTTTAATAATATCATTTGTCATATTGTTTTACCTCAACCTAAAAATCCCTCTCTAACTCTCCCTTTACAAAAGGGAGAGGATGACCGTACAAACCATATATCATGGTTTCAAGGTAATCTTTCCCTCCTTCGTAAGGCATGTCCTGAGCCTGCCGAAGGAAGGGATTAAGGGAGATTTTACCCCCTCACCTTAATCCTCTCCCTCGGAGGGGAGAGGAAATTTATTAAAAGGGCTACGCCTTTCTTAAATCATCCGTGTATTTTACCCTTTGCTGGAAACCGAAAGGCCCTTACAGTAAAGGGGCGGGGTCTGTAAAAAGCCGCCCAGCCACTTGGCCTCGCTGCCGATGGCGGCGATATCTTTCAGTATGGTATATACATTTCCCGACACCATCGTATCTTTCACCCTGCCTACTATTTTACCATTTTCTATCTTATAACCGAGCAGGACGTTGCCGCTAAAATCGCCGGCAAGCAGATTGCCCTGTTCCGCCCCCATGAGCTGCTCGATGACCAGGCCTTCTTTAATATCTTGCACCATTTCATCGAAAGTGGTATCTCCGGGGGCGATGACAAAGGCGCTGGAGGAGGGGGAGGGGAGCCCGCCGCGGCCGCGGCTGCCGTTGCCGGTGCTTTTTTTACCGGCCATGGCCGCTGTTTGCAGGTCATAGAGAAAACCTTTAACGATGCCGTTTTTTACTAATGAGTTACACTGACTGGGCACGCCTTCATCGTCGCAGGGGCGGCTGCCCGTTCTGAAGGCGACGGTCGGGTCGTCACTGAGGCTGAATCTTTTATCGAAAATAAGCTGGCCGACTTTATCGCGTAATGGAGAAGCCCCTTCAAGTACGGTCTTGCCGTTAAAGGCCGACATCAGCGGCATGATAAGCGCGGTAACGCCGTCGGGGGTGAAAATCACCGGCAGTTCGCGCGTCGGCGCTTTGGCCTTGCGCTTTGCCAGGTCGAGCTGCCTTAATACAGTTTTAATAATTTCTTGAGGGTCGGATAGCGGGTGGCAGGAGCTATCACTCTCACCCACGAAAAGCATATCCGTGCCTTCAACAAGGGTTCCCTCGATACCCAGGCTGAAAAAGCTCTTGCGGTATTCGGCCTGCCCGCCGCGCGAGTTAATAATCTTGAACGAAACCGTTCCTTTACTGGCTCCGCCTTCGCAGATAATCCCCGGCGTATGCCCCGTAATGGCGGCTATCATCGCTTCGCCGAGGCCGACCATGTCTTTAATCGCTACAGAGGCTACGGCGGGGTCGTAAATATCTACTTTGGGATATGCGGACTTGCCCGGCAACTTGAACTTTGCCGCCGCGCCGAAAGCCGCCGTCTCTACGGCATTATTGACCAGTTCCTGATTATTGACTGCGCCCGAGGTCGTGGCGTAGCCGAGCCGCCCGTCTTTGATAACGCGCAGGGCGACGCTGGTCGATTGGTTGGTCTGGAGCTGTTTTAAACGGTTGGCTTCAAATCTGACCTGTGTTTCCTCCGAGGCAACCTGGTAAACCTCGGCTTCATCCGCGGCCTTTTGCGCCAGCGCCAGGATACGTTCCATTATTTACCTCCGATAAGGCAATGCCGGATGCGGATATGCGGGCTGCCGTTGGAGACGGCGAGAGGGCTCTGTCCGCCTTTACCGCAGCCGCCGCCCTGGTTCATATCCAGGTCGTTGCCGATGGCATCGATGTTTTGTAATGTGCTGAAAACGTTGCCCGTAAGCATGACCGGCCGCACCGCTTCGGCGATTTTGCCGTTACGAATCATATAAGCCTCGCCCGCGGAAAAGGTGAACATCTCCATGCTGGTCATGCCGCCGTACCAGTTTTTAACATATATCCCGTCTTTGGTATCGGCGATAATTTCATCGAAAGTGGCTGTCCCCGGCACGATATAGGTATTGGTCATGCGCACGATGGGCGGGAAACGGTAGGTTATCGCGCGGGCGTTGCCGGTGGGTTTTTCGTTCATTTTAGCGGCGGTTTCCCGCGAGTGCAGCCGGCCGACCAGCTTGCCTTCTTTAATCAGGTAGGTCTTGACGGCGCGGACGCCTTCATCGTCGTATTTAAAGCTGCCGCGCAGTCCCGGTTCGGCGGCGGAATCGACGATATTAAGTAACGGAGCGCCGAACTGCTTGCCGAGTACCATAATCTCTTTCATGCGCTCATTTTCATAGACGAAATCGGACTCGGACAGGTGGCCGAAGGCCTCGTGCACGAAAACGCCCGCCAGGACGGGGTCGAGGACGACCGTGTACTCGCCGCCCTTGACCTGCGGCGCGGTTAAAAGCTCCACGGCGTGCCGGGCCATTTCCCTGACCTGCTCGTGGATGCCCTCTATCGCGCTGAAGTGGCCCCGGCTCCCCAGGCTCAGCCCCACCTGCTGCACCTCCCCGTCTTTAGCCGCGATGGCCGTCAGCCTTAAAGTGACATCCGCTCTTTCCTGGGTAATGAAGCTGCCTTCTGAGTTGAGGAAAATCACCTTCTTGCGGCTGTCGGAATAGCTGATGTTCGAGGTCTGTATCTGCGGAGTGCTCCAGATGATTTCGTTGTATTCGTCCAGCAGTTTTTTCTTTTCGGCCAGGGGAATGGTCACGGGGTTTTTTTTCACCCCGCTCGGCACCGTATCGACGGCTGGTTCCACTTGAGCCAGATTGCTTTTGCTATGCCCGGCGGCTTTAGCCTGCTCGGCGGCCAGGGCGACGCGGTTGGGGAGTTTTTCAAATTCGTTAAAGCTGGTGAACCCCCACCCCCCTTTAACTAAAGCGCGCACGTTACCGCCGCTGGCGGTAGAGCGTCCGATAGACTCCAGCTCTCTACCGCGGTAGATGATGTGGCTGGTCTGGCTCTCTTCAAAGCGCGCTTCCAGGTAATCGGCCTTGGGTTTTTTCAGTGCGTCCGCCAGACTGCGGGCGATGGCATCAATTTCAGGCATAATGAAAATCCTTTGTTAATAAATAAGGGCTTACAGTTACAAAGTTTAGCGAACACCAGGCAGGATGTCAATTCAGGCCAACGGAGCTTGGAATCTCTCCCACCAGCTTGACATATATGAGCCTGATAGCTTAAAATATTAGAGGAATTTTCTTCTCACAAAGCGTCCCCTTCATCTCGCATAATGAGAACGGGTACGCTATCCGAGTCATCCAGACAAATCGAGAGGAGGCAAGTCCGTGACTTACAGCACTTTACTCTACGAGAAAGCCAATGGCATCGCTAAAGTAACCCTTAACCGCCCCGATAAGTTAAACGCCCTCAACAGCACCGTCTACAAAGAACTCTATGATGTATTCGATGCTATTGAGAACGACCCGGAAGTCAGGGTGGTTATCCTGACCGGCTCCGGCGAGAGAGCCTTTGCCGCCGGTTCTGACGTCGCCGAGATGCAGAACATGGGGCCTCTGGACGTCCAGAAATTCATGGCGACTATCCGCAAAGCGTCAGATTTCATCTATAATCTTACCAAGCCCACGATTGCCGCTATTCACGGTTATACGCTGGGAGGCGGCTGCGAACTGGCCATGTGCTGCGATATTCGCATTGCTTCAGAAAAAGCCAAGTTCGGACAGCCGGAGATTAACCTGGGGCTGATTCCCGGCGCGGGCGGCACTCAGCGCCTGTCCCGCCTCATCGGCGCGGCCAAGGCCAAAGAAATGATTTACCTGGGAGACAATATTGACGCCGCTACCGCCCTCAACCTGGGGTTGGTCAACAAAGTGGTCCCGCCGGAAAAACTGATGGAAGAAGCGGCTGCGTGGGCTGCCAAGCTGGCTGGCAAGAGCAGCCCGATACTGGCCGCGGCAAAAATGGCGATTAATACCGGACTCGATACCGACCTTGGTTCCGGTCTTAGCATGGAGACTAAATGCAACGCCGTATGTTTCTCTACTTATGATCGCAAAGAAGGCATGGACGCCTTCCTGGAAAAGAGGAAAGCGGTATTCAAGAATAAATAATTTTAGTAAAAACGTCATTCCTGCGGAGGTGGGAATCCAGCCGCTCCACTCCACTTGGATTCCGTATCAAGTACGGAATGACAATTGTGAATTAAGGAGGGTTTAATAAAATGGCAATCAGTAAAGTGTTCGTCATCGGTGCGGGGACGATGGGCAACGGCATCGCCCAGGTAAGCGCCCAGGCAGGTTACAGTGTAACCATGTCCGATATCAAGGACGAGTTCGTCAAAAAAGGTATGGATACCATCAGCAAGAGCCTCGACCGCGGTGTGAAAAAGGGCACGATGCAGGAAAGCGAAAAAGCTGCTATCCTGGCCCGCATTAAGGGCACCATTGATATGAAAGACGCTAAAGACGCCGACCTTGTAATAGAAGCAGCGCCGGAAATCCTGGAGCTCAAGAAAAGCATTTTCAAACAGCTCGATGAAATATGCAAGCCGGATGCTATCCTGGCTACCAATACTTCCTCTCTCCCCATCGGTGAAATTGCCAACTCCATTAAAAATCCCGGCAGGGTCATCGGTATACATTTTATGAACCCCGTGCCGGTCATGAAAGGTGTGGAGATTATCCCCGGCCGTAAGACTTCCGAAGCCACCCTGGTTGCTTCTAAAGAATATATCAAGAAAATCGGCAAGGAATCCTGCGAAGCCAGGGACTATGCCGGTTTCATCGTTTCCCGCCTGGTGGATGCCCTGATGAACGAGGCGTTCTACTGCGTCATGGACGGCAACAAACCTGAGGAGGTAGATAAAGCCGTTAAATTCTGCCTCAATCACCCGATGGGCCCGCTGGAGCTCTGCGACCTGGCCGGCGCTGATGTGGTCATGCACGGCCTGGAGACAATGTACAAAGAGTTCGGCGAGCGCTTAATGCCCGCCCCGCTTTTAAAGAACATGGTCCGCTCCGGCGACCTGGGGCGCAAGACCAACCGCGGCTTTTACAATTATCCCCAGAAATAAAGCTATTTAGAAAATATTAAAACGAAACAAGGAAGGTAAGTAAAAATGGCAAATGATAAAGATGTCGTCATTGTAGCAGCAGCAAGAACACCGTTCGGCAGATTCGGCGGTTCACTCGCCAGCATAGACTACTATGAACTGGGCGCAATCCCCATGCGCGAGGTAATCAAGAGATCCGGGATTAAACCGAATGTGGTCAACGAGGTATTCTGGGGCGTCGGCGATACATCCGCCTGCCGCGACCCGTTCACACCCGTTGCCGCCCGTCAGTCCCTTATCCGCGCCGGGCTCCCGCATGAGACCGTATCGATTTCATTCGATATGGCTTGCGTTTCCGCTATGCATGCCGTCAAACTGGCAGCGATGGAAATGGCTGCCGGAGAAATCGATGCCGCTATCGCCGGCGGCGCTACCTCTTTCGGGCAATCACCTCTGGTTGTCAGGGGAGTCCGGTTCAACGGTTTCCGCATGGGCGATGTAAAGATGGAAGACCCGCTTTTAGCCCTTGGCTATAAAGATTTCAACCCCGTTTCTGTGGATACGGATAACGTCGCCGCGGAATACGGCTTCACCCGCAAAGATATGGATGAGATTTCGGCGCGCAGCCACCAGAATTATGCCAAGGCATGGGAAGCCGGTAAGTTCAAGGATGAAATGATACCGATGACCTTCCCTCAGCCCAAGGGCGATCCCAAAGTGCTGGAGATAGATGAACAGTATCGCGCCGGCACCACCGTGGAAGGTCTCGCTAAATTAAAGCCGATCTATAATACCAAGATGATCACCGCCGGTAATGCCCCCGGCCTCAACGATGGCGCTACCGCTATCCTGCTCATGACCCGTAAGAAAGCGAAGGAACTTGGCTTAAAGGTTTTGGCCCAGGTAATCGCATCCACCTCTATCGCCATCAATGCCAGCCGCATGCCGGAAGGCCCCGGCTATGCCATGATTAAGGCCCTCGAAAAGGCTAAGTTGACCTGGAATGATATGAAAATCATGGAAATCAACGAAGCTTTCGCCGCGGTACCGCTCGTTTCGATGAAGGTTGCCGCCAAGGGCGATGACAAACTCTATAAATCCCTGTACGATAAGATGAACCCGCTGGGCAGCGCTATTGCCATCGGGCATCCTAACACAGCTACCGGCGCACGCATCATCATGAACTTGATGTACGAACTGCGGCGCATGGGCGGCGGCTATGCGATGGGCTCCCTCTGCGGCGGCTTAGCCCAGGCTGATGCCTGCATCATTAAAGTAGAATAAAGAAATAATTGTCATTGCGAGCGAAGCGTGGCAATCNNTTTCACTCCTCGCAATGACAGAAAAAAAGTTTAAAAGGAGTAATGCATGGACGTAAAGAGTTTTTCTCTTAAAGGTAAAGTAGCCCTCGTTCTCGGTGGGGCAGGTGATCTTGGTAGAGCTATTGCCGAGACCTATTCTCTTGCCGGCGCGGATGTCATCATCAGCAGCCGCAAGCAGGAGAACCTGGACAAGGTTGCCGCGGAAATTAAAGCTAAATCTAAAGGCAAAGTCGTTGGAATGGTTGGACATCTCGGCAAACTGGACACTATCAAGACGCTGGTTGACGGCATCATGAAAGACTTCAAGCGCATCGATATCGTGGTGAACAGCTCCGGCTCAAGCTTCATGGTACCTCTTACGGATGTCGAGGAATGGCAGTGGGACAACGTGATGAACGTTAACATCAAAGGCCCCTTCTTCCTCTGTAAACAGATTGCGCCCATCATGAAAGCGCAGGGCGGCGGCAGCATTATCAACATCTCGTCCTACATGGGCATCCGCACCGAGGAAACGCTGGGCGTCTACTGCATCAGTAAAGCGGCGGTACTGCACATGACCCGTGTCATGGCCAAGGAATGGGGCAAGTGGAATATCCGCGTCAACTCCATCGCGCCTGCCTGGGTACACAGCCGGCTTTCCGAGCCGTTCCTGCAGTTACCCGGCATCAACGATAGAATGTTAAGCCAGACGGTGCTCGGGCGCTTTGGTGAGCCGGATGACGTAGCGGCGCTAGCCTTGTTCCTGGCTTCCGATGCCGGCAAGAACCAGACGGCCGCTTGCTTCCCGCTCGATTACGGTATGCTGACGTAAAAATCTCCCTTGGTCCCTCCTTACAAAGGAGGGAAAGATCAAATTAATGCAAAGATGAACAGGGACATACAATCATCCTCTCCCTTTCGTAAAGGGAG
>PLLL01000067.1 GCA_003141235.1 Dehalococcoidia bacterium
GCTGCCTCTCCTGAGTAAAAACATGCTGATGAGATTGGCGACAAGGCCGATAAATGCTACCGCCAACATCAGGGGACTTTTAACCGCCGGGAGCGTGTTAAATCTCTGAATGGCCTCATAAAAGATAAAGACGGAAACCAGCACCAGGACAGTGCCGTTGACCAGGGCGGCCATAATTTCAGCGCGGTGATAGCCGAAGGTGCGCGTGGGGGTGGCGGGACGGCGGGCGAGGTTCATAGCAAACCAACTCAAGCCCAAAGCTAAAGCGTCGGTCAGCATATGGCCGGCGTCGCTTAAAAGGGCGAGACTGTTACTAAGCAGGCCGCCGATGACCTCGGCGACCATGATGACCAGCACCAGTACCAGCGTTATCTTGAGCGGCCGAGTGCTGACCCCATTCAGATGTTCTTCATGATGGTGCATATTTTTATTATTATACTATACTATACTTTGTGGATGCGTTTAGGGATACAAGGGCAGGTTTAAAACCTGCCCCTACGAGCACATTGCAATGTGTTAAGGGCGGATGACTTAAATATTACTATTTTTCATCCAATTCCAAGCAAGTTATTTAGCTGCTCCGGCGTATATTTCCCCGGCGGCTCGTGATGGGAGGCCATCTCCTGAGTTATTAATACTAACTTTTCGTTAAGGGGGGCTTCAAGACCCACGCTTTTCGCCAGCCGAACGATTTCGCCGTTGAGAAACTCAACCTCAACACTCCCCTTCCGGCGTGCCAGGCTCTGCCAGGTCGAGCTCTGGGCTACGGTGTGGAACTGGGCACGGACATTCTTCGTCTCCGGCCAGTCTTCGATAACCTGCGCCTGGGAAATCCATCTGACACCTGCCTTTGCCAGTGCAGACCCTGCTTCCTGGCAGACGGCTTCATCGATATCGCTTTCGGCCCCCCAGCCAGCCCCCGTAATGGCGTCAATAGCATTGCTCAAGTTGGACACGAGCTTGCCCCATTTATAAGGCATGACGTCGTCCGTAGTTTTAATGAGGTAGCCGGCCGAGCGCAGTTCTCCAGCCACCGCTTCAAGCAACGCATCAGTTCCTGTCGGATACCGTCCGATGATATACCAGCCCGGCGGGTCGCGGCGGCAAACGACTTCACCATCGGTCAAATACACAGCGCCGACCCGCACCATAGCGCCGTAGACTCTAGGAAAATACCGGGATACTATTTCCTCGTTACGGACTCCGTTCTGGAAACAAATAATCGGGACATCCTTTATTCTCTTTTTGAGGTCCTTAAGAGCCGGTTCCGTATCCTGCCCCTTCATACAGAGGCAAACGATATCGTCCGGGGTAAAAACGACCTTATCCGGGCCGGTGACTGCCGGTACTCGCAATACAAAAGTCTCAGTCGGCGTGATAAGACGCAGGCCATGATGGTTAATGGCGTTTACGTGTCCCGTTCTTCCAATAAGGACAACATCATGCCCGGTACGCGCCAGGTGGCCGCCCATGATACTGCCAATTCCGCCCGCTCCATAAATGATATAGCGCACTATCAACCCCCTTTTCCCTGCCTCTGGATCCCGACTTTCGTCGGGATGGTAC
Source organism: Dehalococcoidia bacterium (assembly GCA_003141235.1). GTDB lineage: Bacteria > Chloroflexota > Dehalococcoidia > Dehalococcoidales > RBG-16-60-22 > Fen-1077. Next base: position 1,567 of record PLLL01000067.1, read on the forward strand.
TTTTTTATTCTCGCCGGATAATGATGGCGGTCAGCTTATGGTGCGGCTTGCCCTTCGGCCTGTCGATGACGATTTCCGATGATTTTATCAGTTCGTCCAGCCGCGACCAGAATTCGTTTTTCATAAGTTTTTCTCGAAGGTTCACCCCTCACCTTAATCCTCTCNNCTCTCCCGCAAGGGGAGAGGAGAAATGGAAGGACGCAATTTATATCGGTCTGATGATAGCGCGGCAGGGTGCAGCATCTAACTTGCGAAAGCGAAGCGGCACCGCTATAAGCTCGTACTTTCCGGGTTTCACGCCTTTGAGATTTACTTCTTCGAGGATAGAGACGCCGCCGTTCAGAAATAACTTGTGTACGAAGCGGTTATCTTCACGGGTGGCGTACCCGCCCACGGTGATATAGTCAATGCCGACCATGCATATTTTCTTATCGACCAGCAGCTGCGCGGCTTCATTGGAAATATAGACATAGGGCGTAACGAATTTATCGGAATCGTAGACGTAGGACGAATTTTTAGTTTTAAAGAGAATGCGCTCCCCGGCCTGGATATCGTAAGGCTCAAGCTCGGCGGGTTTTATCGAATCGGTATCTTTAATCTCGATAACGCGCGCCGGGCCGATGAAGGTCTCCAGGGGCAACTCATCGATGGTCGTGCCGTCAACGAAAAAGTGGCGCGGGGAATCGATATGCGTGCCGGTATGGGAGATCATGGTTAATTGCGACATGGTGACCGGGTCGCCTTTAGCCGGGTCGCGGACAAGCTTAACCGTCACCAGCGGGTCATTAGGCCCGCCCACCATTCCTGCGTGTATCGGCAGCGAGATATCTATCCAGTTCGACTTTGCTTTTGCCATTGCAACTCCTTTAATAATATATTATGTCAATTTATGGTTAATCCTGTACTTCGCTCGCCCCTCCTCGTATAAATCCCCACCATAAATGTCATTAATCACCGTCACCGGAAAGTCTTTTACCTCAAGGCGCAGGACTGCCTCCGGGCCGAGGTCAGCATAAGCCACGACTTCTGATTTGATAATACTTTTAGAGATTAAGGCGCCGGCGCCGCCGATAGCCGCCATATAGACCGCGTGATATTTCTTCATAGCGTCTTTGACTTCTGCCGAACGGGGACCTTTGCCAATCATCCCTTTAAGCCCGGCGGCCAGCAGACGGGGCGTATATTCGTCCAGGCGGGTGCTGGTGGTAGGCCCGGCGGAGCCGATAACACGGCCGGGGGGCGCCGGGGAGGGGCCGACATAATAAAGCGTCTGCCCTTTGACATCAAACGGCGGAGGTTCGCCCCGATTCAACGCTTCCACGGTTCTTTTGTGAGCGGCGTCACGGGCGGTGTACAGGCTACCTGAGAGCAGCACCCTGTCTCCGGCCTTGAGGTCAGAGATAGTTTTTTCATTTAACGGCAATTTTATTTTTTTGGCCATAATTTATGCCCGATAAATAAATTTGTCATTCTCAGGCTTTACCCGAGAATCCAAGCCACTCCACCTCCCCGAGATTCTTTCATCGCTTCGCTCCTCAGAATGACAGGAGGAGAATGCTGGATTCCAGTTTTCGCTGGAATGACGCCCAAACAGGGCAGGTTTGAAACCTGCCCCTAC
>PLLL01000068.1 GCA_003141235.1 Dehalococcoidia bacterium
GCAGGTTTGAAACCTGCCCCTACAAAATAATTTCCCGGTGCCGGGCGCTGTGGCACTGAAGGTTGACCGCGACCGGCAGGCTGGTGATGTGGGCGGGAAAGCTTTCAGCATGCACTGCCAGGGCGGTGACTCTACCGCCGTAACCCATCGGGCCGATGCCCAGATTATTTACCTTTCTTAATATCTCTTTTTCGAGGTCGGCTATTTCGGCGTCAGCGCCGGGTTCACCCACCTTTCTTAATAAAGCGTGCTTGGCTAAGTACAAAGCCTTCTCCGCCGTGCCGCCGATACCTACCCCGATAATTAGCGGAGGACATGGACGACTTGACGATTCATCTACAGCATTGACGACAAACTCCACTACTCCCCGCTTGCCCGCCGCCGGCAGCAGCATCCCCAGACGGCTCATACTCTCTGCACCGCCGCCCTTGGGCATAACCGTAATTTTTAGCCTGTCACCAGGCACAATTTCAGTGTGAATCACCGCGGGGGTATTATCCCCGGTATTTATCCGGGCGGAAAAGGGGCGGGAGACCATGGAGCTGCGTAAATGCCCTTCTTTACCGGCGCGGCGCACGCCTTCGTTCACGGCCGCATTCAGGTCTCCGNNTCTGTAATATGAACGTCCTGCCCGAGCTCCAGAAAGACAACGGAAGTGCCGCAGTCCTGGCAGAGCGGAACTCTTTCGGCAGCGGCGATACGGGCATTTTCCAGTATAGTGTCCAGGACATCGCGGCCAAGAATAGACTCTTCGTTACGATGGGCGTTTTCCAGGGCGGCTAAAACATCCTCGCCAAGCTCGCAGTTAGCCTGTTTGAGCAGACTGGATATTGCTTCAGCAACAGCTTCGGTGCTAATTTGACGCATAATTTTTATTCACTTTTCGGCGGTTCAGCCAGCAGCTTCCTGAGCTCGATAATCATCTCGGGGACATCAATCTTCACCGGGCATCTCTGCCGGCACCGCCCGCAGGTCAGACAGGTATAAGCGAGAGAAGCGGCCTTTTCCATATCCTGGTTGACGATAGCGGCCCAGACAGCGCCGATACCGGTAAAATACTTATCACCGAAGTGTCCGGCAGTGACCGCGAAAACGGGGCACTCGTAGAGACAGCCGCCGCAGCGCAGACAGTAGAGCGCCTGCTTTAGTTTCGGATATTTGGCCAGCCGGGTTCGGCCACCGTCCAGGAAGATAACGTGTAACTCTTTAGGGCCGTGAGCGCCGTAGGTGATAACTTTTTCGATATCACCGGTCTTGCTCGGGCCGGAAATCAGGCTAACATACGCAGGCATGGTGTAATTGGCATAGCGCCAGGTAACTTCAGATACTTTATAGGCATCAGCCAGGGTAGGCACGAGCTTTTCCATCCCCACCAGGGCGATATGCACCAGCGGCGCGCCGGTCGCCAGGCGGATATTACCCTCGTTTTCAATGATAAAGAGCGTGCCGGTTTCAGCGGCGACGACATTAGCCCCGCTGATGCCGATATCAGCTTTGAAAAACTTATCTCTGAGGAAGTCCCGGGCGGCACTGACCATAGTGGCGATTTCCGCATCGGGCGCTATCTCCTGTCCCATGACCTTAGAAAAAAGGCGGGCGACATCCTCACGGGGGACATGGATGGACGGCGATAGTATGTGCATCGGCTTCGAGCCCAATTTCTGGATGATAAACTCGCCGAGGTCAGTCTCGTAGACCTCATTGCCTTTCTCTTCCAGATGCTCGCGCAGGCCGATTTCCTCGCCGGTCATCGACTTTCCTTTGACAATGAGCTTGCCTGTCCCGGTCAGGNNCCAGAGCCTCTTCCGCCGTATGAGCGATATAGCCCTTCCCATGGTTCTCTTCTATAGCAGCAATGGCCTGGCGCGTGAGCTTTTCCATATCGGGAATAGCTTTTTCCTTTATCGCCCGGACTTCTTCCGCCATACCTACGGTGTGGGGAAATTTCTCTAAAGCGTTTTTAACGTTGGCGCGGAAACTCTTGATAGCGCGCGTCAACGCCAGCCGGAGCCGGTCGTCACGGGCAGCATCCATAATCTCTTTTTTATAATCTTTAAAACCCGATGGTTTTTTTATCATTTTTCTTAATTTATTACTCTTCTTGACCGGAGTTTCACCCTCTCCCTTTATCCCTCTCCCGTCAAGGGAGAGGGGAAGCGGAAGGGTCGACTATTCAATCGCCATTGCGATAACCTGCGCTAAATCCAGCACTTCGATGCCTTCGGCCTTAAGCTGACGCAGTCCGCTTTTCAACTGCAGGATACAGCCCGGACAGTGGGTCACGATTATCTCCGCTCCGGTTTCCATAAGCTCCCGCGCCCGGTTGACCCCCAGCATCTGGCTTAACTCCGGGAAGACCGCTTCAAAACCGCCGCCACCGCCACAGCAGGTGGACCATTCTCCGTGCGTCCACTCCGTTTCTACGAAGGTAATATTTTCAATAGCTTTTAATATACGGCGCGGCTCCTCGACGATTTTTAAAAACCGCACCAGCTGGCACGGGTCATGATAGGTTACTTTTACTTTACGGGGAAAGCGCAGCTTATGTAATGCGATTTTACCGGCCACTTCTTCCACAAAGTGTCTAACTTCCAGGTCATAGCCATCCACATACAGGGGAAAGAGCTTCGAAAGGGCGTGAGTACAGTACGGGACAATGCCGATTATCTTTTTCACGCCGGAGGACTTTAGCTTCTGATATGCCTGGCGGGCGTTTAGGGCAAATTTATCCTGCAGGCCGGCCTGTAACAGGGGCGCCCCGCAGCAGGGTTCTTCTTCAGCCAGGTAAGCCGGCTTGATGCCAAGATTACGGAGCACTTTTACAGCTGCCTCCAGCGGCTGGGCATCATTTTCACCGCCGCGGGACAGGACATTACTATATATTCCGGGTAAATTCAGCCCCAGCTTTTTCTGAAAGCGGGCAAAACGCAACGGCAGCCCGGCGCCGATAACGCTCTTATCCATCCCCCGTATTAAAGAGCTCAGCGTTTCCAGCTGGCTGGAAAACTGGTAGCCGCAACCGGCAAAGAAAACCGTCTCGGCCCGGCCGGGCAGGTCAAGATCCTTGGCCCACATGGCGCGCTGTTCCCTGGAGACACCGAGGATATTCTGCCGGGAAATGATATTATCAGCGAGGTATGTAAGTCCGGGAGGAACTAAATCATTTGCCATTTAATTTTTATAAACTCCAGCCATTATGATACATCCTTGTCTGAGGTCTAGCAAGTGAAATAGTTAAATTTAATTAATGGTATTATCAATTTTTGAAACGTTTTTTCAAATTTTTGTTTACTTCTCCCGGCTTTCATGTTAAAATACGCCTGAAAAACTACTTGACCCCAGGTGATGAGGTATATTATAGTGTGGGGGAGAAAAAAGCGACCGGCCAAGTGTTCAGAGATATAATTATAGTACGAGGGGCTTTAAATGGCATCATTATTAGAAGTAAAAAACCTAGAAACCCAATTTAAGACCGAGTCCGGTGTCGTCAAGGCTGTCGACGGGGTATCCTACCATATCGAGGAGCAGGAAATAGTCGGTCTGGTAGGTGAAAGCGGCTGCGGCAAGTCCGTAAGCCAGCTATCCGTGATGCAGCTTATCGGCCCTCCGGGGAAAATTATCGGCGGGGAGGTGCTTTTCGAAGGGCAGGACCTCCTCAAGTTCCAGGCTAACGGCCCGCAGATGCGTGCCGTGCGAGGCGCGAGGATAGCCATGATTTTCCAGGAGCCGATGACATCGCTTAATCCGGTACTGACCATTGGTCAGCAGCTTACCGAGATGCTGGTACTACATATGAAGATGAGCGATGACGCCTCCCGCAAGAGGGCCATCGAGCTGATGGGCCTGGTTGGCATTCCCGCCGCCGCCAGCCGCATCGATGATTACCCCCACCATTTCAGCGGCGGCATGAGGCAGAGGGTAATGATAGCCATGGGACTCTCCTGCAACCCTAAAATCCTCATCGCTGACGAGCCGACTACCGCCCTCGATGTTACCACCCAAGCCCAGCTGCTGGAAATGATGAAGGAAATGGTCACACATTTCCGCGCTTCGCTGGTTATCGTNNATGTATGCCGGCCGCATCGTCGAGGAGGGCACCACCAAAGATATCTTCGGCAACCCGCGCCACCCTTATACGATAGGTCTTCTTAAGTGCATACCCCGGCTCGACGAAGAGGAAGGCCGGAAGCTCGTCCCCATCGATGGATTACCACCCAACCTGATTAATATGCCGCCTACCTGCGCTTTCCTGCCCAGATGTTCCAGTAAGATTGATATATGCATGCGGGAACCGTGGCCGTCACTTACCCCTGCTGGTGAACGTAATCACTTTGTCCGCTGTTATCTGAATAAGGAGAAATAAGTGAACGACAAATCAAACGATGCCGTATTAGATATAACGAACCTTAAAATGTATTTCCCGGTTACCCGCGGCCTGCTGCGTAAACACGTCGCCGATGTTAAAGCCGTCGATGGCGTTACTTTCAAGCTAAAGCAGTCGGAGACCCTGGGTCTGGTGGGTGAGAGCGGCTGCGGCAAGA
>PLLL01000007.1:0-4690 GCA_003141235.1 Dehalococcoidia bacterium
GGGGAAAAGGGAGTCGCCGGCGCATGTGGTGGACGGCTTGGCGCACTTTTTCTTGCCATTTGCCCCATACCGGCAGGCATTCCGTCCAGCCGCTCCAAACGTCCACGGCACAAAGCGTGTTGAGATAAAAACCATCTACACTCTCACCGCAGTGAGCTACCAGGTCTATTTCCATAAAGTTATGGCTTGTTTTGATTTCCCTTTAACTTATCCTGCTGTTGCTTGTAAAGATCATCCATGTCACGCATTGTCTTAATTTCGCTATTCTTCTTTATAAGTAGCTTTCTTTCTGATTCATCGATAATGGATGTTGTTTGTGAAATGAATACGTCGTTTGTTGCTTTCCAGGCGTCTATTGCCGTAGCCATATTTTTCTTTTTGTCTAACTCGGCAAACTTCCTGTCAATTTCGTCCTTTTTTGCACTATTTTCGGGGCTTAGCCCCTTCTTCTGCAAACGTATCCAACTCGAATGAATCTCTCTAATCCATGTGCGCGGGGCTTTTTCGTAATCATACCCAATTTGGCCAGTTTCTTTGCCTGCTATCTCAAGCTTATTATTCCAGATATTTAGCTTCTCATTAATTCTACTAATATTGTGATTTAGGTCCTCCAAACCTGGCAAGACAAGCGGACGCAGTTTTTCCAAACGCTTGTTAAATGGGGTGGCATATTTCTTGTTGTAGCGATTTGCCCAATTGCTCAGGTTCAGAGATCCTTGACCTTGACATATAACACAAACATGTATAATCGACATCTGGCCGGTCCCTTTGCAGCGCGGGCATTCAACCTCTACTACCTCTTCCGTGTTTGGGCCGGTTTCCGCATACTCTGGGTGTAGCTTTTTCTGCTTTACATGACCGCTGCCCTTACAATCCCAGCAAGTTGTAATCCATTCCCACTTGGCTTTGCCAAGACAGTTGGGACATACTTCATACTCTTTTTTGCTAAAGGTTTGTTTAGAAATCACTGGCATAACTTGGGGGATATCTACTTCAGGGATAGGACTAAACTGCTGTCTGGTTCGTAAGAAAGATTTCCCCGCAAGTTTTACTCTGCTTGCACGGCGTTTTCGGATTGTGGCTCTTATACCCAAAGATAAAAGTACGGCCAAGATGGTAACGCATATCAATGGGATAACAATAAGTTTTAATGAATAATCGTTATTGCTGATAGCCACCCACAAACAAACCGCCGCTAAAATAAAGGCGCCAATAAACATAAAAACAAAACCCAGTGCCCAACCAAACCATCGGTCGCTGCGAGCATTGTATTTCTCATAATCTTCAGAAAGTACTGGTAGGGTTTTCACCTCTTCAATTTTTGTGGCCATCAACAGCTTTGCTACTTTAGCCTTCTGGACTACTACATTCGATGCTTGGGGAATATAGTACTTCTCTGTCGCTAATAAAGGAGAACTAAAATAACCTTCATGAAAGGTATCACTTAAGCTTATTCCACATTCCGATGGTGCTTGATTAATAAAGACACTGGATGGAGCCCACATACTGAGAAAACGCTCAAACCCTATTCCACGCTTTTCTCCTTTTACATACTCCTCCAGCGCGTTTAAAGTACACATTGGTCTGCTGAAATTGGCAGTCGGAATAGATTGCATGCGTTCATATGTCAAATAATGCAATACGTATTCTTTTTCAGATAAAGGAGAGACTGAAAGCATACCCATCAAATTATCGGTAATTATTGCCTTATTTTTACCCATTTTCAACCTCCCCGGATAAGTACCACTCATCAAACGTTAATTACTTAGTCAATAATACTCCTTGCATCGACAAACTGGAAATGCTGCTGCTTTGGAGGAGAGTAACACTTTCGTCAGCTTGACTTTTACGTTCACCGAATCTATAATACTTAAGTTACCTGTATACTTATATTAGCTGTGTTTGATAGTGCCCGAGTAGCGCAATGGTAGCGCAACTGATTTGTAATCAGTAGGTTGGGGGTTCGAGTCCTCTCTCGGGCTGGATTCCAAGCTAAGGGATTTACTTGGAGGGATGCCGGAGCGGCCAATCGGAGCAGACTGTAAATCTGCCGGCCTAAGGCCTACGCAGGTTCGAATCCTGCTCCCTCCACCATAATGTAAGCACTTACCGACGCAGGTATAGACAAATAGTCATTAAAATCTGTATAATGAAAACGATGCCCACATAGCTCAGTCGGTAGAGCGCATTCTTGGTAAGAATGAGGTCATCGGTTCGAATCCGATTGTGGGCTCGGAAAAAAGGGAGGATGAAATGGCAAAACAGAAATTTGACAGGTCAAAACCGCATGTAAACGTAGGTACTATCGGTCACGTCGACCACGGCAAGACGACACTGACCGCAGCAATAACCTTGGTGTTATCTAAAGCTGGTACGGCCACGTACCGTCCTTTCGATACCATTGATAACGCCCCCGAAGAAAAGGCCAGGGGCATGACCATCGCCATTCAGCACGTTGAATACGAAACAGCCACGCGGCATTATGCCCACATCGACTGTCCGGGACATGCCGACTTTATTAAAAATATGATTTCCGGCGCCGCCCAGATGGATGGCGCTATACTGGTAGTCAGCGCTCCTGACGGCCCCATGCCCCAGACAAAAGAGCATGTCCTGCTGGCGCATCAGGTGCAGGTTCCTTACATCGTCGTCGCCCTTAACAAGATTGACCTGATGGAAGACGAAGAGCTCCTGGAGCTGGTAGAAGTTGAGGTCAGGGAACTCCTGACCAAGAATGATTTTAACGGCGAAAAAGCGCCGGTAATACGCGTCAGCGCTGCCAAAGCGCTGGAGTGCGGCTGCGGTAAGAGAGAATGCAAATGGTGCGGCGGTATCCTTAAACTGATGGACGCCGTTGATGCCTTTATACCGGTGCCCCCGCGTGCCAAAGACAAGCCTTTCCTTATGCACATAGAAGACGTTTTCAGCATCAAGGGCCGTGGCACCGTGCCTACGGGCAGGGTTGAGCGCGGTGTAGTTAAAGTCGGCGATGAGGTAGAAATTGTAGGTCTTCGGCACGAACCGCGCAAGGTCACTGTCACCGGTCTGGAAATGTTCCATAAGATGCTTGACCAGGCCGAAGCGGGCGATGCCATCGGCGCGTTGTTAAGAGGCGTAGAGCGTGAAGACCTTGAGCGTGGTATGGTGCTGGCAGCCCCCGGCTCGATGAAACCCCATACCTATGCTGAAGCTCAGATCTACGTCCTGACCAAGGATGAAGGCGGCCGTCATACCCCGTTCTTCAACGGTTATAAACCCCAATTCTATATCCGGACGACTGATGTCACCGGTATCATTGAGCTGCCGGAAGGTGTTGAGATGGTTATGCCCGGCGACAATATCAACGCAAAGATAAAGCTGATTTACCCTGTAGCCCTGGAGCAAGGTCTAAGGTTCGCTATTCGTGAAGGAGGAAGAACGGTAGGTGCGGGCTCCATAAGCCGTATCATCGAATAAACTATGGCTAAAAAAGCTGAAGCAAGAGGCCTTATTTACCTTGCCTGCACCGAATGCAAGGAGAGGGTCTACACGACAAGTAAAAATAGGAAAAACGATACGCAGCGTTTAGAGCTCAATAAATATTGCCCCCGTTGCCGGGTACACCGGCCGTTTAAAGAGGCAAAGTAGAGCTGCGCTCCGTTTTAAAGCGAGTTACCGGCGATGACGCAACAAGCGGTTACTAAAAAGAAGGGTTTCAGGCTCTTTAACTACATCAGCGAGATTGTTAACGAGCTAAAAAAGGTAGTCTGGCTCACCAGAAGAGAAATAGCCTACTTAACCGGTCTGGTTTTGCTGGTTACCGTTATTGCAGGTATTGTTCTGGGGGCGCTAGACTTTGGTTTTTCCGCCTTGGTGAATAATCTTTTCCTCCCCAAGTGAAGGTTTGTATCCGGGAGGATTGAGGTCTCTGATGTGCGGAATAGTCGTTGTTTCCCCTGTGAAAGTAGGTAGCGAGGTAAACTGTGGCGGATAATGACAAGAAATGGTATGTGATTCATACCTATTCCGGACATGAAGACCGGGTTAAGAAGAACCTGGAACAGCGCGTTAAGTTCATGGACAACAGCACCGAAATCGCCCAGGTGGTGATACCCACCGAGGATGAGATAGAGGTAAAAGCCGGACGGCGGCGCACCGTGACCCGGAAAATACTCCCCGGATATGTCCTCGTCCAGATGAAAATGGACGAAAATACTTGGAGTGTCGTGCGTAACACCCCCGGAGTTACCGGTTTTGTGGGCAGCGGCAACACTCCCACGCCTTTACAGGAAAAGGAAGTCGGCGAAATATTAAAGCAGATGTCCGCCGAGGCCCCGAAGGTCAAAGTCGGCTTCCGCAAAGGGCAGAGCGTCAGGGTCACAGACGGCCCGTTTATCGATTTTGTGGGCGTTGTCGACGAAATAAATACAGAAAAAGGCAAAGTCAAGGTGCTTCTCTCCTTATTCGGCCAGGAAACGCCGGTGGAGCTTGACTTTTTACAGATAGATAAATTGTAATGTTTCCCGGAGAAACAATATGGCAAAAAAAATAAAAACAATCATCAAGTTACAGATTCCGGCCGGGGCGGCAAACCCGGCGCCGCCGGTAGGTCCGGCACTGGGCCAGCATGGTCTCAACATCATGGCCTTTTGCAAAGAGTATAACGAAAAGACGGCCAGCCAGACCGGTTCCATCATACCGGTGGAGATAA
>PLLL01000007.1:4712-4881 GCA_003141235.1 Dehalococcoidia bacterium
GCCGGTACCGCCCGCAGCATGGGTATAAAGGTGGAGTAACATGGTAAAACAAGGAAAAAAATATCTGGAAGTAGCCAAACTGGTTGACCCTGAGAAAGCCTATCAGCCGGAAGAAGCCGTCGCGCTGGTGAAAAAGACCGCCCGCACCAAATTCGATGAGACGGTCGAA